>JAFSJO010000023.1 GCA_017449415.1 Synergistaceae bacterium
CAGACGCTGCAGCCGCATGTCCAAAATCGCCTGAGCCTGACCGTCCGAGAAGCCAAGTTCATTTTGAAGCGAGAATTTAGCTTCGGGAGCTGAGTTATTAGCTCTGATGATCTTGATGACGGCTTCAATGTTTTCGAGAGCCTTTTTAAGTCCCTCGATGATATGCTCACGCGCCTGAGCCTGCCCGAGCCTGTGTTCAGTCCTGCGCCTGACGACCTCGCGGCGATAGTTCAGATACAGCGCAAGCATCTGCTTAATATTCAGAATGACGGGGTGTTTGTCAACGAGAGCCAAGTTAATAACTCCGAACGTGCTTTGAAGCTGCGTGCGCTTGTAAAGCTGACGTGTAATGAAATCCGCGTCCACGTCGCGCTGCAACTCGACAACGATCCTGAGGCCGTCGCGGTCTGACTCGTCGCGCATTTCCGACACGCCCTCAATCTCTTTGTTCTGAACGGCTTGCACCATTGTTTCGAGCAACAGAGTTTTATTCACCGCGTAAGGAATTTCGGTTATAACGATGCTCTGCCGCCCGCGCTTGGACTCTTCGACGTGAGATTTTCCGCGCACCGTGATTTTTCCGCGTCCCGTGCTGTAGGCTTCGATTATCCCGGAGCTTCCCGCGATCTCGCCGCCGGTTGGGAAGTCAGGTCCCGGCATGATCGCCATGATATCCCGCAAGTCGGCCTGTTCGGGTTCGATGCCGTTGTCAATGAGCCAACACAGAACATCAACGACCTCTTTGAGATTATGTGGCGGAATGTTCGTAGCCATGCCGACAGCTATACCCGTCGAGCCATTCACGAGCAAATTCGGCATGACTGACGGAAGCGTCAAAGGTTCTTTCAGCGACTCGTCAAAATTCTGTCCCCAGTCTATAGTGTTCTCGTCGATGTCCGCAAGCATAAGCTCACCAAGCCAGCTCAAACGCGCCTCCGTGTAACGCATGGCCGCCGGGCTGTCTCCGTCAACCGAGCCGAAGTTTCCCTGACCGTCGACCAGCGGGTAACGCAAATTCCAATTCTGCGCGAGCCTCACCATGGTGTCATAAATCGCGCTGTCCCCGTGCGGGTGATATTTACCCATTGTTTCGCCGACGATACGCGCGGATTTCTTGTAAGCTGTGTTGTGTTTAAGGCCAAGCTCCGACATTGCGAAAAGCACTCTGCGCTGAACGGGTTTGAGACCATCTCTCGCGTCAGGAAGCGCACGCCCGACTATGACGCTCATGGCGTAGTTGAGGTAGCTTGTTTTTATTTCCCCTACGAGCGGAAGGCTCAGTATCCTACCCTCGCTCTCGTTCACTTGTCCGTCCAAAATTTCATTTTCTTCAGGCATAAAAAAGTTTTAATCTCCTCTCTTTTTATCATCATCTCTCGGGAAATATTATATAATATTTGGCCATGCGCGCCCCAAACTCTATGAGGCTCACGCGTGAAAAATTTGACAAAAAAATAAATTTTGATATCATACACAGCGTTGTCGTTTCGAGGGTGGTTAGTTCAGAGGTAGAACGCTTCCTTGACACGGAAGAGGTCAGAAGTTCGATTCTTCTATCACCCACCATGTTTACTTTCCCAGTTATGTCAACACTTATTTTTATCCCGAAAGTTAAATCCAACTCTCTATCATCACGGAGCATGTGATATTTTTCTTTTTTAGCCTGAGACTCCGTCAACATCTGAGTGATAACTACAAAAAAATCCGCCTTTTAAGCGGAATCTATCTCGTTATCGGTCTCGACCTGATCGTACTCTGGAGCCGATTTTCGGATTTGAACCGAAGACCCCATCCTTACCATGGATGTGCTCTGCCGGCTGAGCTAAATCGGCAATTGGTGGTGGAACATGGATTTGAACCATGGTAGACTCTCGTCGACAGATTTACAGTCTGTTGCCATTGACCACTCGGCCATTCCACCATCTGTTCGCTTTACTCTGGAGCCGGCGAGGGGACTTGAACCTCCGACCTGCTGATTACAAGTCAGCTGCTCTACCAACTGAGCTACACCGGCCTCAATGCTTTAAGCTACAACAATAGGGAATTTTACAGGGCGACATTTATTTTGTCAAGCTAAAGCTCTCAATGCGATCGCCCACGCCGCCAGATCATCAAGCACTCGAGGAGGAACCCTCAGCCCCTCCGGCAGGAGCCGCGCCAAGAGTCCGGGACTGTGGAGCCGCCAGTAGAGCTTACGAGCCTCAAGCGTCGTGTTCCTCTCGTCAGTGATCTTGATCTCGAGCGGCAGTCTGCGCCCAACGTAGCTGCGAAACTCTTTGCTGTGTGTCCCGTCTCCGATCGCGATAAATCTCACGTCGCTCATGAAGTCGAAGTCCTCGGCTCGTCTCTCGATGACGAACTCCCCAACGTCGCTGCGCGTCAGCATGTCGAAAAATCTTTCGCGTTCGTCCGACGGAAATATCCCGGAGAATAGCAGCTCGCAGCTCTCTCGAACGACAGCAAAGCCGGTCTTGTCGCGTCCGGGGTCGAATGCCAAAATCAAATTTCCTTGCCCAGCGTAAATTCCCATCTGTCCATTATCCACATCCACTGCTCGGGGTTCTGGCGTATCCATGACTCGATCACTTCGTTGCAAAGTTCAAGCGAGGCTTCGAGGTCCTCACCAAACGGTCGGCCGTTCTTGTCGGGTCTGTCGCTTAGAATTTCCGTGAAAGTTACGGAGTGTCTTGAAAAGTCTCGCGGGTCTCGGAGGTAATGCACGGGTATGATCGGACACTTGAACTTCTGATAGAGCTTCACGACCCCGTCATGAGTACTCGCGGGCAAGCCGAGGAAGTTCATGATGATCCCGTCGCGCCGAGCGTCCAAGTCCTGCATGATCACGACGACACCTCCCGACCTCAAAGCTCGGAATATCTCACGAAGCCCCGCGCCCTTGTTGCCGATGAGTAACATTCCCTCGGTCTCCGTTCTGATCTTCGTGATGATGTCGTTGGCTCCGCCTTGATTGCGCTGAGGCGTGTAGACCACGTGGAGCGGGAAGCCCTCGCTGATGACCCTCATGGCCGCAAGCTCCCAGTTATCCATGTGAGCCACCATCAAGATGACCCCGCGGCCTCGTGATATTGCTTCCGTCAAAATTTTTTTGCTCGCCTCGTCGAAGATCGCGAAGTCTTTGACGCGGTCTTTCATGCAGGGGAAGCGTATGAACTCCACCACCGACATGCCCATGTTGATGAAAGATTTCTTTACGATGTCGCGAGCCAACGTTACGCCGACCCCGAGGGATTTCACGCAGCGAGCTTCGCACTTGTCGGTCTTCTTCCAGAGCAACAGACGCGCCAAGCGACCCACGAGCCGACCAAACGCAAGCGCAGCCCCGTGAGGCAGAAAGCGAATTAAAGCAATCAAAAAATTAATCATGACTTCATTGTAACAAAAAATCCCCTCACGATGTTCAACCGCAAGGGGATCTCTTTATGTTCACACTAAGCCGCTTCGATCTTCGTTACATCGTAGCCTGCTTCGTCAATCGCCGCGATGATTGCAGAGTCTGCAACGTCGTTTGAAAGTTCAATGACTGCTGTGTTGGTGTCGAGGCTGACGTTTGCGCCTTTCACACCGTCGAGAGCTTCGAGAGCTTCCCTGACGTGCTTGACGCAGTTCTGACAGCCCATGCCCTCAACGTGAATGATTTTTTTCATGTCTTAGGCCTTTTTGCTCTCGGGCGAGTAAACCCTCACGTAGTAGATCGCGAAGAAGAGGATCGCAACGCCGATTCCAATTCCGTAAGCCGTCATTCTCGGGAGCATCAGGTAGCACTCAGGAGCAATGCAGAAGTACGTAACGCTGACCGCGCTCATGAAGGTCGCCGGGATTGCCGCAATGAAGCCCTTGGCCGCGCCGACGTTCCTGCAGAGATAGACAGCTCCGGCCCACAGGGCGATCATGGCGAGAGTCTGGTTCGACCATGAGAAGTATCTCCACACGATGCCGTAGTCAAGGAACGAGATCGCATAGCCCGCCGCAAGCAACGGCAACGCAAGAGCGAGACGAGGAGCAAAGCCCTTCTGATCAATCTTGAACCAGTCCGCGAGGGTCAAACGTGCGCTTCTGAATGCCGTGTCGCCTGACGTGATCGGGCACGCCACAACGCCAAGCAGAGCAAGAATGCTCCCTATAGGCCCAAGCAGTCCGACGGAGATCTGATAGACCGAAGTCGAGTTGCCGCCGCCGACCGCGAGTAATCCAGCCGTCGAGAAACCGCCGTCAGTCGCATTGTAGAACGCAATACCAGCCGAAGCCCAGATCAGCGCGATGATGCCCTCAGCGACCATGGCTCCGTAGAACACGAAGCGACCCTGACGCTCTGACGTTAAGCAACGCGCCATCATCGGGGACTGTGTCGCGTGGAAGCCGGAGATAGCTCCGCAAGCTACCGTGATGAACATCAGAGGCCATATCGGCATCGAGTCAGCTTTCGGGTGCATGTTGTACAGACCCTCCCACAGCTCGATCATCGGCTTGGTGCCCTGGACGTGATTGTAGACTGTCATGCCGCCGATACCGATCGCCATGAAGATAAGGCAAAGGCCGAACACGGGATAAATCTTTCCGATTACCTTGTCGATAGGAAGAAGAGTCGCGAGGAAGTAATAAACCAAAATTACGACCGTCAGGATCTTCGTCCAATCAGCCGCGCCGTAGCCCATGACAGTCGCCGCAGCACCGCCAGTTCCGACAGCTCCGCTAGTTCCCTGAGTGATCATGAGAGCAAGCAAGCCAGCCGGGCCGACCATGAACACAACGCCGACCATGACGAGCAACACGACCGAGAACAGGCGCATAACCTGAAGCATGAAGCCGCCAAGATATTTGCCCGTGATCTCGGAGACGCTCGCGCCGTCGTTGCGGATTGAGAGCATACCGACGAGGTAATCATGAACTGCTCCGGCAAGAATTGTTCCGAAGACGATCCACAAATAGACCTGAGGCCCCCAGATTGCTCCGGTTAAGGCTCCGAATATGGGGCCAAGCCCCGCGATGTTGAGAAGCTGGATCAAGAACGCTCTGCCCGGAGTGATGGGCACGTAGTCAACGCCGTCGGGGTGTTTGACGCACGGGGTCTGCTCATCGGTGGGGGCGAAGACCTTATCGACTATTCCGCCGTAGATCAGATAGCCAAGAATCAAAATTACAAGGCCGCCTAAAAACGAATACATAAAAAAATCTCCCTTCTTAATTTGTGATAGTATGAGAGAAATTTTAGTCTTTTAAGAATTTTACGCAAGGGGGAAAAATTTTTCATGAGGCTCGATAAATTTTTGAAGCTCGCGAGGCTCGTCAAGCGTCGGACGGTCGCGCAGGAGATGATTGAGCTTGGGGCTGTGAGGCTCGAAGGTCGTGAGTGCAAACCTTCCAGCGAAGTCCGCGAGGGGAATATCATAGAGATCGCGTACATCAACCGCGTGTTGAAAGTCAGAGTTACATGTGCCGACGAGGCGATCTTGAAGCGTCCCAAGGCGATCTCGTGGGAGCAGCTCGACGAGAGACCCGTCAAACCCGACGAGAAACCTTTCAATTAGTGAGGAGTGAGGGGTGAGGGGTGAGGAGTTGCGTTACGCTGGGCTGACCTTGCTCGCCGGGAGGTGAGTTACGAAACTCAAAAAATTTTTTGACTTCTCCAACTGCGAAGCTCGTGAAATCTCGTGGATTTATTTTTTGCGATTGCTCTGTGATAGGTCGCGAGGTCTGAAAAATTTTTGGATTTTTGTAGTTGCAAAAGTAGTTGTAAAAAAACAGCTCTCGCCATTCACGAAAGCTGTTCGAGAGGTATTATATCACAAACTTTTCTCCGTGTCGCGGCATCGCAAAGGTCAAACGCAGCTGTCGTAAGTCCTGATTTCGGCGAGGAGTTATTTTTTGTTTTGGATAGTTTATAATTAGACGGATTTTATTAAATTTTTCAGGAGGTTTTTTTCAATGGCATCAATTATTGGAATCCATGCCCGTGAGATTCTTGACTCAAGAGGAAATCCGACGCTTGAAGCAGATGTTTATCTTGAAGACGGTTCGATGGGAAGAGCCGCAGTCCCCTCCGGAGCATCAACGGGAGTTCATGAAGCCTTAGAGCTTCGCGACAAGGAAGCACGCTACGGCGGCAAAGGCGTTCAGCACGCTGTCGAAAACGTCAACGAAAAAATCGCCCCCGAAATTCTTGGAATGGACGCTGACGATCAGGGCGCACTCGACAGAGCCATGATCGCGCTTGACGGCACAGACGGGAAGTCCAACCTCGGCGCAAACGCACTGCTTGGTGTGTCAATGGCCAACGCAAGAGCAGCCGCAGAGTCTCATGGTGTGCCGCTCTACACGTGGCTCGGCGGGATCGGCGGAGGTCTGCTCCCCACACCGATGATGAACGTCATCAACGGCGGCGCGCACGCTGACAGCACCGTAGATTTCCAGGAGTTCATGATCGTCCCCCACAACGCAAAGTCGTTCGCCGAAGCTCTCAGAATGGGCGCGGAGGTCTATCACGCTTTGAAGAGCTGCGTCAAAGGCCGCGGATATTCAACCGGCGTTGGCGATGAAGGCGGGTTCGCTCCCAACCTCAAGAGCAACACCGAGGCCCTCGAACTTCTTATGGAAGCCGTCAACAAAGCAGGCTACACGCCCGGGACAGATGTCAGCTTCGCGCTCGATGTCGCAAGCTCGGAGTTCTTCGAGGACGGCAAATACGTCTTCAAGAAAGGCAGCGGCGAGACCTACACGGCCGAGGGGCTAATCAAGTACTACGAGAAGCTCACGACTGATTTCCCGGTTATCTCGATCGAAGACGGCTGCGCCGAAGACGATTGGGAGGGTTGGGCGGCTCTCACTGCTTCGCTTGGCAAGAAGATCCAGCTCGTCGGCGATGACCTTTTCGTCACCAACCCGAAGATCCTTGAGCGCGGAATTTCTCAGGGGATCGCCAACGCGGTACTCGTCAAGCTAAACCAGATCGGAACAGTCAGCGAGACATTGCAGGTCATTCAGATGGCGGCGGACTCGGGCTACGCGGCTGTTGTCTCTCACAGATCGGGCGAGACGGCTGACACGTTCATAGCGGACTTGGCTGTCGCTACACGCGCGGGTCAGATCAAGACCGGAAGCATCGCACGCACCGACAGGATCGCGAAGTACAACCAGCTCATCAGGATCGAAGAAGAGCTTGGCGAGACAGCGAAGTACGCGGGTCTCAAAAAGTATTCGCCCATGTGGAAGTAATTTTCAGTTAGGAGTGAGGAGTTAGGAGTGAGGAATGGCTTCTAACTCCGATTTAATAATTTTGTAAGAAGGGAATTTTTTAATATGGCTGAATCAACAACAGCGGTATCACCTTGCGGAGGTTCTGCGCCGTCGGGTTCGGGCGGTGGAGCCGGTGCGGGTGCAGGAGCTGAGGGAGCGGCCCAGCAGGGCGGATTAATGGGAATGTTCTTTCCATTAATAATTTTCATTTTGATCTTCTACTTCTTTATCATTCGTCCCCAGCGCAAGCGCGACAAGCAACACAACAACATGATAGCCGGCATAAACCGGGGCGACCAGATCGTAACGATCGGCGGATTTTTGGGGACTGTTCGTGAAGTTCGCGATGACACGTTCCAGATCGAGATCGCCGAGGGTGTCCGCGTCAGAATTTTGAAATCGGCAGTTCAGACCAAGCGCGCGGCAGCTTCAAACGAAAATCAGGGGGCAGCATCTTAATATGAATCGTACCGATAAAATACGCCTCATCGTAGTTTTACTCGTGGTAGTTGGGGCGTTGTGCTTCGCGTGGCTCGAAAGGGACGGGCTGAACCTCGGCCTCGACCTCAAAGGCGGCGCACACATAGTCTTGCAGGCGAAGGACACTCCCGAAAATCCTTTGCGCGATGACAGCATAGACAGACTTTTAGCAGTTTTACGCAATCGTATCGACCAGTATGGCGTGGCCGAGCCAATAATTCAGAAGAGCGGCTCCGACAGAATCATCGTAGACTTGCCCGGCATTCAAGACCCTGCGGCGGCTCTCGAACTCATTGGACGAACTGCGCAGATGGATTTCAGAGAAGTCCTCGACGCGTCGGGTCGCAATGTTCCGGTCGAACCTCAGAGACGAAATTACGACAGCGACATTCAGTTCGTGAACGCTCAGGAACGCTGGAAAGAAGAGGTAGCGAAGCTCAGCAACGCAAGCGCGGATCTGATTGTACACGCGAAAGAGACTGAAGGTTCGCTTGTGGCACCGGCTGAGGATCCCGGGGTCTTTTATCTCTTGGGGCCTGTCGTCCTTTCGGGCAAAGACCTCGTGAATGCTGAGATGGCTCCGGACAGCTTGGGACGTATGGGCGTGTCGCTTGAATTTAACTCGGAGGGCGCGAGGCTCTTTGAGGAAGCTACGGCGCGAATGGTCGGCAAACAGCTCGCGATTGTCCTCGACAATGTCGTGATATCGGCTCCCGTCGTTCAAGATCGAATTTCGGGAGGCCGTGCTCAGATCACGGGACGCTTCACGGCTGAGGAGGCTGGGAGGCTCGCGATCATGTTGAAAGCTGGCGCGTTGCCTGTCGCGGTTGAGATCGCTGAGAACAGATCCGTTGGCCCGAGCCTTGGAGCTGACTCGATACGTCAGGGACTTCAGGCCGGTATGTTCGGCGCGGTCATGGTCTTGGTGTTCATGCTCATCTTCTACCAGTTCCGAGGACTTGCGGCGGACTTGGCTTTGGCCGTTACGATCGTCTTAATCTTCGCCGGGCTGATTGCATTCAACGCCACACTGACGCTTCCTGGTATCGCGGGAATTATCTTGACTTTGGGAATGGCTGTTGACGGCAACGTCCTGATCTATGAGAGGATCCGCGAGGAGCGCAACGCCGGGAAAACTCCTATGGCATCGCTTGACGCAGGGTTCAGAAAAGCTCTCGTAACCATTCTCGACAGCAACATCACGACTTTGATAGCCGCCTTGGTCTTGTTCTATTTCGGCTCAGGCTCGGTGCGCGGCTTCGGAGTTACGCTTTCGGTCGGACTTGTCGCGAGCGTCTTCTCCAACATCGTCGTAACTCGCGCGATTTTGCAGTTATTCGTGAAGCGCGGAAAGGAGATCGTGAAGAGATGAGCATGTTGAGACTTGATTTTGATTTCATGAAGATTAGGAAGCCAGCTCTGACCATCAGCCTCGTGCTTGTGATTGCGAGCATCGTCTTGTTGCTCACGCGGGGGCTGAACCTCGGGATCGACTTCACCGGCGGCAATGTCATTCAGGTAGAGTTCGACAATCGTCCCGACGTTGCCAACGTCCGCGAGGTAATCTCTTCGATCGTTGCGAAAGGCGCGATGATCCAGAACTTCGGCGAGAAAGGCATCATAATCCGCACCAACGAGGACACCGAAGAGAGCCGCGAGGCCGTCGTGAAAGCTCTGCAGAAGACCTACAGCGACGTTAAAGTTACAGGCTTCGAGAAGGTAGGCCCGGTCGTCGGCGGAGAGCTTCGCAGGCAGGCTATCATCGGCGTGAGCATTGCGCTCGTTGCGATATTGATCTACATCACGCTGAGATTTCAATTTAGGTTTGCCGTCGTGAGCGTCGTACCGCTCGTTCATGATGTCATCATCGCGCTTGGATTTTTCAGCATCACGCAGATGGAGATCAGCTCGTCATTCATTGCGGCAATCTTGACGATCGTCGGCTACTCGCTGAACAACACGATAATAATCCTCGACCGCGTCCGCGAGAATTGGGGAACGCTCTCCCGCGATGGCATCGTCAACCTCGTGAATAAGTCGCTGAACCAGACCTTGAGCCGCACGATCAACACGACATTAACGACACTGTTCCCGGTCATTGCGCTTTGCGTGTGGGGCGGGCCGGTGCTTGCGGCGTTCAGCTATGCTATGCTGGTCGGCATCGTCGCCGGTACATGGAGCTCGATGTTCGTGGCTACGGGCTTGCTCTGCGAGTGGCAGGGAAAGAAATAAGTTAGGAATTAGGAGTTAGGAGTGAGGAGTTGGAGCCTTGCTCCTAATTTTTTATGGAGGAATTGCAAACATGTTCAACGGAAAGAAAGTTGCTGTATTATGCGGGGGCGACGGCAAAGAACGCGAGGTCTCATTGAGGAGTGGCCGGGCCGTGTGCGACGCTTTGAACGAAGCCGGGATCTTCAATGCCGAGTTAATCGACTTGCGCTCAATGGACGAGATCGACGCGGTGAGAGATTTCGAGGGAGTCTTCATCGCCATGCACGGAGATTGGGGCGAGGGCGGAGACCTTCAGGCCAAACTCGAAGCTATGAAGATACCTTTCACGGGGTCGGGGTCGGAGGCCAGCGCGTCAGCCATGAACAAGATCACAGCCTGCGAACTCTTCAAGCGTGCGAATATCAAAACTCCCGAGGGTCTCACGTGGTCGGGCGATTGTGATGAGGTGATTGCCAAGCTCGGCCGGGACATCGTCGTGAAGCCCAGCGCAGGCGGAAGCACCGTCGGAGTAACGATCATCAAAGACGCAACGCCCGAAAAAATTTCTGAGGCCGTCAAGCTCGCTGAGGAAAGTTACGTCGGCGAGGTCTTGATCGAAAAATATATCGGGGGTCGCGAGATCACTGCGGCGGTGTGGGAGCGCGGAGGTCGTGTCGAGGGTCTGCCGCTGATCGAGATCGTCCCGCACCACGGCTTCTACGACTACGCGAACAAATACACCAAGGGCGCGACTGAGTACATCGTGCCGGCGAAGATTGACAGCGACGTGGCGAAGATTATTTCGGACATGGCTGTGAAAGCTCACGAGGTTCTCGGCTGTTCGGGCTATAGCCGCGCTGACTTTCGATTAGCTCCTGACGGCGAGGCTTATATCTTGGAGGTCAACACAGCTCCGGGCATGACGGCGACGAGTCTCGTACCGAAGGCGGCGGCGGCTGTGGGCGTGTCGATGCCACAATTCGTGAGCGAGATCATGAGAATGGCGAAATGAAAATTTGACAATCGACGCTCGACGAAATTATAATAGCCCCCGTCAATCGTTTCACGTGATGTAAATTTTTTGTGTGGAGACGTGGCCGAGTGGTCGAAGGCGGTTGACTCGAAATCAACTGAGCGGCTTGCCGTTCCTAGAGTTCGAATCTCTACGTCTCCGCCAGATAATAACCGGGTCAGCCCGTAATGAATAGAGAAGAGCCGCTAGTGAGCGGTTTTTTTGTTGTCAGCTCATAGAGCTGTGAGGCTTTCATCTCGAGGCTCGCGAAGAATTTTCCGATCCGTCCCTCAGCGTCCTTTGGTCGCGTGATGATCTTCACCTCCGAAGCTTTCGCGAAAGTCCTCAGCAATCCCCGGCCGGCCGCGTTGAAGGCCAAGACCCTCGCATATGGTGCGGCGTTGCGTAAAGCTCCGGCGGCCTCGTACCTGTTCAAGTTCAGCAAGATATAGATTAATCGCCGTCTTATGTGAGCGCGTGTGTACCGGGCACATACACAGCGTCCGATGAAGTCGTCGAGGCTCGCGGAGTCCCGCCAATGCCTCAGAAATAAATTCTCGATGCCCTCGTCGATGCCGTGGATCGTCCTCAGCTCGTCGCGCGAAGTCCTGATGAAAATATTTTTGAGCAACGGCCAAAGAGCTTCGATGTCCGAGACCTGCCCGGCTTGCCTCGCGTCCGTTAAGATCCTTTGCGAAAAGTCCGGGAGCATGAAAAATTTTCCGTCCATGTCCCCGCGTATGTCGCGGCTCTTGAAAGCTCCCTCGCGCCTCATGATGCTCACGTCGAGGCCGTAACCGTTCCGCCTGATCTCCGAGACGTAAGACAAACCCAAAAGATTATTCGGCTTTGAAAGAAATTCGCGGCTTCCCGGCAAAATCTTCTCCGCCGCTATCGAATGAGCCTTCGCGAACGACGCGCCACGCGACAGCTCCTCACGCAAAAAAATTTTGTAACTTTCATTGTCTTCGATCTCAATGAGAGGCGAGAAATCAAAGCCCGGATCCTCCATTCCAAAAGCTATGTGAGTGATGAACTTCATACGCGCCAACATTCCGACCGCGCCCCGCGAGAAATCCTGAGCCGCCGAACACGCGAACACGAAAGGCAGTTCAAAGACCAGATCAGCCCCGGCCCTCACAGCCATCTCAGCACGCAGAAATTTATCGACGATCGAAGGCTCGCCGCGCTGCGTGAAGTCTGACGAAAGCACAACGACGCAAGCTCCGAATTTTTTTTGAGCCTGTATCAGCCTCTCGTGGCCTTTATGTAACGGATTGAACTCGGCGATTATGCCGGTGATTGGTGAGGGGTTAGGGGTTAGGGGTGAGGAGTTAAATGACCTCAACGCCGAAATCTTTCAGCATCTTGCAGAGCGAACACAGCGGCAAGCCCACGACGTTGAAGTAGTCGCCTTTGATGCCCTCGATCAGTGTCGCACCCCGGCCCTGTATCGCGTAAGCTCCGGCCTTGTCATCACACTCGCCCGTCGAGATGTAAGCTCGGATCTCGTCGTCGCTCATTGCGATAAACTTCACGAGCGTGCGTTCGGCATGGGAGGTTATCTCGTCGTTCAACGCGACAGACACTCCCGTTATGACTTCATGCTCACGAGCCTGCAGAGTCTTCAACATCTCGAAAGCTTCTTCGCGGTCATGAGGTTTGCCCAAGATTTTCCCGTCGATTACTACGATAGTGTCGGCGGCGATGATGATCGAGTTGGGGAAGCTCGACGCTCCGGCCTTGGCCTTCATACGCGACAGACGCAGGCAAAGACTTTCCGGGGCTTCGTTGCAGTGGCGCGACTCGTCAACGTCGGGCTTGAATATCTCGAACGCGACACCGATATCCTTCAACAGCTCGCGACGTCGCGGACTTCCTGACGCTAAGATTATTCTCTTCATAGCGAGACGACTATAGCGACAGTCCCGAGGACGAAGCAATATATCCCGAAGTACGGCCACTTCTCGGACGCTACGAGCCGCCGCATGATCCCCAACGCCGCAAGGCCAAGCACGAACGCCGCCACGCACGACCACTGCCAACCTTCAGGCATGAAAGCTGACTCGCCGGACTTGAAAAATTTCAACAGTTCCAGCAAGTTCGCTCCGAGTATCGCGGGGATCGAGATCATGAACGAAAAGTTGAATGCCTCGCTAAGCTCCATTCCCATCAAGATGCTCGCCGCTATCGTCATGCCCGAACGCGACACGCCCGGCAGCACAGCGATCCCCTGAGCTATCCCGACCACGATCGCCGCCTTTAACAACGAAGCTCTCTTGTCCCCTCGCGACAGCACAGGCACGGAGGCCAAGATCACAGCCGTAAAGATCAAGCCGCAGCCGACATATAGAGGCGACGCAGAGATCATGTTGACGATGTCTCGCATTGGAAGCCCTATAACCGCCGTCATCACCGAAGCAAGCAGGATCGCCCAGCCGTAATACCAGCCGAATTTCTTTTCGCCAACGAAGCCCGCGAACCATTCGCGCAAAACTTGCCAGACCTCGCGGCGGAAATAAATTATCAGCGATATCACCGTGGCGAAGTGAAGCAACAGATCGAACGCGACCATCTTCTCGCCGAGGTTGCTGAAGCCGAAGAAATTCTGGAGCAGCGCAAGGTGTCCCGAACTGCTCACGGGCAGAAACTCGCAAAGACCCTGCACAACGCCCAATATTAAAGTTTCAAACAAAAATTACACTCCCTTAAAAGAAATCCTTTTCAAAGATATTATTCTCTTCCTCGTAGTCCGGGCTCCTCACGGAGATCACCGGCAACACGACAGCGAACGACGAATTACGCTTCCTCAGCACGTCGCGCACGCGGGTTTTCACAACTTTCTTAATCGCTTCGACGTTGGCACGCTTGCCGGCAAGCTCCTGAATGGCGTGTTCGGAGGCCGCGTATAGCTCATTGAAAACTCCTTTGGTGTCGTCCGAGATGAACACTCCCTGAGTCTCAATGGCGACCGGGGCCAAAAGGTTTCCGCGCTCGTCGACCGATGCCGCCACGACCAACACTCCATCTTCAGCGATCTCCCTGCGCTCTTTGAGAACTTCGCTCTTGATGCTCCCTGCGGCGTTGCCGTCAACGATGACAGCTCCGGCTTGAACGTGTCCATGTTTCTTCGGCGGCTGATTTTTCGCGAACGTCAGGACATCGCCGTTGACCATCAGGAAGATATTTCTCTGAGGGATCCCGACCTCCTGAGCGAGCTGTGAATGTCGCACGAGATGTTTATACTCGCCATGAACAGGAACGAAATATTGCGGCCTCACGATGTTCATGATGATCTTCAGCTCTTCGGACGAGGCGTGCCCGGATACGTGGGTCTGCTTGTCTTTCTCGTAGACGACCTCGCAGCCTTGTGAGAATAATCTGTTGATGGTGTTGTTGACGAGCTTCTCATTGCCGGGGATCACGGACGCGAGCAGGAACACGACATCATGATCGCCGAGCGTTATGGCTTTGTTCTCGCCGCGGCTCATCGTTACGAGACCTGAGAAAGGTTCGCCCTGGCTGCCCGTCGTTACGATGACGAGCTGATTGTCCGAGAACTTCCATATGTCATCAATTGAGATTATGGACTTGCTGTCGATCTTCAAATAGCCCGTGTCGCGTGCGAGGTCGACATTCCGGATCATGCTGCGGCCTAGGAAAGCCATCTTGCGGTTGAAGCGTGTTGCCACGTCAGCGACCTGTTGGATCCTGTGAACGTTGCTTGCGAATGACGAGATTATTATTCGTCGGCTCTTGTAAGTTCTGAAAAGCTGATCGAGTGTCCCCGCGATGATCTTCTCGGACGGCGTGAAGCCTTGACGCTCCGCGTTGGTGCTGTCGGAGCATAGCAGCATAACTCCCTTATCGCCTTCCTCAGCGAAAGCTCCGTAGTCAGTAACTCGGCCGTCTACAGGCGTGCTGTCGAGTTTGAAATCTCCCGTGTGAACAACCCTGCCGACCGGCGTATCTATCGAGAGCGCGACACCGTCAGGGATCGAGTGAGCCACAGCTATGAACCTCACCGAGAACGAGCCGATCTTGATGATGTCCCCGGCCTTGACCTCGAAGGTCGTTGGCCTGTAGCCCGGCAAGTCATCTTGAAGCTTGTTCTTGATCAGCCCGAGCGTCAGCTGCGTCCCGTATAACGGAACATCGAGCCTCGGCAGGACGTAAGGCAGTGCCCCGGTGTGGTCTTCATGGCCGTGTGTGATGATGATGGCGAGTATTTTATCCTTGTTGGCTTCGAGATACGAGATGTCCGGGACGATGTAGTCAATGCCCGGCAGCTCGCTGTCGGGGAATTTCAATCCGCTGTCTATCACGAGAATTTCATCGTTGTATTCGAGAACATACATGTTCTTCCCGATCTCTCCAAGACCTCCCAGAGGAATGAAGCTGAGACGCTCTGAAGCAGTGACGTTTTTGTTGCGGGGTCTTGAGTGTTTTTGAGTCAAACGAAAAGCCTCCTTCATTAAGAAAATTTTTATATATAAAACCCTCCGCGCTTGCAAAGGGAGAAAATTCACAAAAGACGCGAAAATCTGCTAAGATACTTTCAAATATTATATTATAAACTGGAGTGAAGTTTTCATGCCCTTACATATCGTCACGGAGGCCGAACGCTGTTACAACTGCAAGAAGCCTCAATGTCAGGAAGGCTGCCCCGTCCATACGCCGATCCCGCAGGTCATTCAGCTCTTCAAACAGCACAAGCTCATGGAAGCCGGCGAAATCCTCTTCAAGAACAATCCGATGTCAGCCGTCTGCTCGGAGGTCTGCAACCACGCCAAGCAATGTGCAGGCCACTGCATCAGAGGCAAGAAGGACAGCCCGGTTCATTTTTCAAGCATCGAGAATTATATTTCGGAGATGTATCTCGACAGAATGCCGAGCTTCAAACCCGAAGTCAAGAAAGACAAGAAAGTCGCGGTTATCGGCTCGGGCCCGGCGGGTATCACAGTCGCTGTCCTGCTCACGATGCAAGGCTACCCGGTTACGATCTTCGAATGGAAGAGCAAGATCGGCGGCGTGATGCAATACGGGATCCCGGAGTTCAGGCTCCCCAAGAGCTTGCTCGACCGCTATGAGCAGAGGCTCGAAGAGATGGGCATACAGATAAGGCTCAATGCCACGATCGGGAGCGTCCTTATGATCGCTGACCTGTTTCGCGACGGCTACGCTTCAATCTTCGTTGGGACTGGCGCGGAGAGGCCGCGAACATTGGGCATCAAAGGCGAGAGCCTCGGCAACGTTCACTACGCCATGAACTACCTCGCCAACCCGAAAGCTCATCACCTCGGCAACAAGGTCGCGGTTATCGGTGTCGGCAACGCCGCCATGGACGTAGCTAGGACGGCTCTGCGCAACGGAACGAAGGAAGTTACGCTCTACGCAATGGGCAAGGAGATCGCCGCAAGCTCTCACGAGGTCGCGTACGCAAAGCTCGACGGCGCGGAGATTGAAACAGGAATGCAAGTCCAAGAGATCACGGACAGAGGCCCGGTCTTCAAACGAACGATCTACGGCGAGAACGACGAGATCATCGGCACAGAAGACGAGCTTATACAGGTCGAGGCCGACAGCACGATCATTTCGATCAGTCAGGTGCCGCGAGCCAAGCTCGTCAGAACGACAAGCGGACTCATGGCCGGGGATAACGGGCTTCTAATCGTCGATGAGAATTACATGACGACACGCGAGGGAGTTTTCGCGGCTGGCGATGTCGTTACGGGAGCCAAGACCGTCGTTCACGCGGTCGAGGGTGCAAAGAAAGCTGCCGAGGCTATGATAAGGTATATGGAAAGATGAAAAAATTTCTCGCATTGATGCTCCTGCTCCTCATTCCGTCAATCAGCTTCGCGACACCTGCCGAGACGTTGAAGTCGATGACGCTCGCTCAGAAGGTCGGACAGCTCTTTGTGATACGGCCTGACGCGCTCGACACTTCAATACCTCTCGACGAGGTCGACGACCACAACGCGCCGGGTGTCAAGTCCGTCAACGATCTCATGACTCTGACTATGAAACGTTACCCCGCCGGGGGCTTCATTCTCTTCGCCAAGAACATACAGGACTCGAAGCAGCTCAAAGAGTTCACGCAGTCTTTGAAAGATATGAGCGAGCTGTCGTTGCTCATGGCGATCGATGAGGAGGGCGGCAGGATCTCACGGATCGCGAACTCGAAAGCCATCAAGGTCAAGAAGTTCAAGAGTGCCGAGAAGATCGCGAAGTCAGGCCAAGCCCGAGAGGCCGGCGCAACGATCGGAGCTTACGTCAAAGATTTCGGCTTCAACTTCGACCTCGCGCCAGTCGCTGACGTGAACACCAATCCCAACAACATCGTAATCGGCGACAGAGCTTTCGGCCACAACCCCGCCACAGTCTCGCGCAATGTCAAAGAGTTCCTCGCGGGTCTTCACTCGCAAGGCGTAGCCGGCAGTCTGAAACATTTCCCCGGACACGGCGACACCAAGGGCGACACTCACACCGACACTGTCTCAGTCTCGAAGACGTGGGACGAGCTGCTAAAGGCCGAGATCATTCCGTTCAAAGAGAATTTAGCTGACGCTGACAGCGTGATGGTTGCGCATATTAATATGAAGAAACTTGAAGACGTACCCGCGACCCTCTCTCACAAGGTCGTAACTGAGAAGCTTCGCGACGAACTCGGCTTCGACGGCGTGATCATCACCGACGCGATGAGCATGAAAGCAATCACGAACAAATATTCATCGTCTGAAGCGGCTGTGCTTGCTCTCGAGGCCGGCAATGACATCGTACTGATGCCCTTTGATTATGTCGAGGCATTCGAGGGTGTTATGGAGGCTGTGAGGTCCGGGCGAATATCTGAAGAAAGGCTGAACGAAAGCGTTATGAGAATACTTAATCTCAAAGAGAAAATTAATTTGAAGTGGTGGCAGAAGAGAGCCGTCTATCAGGTCTACCCGAAGAGCTTTCTTGACACGAGCGGCTCCGGCACGGGCGACATTAAAGGCGTAACGCGAAAGCTAGATTACCTGAAGTCCCTCGATGTCGGCGCGATATGGCTGACACCCGTCTACTCGTCCCCAATGGTCGACAATGGCTACGACATTTCAAACTACACGGACATCAACCCCGCGTTCGGGAGCATGAAAGATTTCGACGAGCTTATCGCCGAGGCCAAGAAGCGCGACATTAAGATCGTCATGGATCTTGTCTTCAATCACACGTCCGAGCAGCACTCGTGGTTCATCGAGTCCAAAAAGGACAAGACCAACCCCAAAGCCGACTGGTACATATGGCGAGACGCTAAACCCGACGGCTCAGAGCCTACGAATTGGCGCGGGATCTTCGGCGGCAGCGCGTGGACATGGAACGAGGACAGACAGCAATATTATCTTCACACGTTCGCAAAGCAGCAGCCCGATCTCAATTGGGAAAATCCCGACGTGAGACGCGCTCTCTATGACGCGGCTAACTTTTGGCTCGCTAAGGGGGTCGGCGGCTTTCGGATCGACGCGATCACTTACATCAAGAAGCCCGCGAAGTTCGTTGACGGAACACCCGACGGCAAGGACGGCACTGTGAACGTTCACACAATGACAGCCAACCAGCCGGGGATTTTGGACTTCCTGAGGGAGTTCAAGCGCGAAGTCTTCGACGGCAAAGACATCTTCACGGTCGGCGAGGCTAACGGAGTCAGCACTGAGGAGCTTGCGGACTGGGTAGGCTCTCATGGCGTGTTCGATATGCTGTTCGAGTTCAGCCACCTCGATTTGCCTTTCGAGGGTTCAGAAATCTGGTGCCACCCAAGAGCTTGGAAGCTCCCGGATCTCAAACGCGCCCTCTTCGCAAGTCAGGAGGCCACGAGGTCGAACGGTTGGTGCCCGATCTTCTTTGAGAACCACGACCAGCCGAGGAGCGTCAATCACTTCATGCCCGAGGGAGCTGACCCGGTGAAAGCCTCGAAAGCTCTTGCGACGATCCTCATGACCATGCGCGGCACGCCGTTTATATATCAGGGTCAGGAGCTTGGAATGACGAACGTATCTTGGAACGATATCAACAGCTACAACGACATATCCTCCCACGGGCAATACGAGTTCGCTCTGAAAGAGGGCTTCACGCCGGACGAGGCCATGAAGTTCGTGAGATATTTCAGCCGCGACAACGCCCGCACGCCAATGCAATGGAACGCCACCGCCAACGCCGGATTTTCGCCCGCAGGTGTCAAGACGTGGCTGCCTGTCAATGACAACTACGTCAGCATCAACGCCGAAGCCGAAGAACACGACCCCGACTCCGTCCTCGCGTTCTATCGAAAGTTGAGCGAGCTTCGCAGGTCTCATGACGTTCTCATTGCGGGAGATTTTGAAAGTCTCTTTGATGACGATGAAAGTATTTTTTTATTCAATCGCTCATCAAATAGCAAAACCCTTACGACGATCGCGAACTTCTCTTTGAAGCCCGTGAAAGTTCCTCCGCAACTCGCTAAAAAGACTCTGATCCTCTCCAGCGAGACCGACCCCAACCCCTCCGAGCTTAAACCCCTCGAAGCCCGCATCTACTCGAATTAACGCGCCTGAGCAATTCATGCCTCTCGCACTGAGCGAGGGGCTTTTTTTTCGGTTTTAAGCTGTTTATAAAATTCGTTGAACATAAATGTTGACTTTTTAGAGTTCCGTGTTACAATATTCTCGTCTTGCAGGACAGGGGCAACCGGAAAGCCCAAATCTAAAACAGAAAGAAGGTGAAAACCATGGCGGTTAGCAGCACTTTGACAAAGAGAGCAGTAGCAATGCAGCTCAATAACGGGTTGAAGGACGGTAAGGTGCAGACGGTGAGCGTATCACTCGGAAATCTCACGACCGGCGAAGGCTATACGGATCAGAAAGCTTACAACATCGTCTCCGTGGCCGAGCAGGTACTCAGCAAGAGCCTCGTTAAGATCCAGAAGGTCGAGACCAGCACCATCACCAACGAGGAGTAGTAAGGCAGTTCGTTTTGTGTGTCATAGAAAGGAGGTGATTTAGATGTCTACGATAACAAGACTTGCAATGGAGTTTAAGGACAGCAACAACGACACGTTCTCGGTAAGTTATAACTACGCGAACCCCGAGGCAGGAGACCAGAAAGTCCGCAATCTCGCTAATGCGATCGTCGCGTATGGATCGGTGTTCCAGCGAGTGCCTGTCGACACGAAGTCCGCGAAGTTCATCACTACAACCACGACGGAAGTAGATCTTAATGGTTAATTTCGAGTTTTATTAGTGTAACGCAATTCCCTTTTCAATTCAAGCCCCCGCAAGGGGGTTTTCTTTTATCCCAAGCTCGGGAAGTCCTTTCAAAATTTTCACAGTCTCGACGCTCACGGTTACAACACGCCCAATCAAGTTCAGAATATATTTCGGATCGCCGCGCTCCGTGCCCCACGCGTTGCAGTCGTTTTGAAGCCCGCTGTCCTTGTCCGTCGTGTTCTGGTAACGTTCGATGATCCATTCAAGCGCACTCTTGCCATTCACAACATAATCCCACGCCGAGGCCGGGATCCCCGTTATCGTGATGCCGCTGTTGTAGCTGATGACCTTCTCGCCGCCTAGCTTCACGAGCCTCATCTTCTCAACCCTCGCGTCCAACTCCTCACCCCTCACTCCTAACTCCTCACTCACGCCGACATTTTCGTAGTTCACGTGGAGATTGCCGAGCCTCCGTCCCGCCTCGCTGAAAATCCAAAAATTTTTCGCAAACGGAACTCGCGCCAAGTCCCTGAACACGTCGATCGCAAATCTCTCTCGATACTCAGGAGAGTTCAACACAGCATAGATATAATAGAAGATATCTTCCTTGGAGATCGCCGGGTCGCGATAGTGAGTTCTGAACCTCGTCAGAGCTTCGTCGCTCATTGCGTCGTGTCGGACATAGCCGGGCGTCGTCAAAGGTTGCGGCTCGTCGAAGATGCTCATCTGGGAGGTCGCGGGCTTCTCTTCGGCGCGTTCGTACCAATACAGCGGGAAGCATTGGCCGTTGAATATAAGCTGAATGTCAGGCACGCAATCCGTCATCAAAACCGAGAAACCTTTCTTGCTGCCGACACCGGAGATCCCGATCACGAGATTTTTCGCCCCGCGCGCGGGGAAGATTGAGGGCATACGCAGCGTCATCTCATTCACATCGCTGTCGAAATAAAGATTTGACTTCGTGAACGGACGATAAAGCGACGAGACAATACGAGACTCCGAGAATGTCAGCCTCCTATTTCCCTTCAGCAGTCCCAGCAGTTGACGATCCCACGAAATTTTCTGCGGATCCATCGTTACGAAGCCTTCGATGTCTGTGTCGCTCTTCTTTCTTGCGTGCCAGCGTTCGCGCTCGGCGTTGTACACGTCAATCATTGCGGCCATGTTCCGCTTCAGAGCCTCCCGAGAGAAGTTGTAGCACCACGCATCACGAGCCGTAACAACTCCACTCGAATATCTCTCACCGAAGATCGCGAACTCGCCGGGCCTGTCCTTGTTGCCGAGTCCCAAAAACGTTTTGCAAATGTCATGCCGCTGATTGATCCAATCGCCGTAGCTGTTGGGAGTGATCTCCTCCATGTCGCTGATCATGCGGCCGAACGATACTGACCTCTTGACCTCGGCGAGCTTCTCATCACGTGAGAGATAATCCCCGATATCGCGGTAGAGAACCCGGCACTTCGACCCCGGAGCGTGCGGCTTCCTCACGAAGAGCGTTATCGCCACCGGCAAGCGAGTTCCATCTCCGAAGACGTTGCCCCCCTCTTTGCGTCTTGGCTCGCCCTGTAGCGTAGCATCACCGCGGAGGTTGAATACGTAAATGCTCTGGAAATCTTCGCAAAGGCACTTTCGGAGTCCGTCCGCGCTGTTGCTGTCGATGAATGAGCCGTTAGTTACGTAGCACACGATCCCGCGTTCGCAACCCTCGAGCTTGTCCGTCGCCCAGCGTATTGCGCGTATGTAGCTATCGTAGAGATTGCGCTTCAACTTCGCGGAGCTTTCGGCGGCGTATGTCAGCCTGATCTTATCGTCGAGGTCGTTATATTCGGTGTTCTTGTTGTTGTCGTTCGCGCTCGATTGACCGACTGAGTACGGCGGGTTGCCAATGATGACCCGGATAGGCGCGTTGCGTTCGGCGATTGCCTTTTTCGAGTTGTCGGTGAAGATGTAAGTCTGCCCGTGGCCGGTCTTGTTGTTGAATGTGTCGGTGAAGACGACGCCGGGGAAAAGTTCATGCGCGTGAGCGACGGAGCCGTATGTCATGGCGATATTGACCGACGCGATGTAATAAGGGAGCAGGAGAATTTCATTGGCGAAGATCTCATGTTCATATTTGTAGGCGAGTTCGTCCGGCGAGATCAGCCCGAGCTGCAGCAGCCTCACAATGAAGGAGCCAGTGCCCGTGAACGGGTCGAGGATCGCGACATCGTGCGAGGACATGCCGCCCGGGATCCCGAGTTCGTGTTTCAAGGCCCAGTCCGCGCTGTTGAGAATGAAGTCGACAATCTCCTCCGGCGTGTAGACGATCCCGAGCCGCTGAGCCGTCCGCGGAAGCGCAACCTTAAAGAAGCTCTCGTATATCTCCCTGATGAATCTCTGTTTGCCCTCGTCGTTGGGGATCTTCGCGACCTGTCTGCGCTGTCGTTCGTAGAAAGGTTCGAGCGGTTGAGTTTCGCGCCCAAGTCCCACAGACACGAGCAGCCTGAGAGCCTCCTCGAGCGTCTTCGAGACGGGGTCATCTTTCGAGAAGTCGTTGAAACATGCGTCGAATATCGGCTTGGTGATGTAATGTTGCGAGAGCATGTCGACAGCCTCGTCGGGTTTGATGTTCTCGTTGATGTTGTCGCGCAGCCCTTTGAGGTATTGCCCGAAAATCTCGTTGACGGCATCGCCGCCTCCGTCTACGATCTCCTGAACGCGCTCGCGGTGTCTGTCGGCAACGTGCTTCATCTCGGCTGCCCACTTCGCTGTATATTCGCGATCCCCGCACTTCTCGACAAGTCGGACATAGACAGCTCGGCTCCAGTCAGTCAACCTCGTTGGAATTGTGATCGTCCTATCGTCATCACCGTGGGCTGAGTGTTTGCCAACGCGGCTCGCAATGATTTTCCCGGACTTGCAACCGAACTTGATGTTGTTGACCTCGACATAGAACTCACCATCAATCGAGCGGAGTGCCTGCAGAACGTCCCATATTACGTTGTAGCTTTTGTTGTTGTCGAGAGCTTGCTCGGGTGTCATGCCGGGGGGAATAACGACGGGGAGAATGACGTAGCCGAATTTTTTGTCTTGCGTCTTCCTCATGACGCGCCCCACAGCCTGAACGATATCAACGCGGGATCTCTTGGGGTTGAGGAACATTATCGCGTCGAGAGCCGGGACATCGACCCCCTCGGACAGGCATCGCGCATTAGATACGAGCCTGCAGACACCGTCCCCGCCGTCCTCACTGAGCCACGAGAGAATACGCTGACGAGCCCCGGCGTTCATAGTCCCGTCGACGTGTTGAACGTCGCATTTAACCCCGTCTTGCCTGTCGTTGTCTCTGAAAGCTCTGATCGTGCCGGCGAAGGTCGCTTGAAAGTCTTTGGAGTTGGCTATGGTGCTGGTGAACGCGAGAGCGCGTTTCATGGGTGCGGTGTCTCCGTTGAGGCTGTCGAAGTCGTCGAGCAAAAAATTTTTTGAAAGTCCTTTCCAACAGCCGACCATCTTGGAAGCGTCATCGAGGTCGATACTCGCGTCTTTGAGGTAGCTCCCGAGGGTCTCGCTGATGAAATCTTCATCAACTCCCAACACGATGACCCTGTAGTCGCTGAGGAGGCCAAGCCTGACAGCTTCGCTGAATGAAAGTTCATAGAACACTGGCCCGAAGATCTCTTCGTCGTCCATTGAATATAGCACGGCATCTTTCTCTTTCGCGGTCTTCACGACGGAGTCGGTGTAGACTTTCGGGGTCGCGGTCATGTAAAGTCGTTTGGCGGCTCTGACGAAGCTGTTGTGATGAACCTTCATGAAGTTCGACGCGCCTTTATCACCCCTCACTCCTAACCCCTCACCCCTCACCGCCACAGCTCCCGCGGTTCGATGAGCTTCGTCGCAGATGATGAGATCGAAATCCGGGAAGCCCGCGCTCTGGATCTCATTGATGACCTGCAAAGACTGATACGTCGAGAATATGACGGTCATGGAGTTTCGTTTGCGCTCGTCGGGAATGACGCTCCAAGCCGCGAGAAGCTTCTCGGAGCTTGTACTCGCCGGATAGACAAGGTCAGTGATCTTGATATCGTCCTCGTCATTCGCTCCGACGGTATCATCAGAGCAGACAGCGAAGAAGATCATGTTCATGTCTCGCTGACGGTCGGCACTCCACGCTATGATGGTCTGGTTCATGAGGGCGATCGACGGCACAAGGACGAGAATTTTTTTCCCGGCTCCCGCGAGTTGCCCGGCGATATTCAAGGACACGAAAGTTTTTCCCGTCCCGCAAGCCATGATTAACTTGCCTTTGTCGTGAGCCTTGAACTTCTCAATGACGGCGGCGATAGCGTCTCTCTGGTCAGGTCGGAGCGTCTTGGGTGGCAGGTAGCTGACGCGGTCGAGGTCGGACTCGTCGAACTTGCTCCAGTCGATTGAACTCTGCGCGAGCATGTCGAGGGTTACGCGCTGGCATGGCACTTGAAGATCTTCGATTGCGTGTTCGGCGTGCTTGCTCCATTTCGTGGTGGTCGCGATGATGATGCGCTCGACGAAGCCTTTCTTGTCGCTTGCCGTGATGAACGAGTCAATGTCGTCCTTGCTGATCGAGTGATCCGGCTCGTAAAATTTACATTGAACGGCGCAGAACGTCTCGGAGTCCCGGAGCTTCGCGACTATGTCGATGCCCGTGTCGGGTCTTCCGTTGCGACCCGGCCAGTCCGACCATAACCAGACGCGTTCGAAGCGATCTTTGTATAGCGGCTCGTGCCTCAGGAAGTAGAGACAGAGCTTCTCGAACCACCTGCCTTTCGCCAACATGTCATGAGAGCTTTCGGGCTGAAGCTCTTTATATCTGTACAGTAACTCGTTGAAGTTCCTTTCGTTCGCCGACATGGGGACATCTCCTACATGAAATATTTAGCGTCATAAGTATAATGGAGAGAAACCAAATTGACACGGAGGAATTTTTTGTGAGACTTAAAATTTTTTTGGCTTGTGTGATGCTATCGCTCTTGGCCTCGTCATCGTGCGCCGAGACCCTAGCGGACTCCCTCAGGGTTGCCGAGGACGCTGACCAGCTCGCGATCGTATCGGGGACGAAAGGCTCGAACGCGAACTTTTATTTTTACGAACGAAGCTTCGACGGTCAATGGCAGGAGATCTTCTCGTGCCCGGCGTTCATTGGCAAAAAAGGCTGGGGCAAGACACGCGAGGGCGACATGAAGACTCCGCGCGGCGTGTTCACGTTCACGATGGCATTCGGGATTGACGATGACCCCGGCTGCCCGATGGGCTACACGAAAGTCGACAGCTCGCACTATTGGGTCGGGGACTCGCGCTCCGAGTTTTATAATCAGTTCGTCTCGACCAGAGACTACGACAGCTTCAACAAGAAAGACAGCGAACACATCATTGACTACGACATGGCGTATAGATACTGCCTCAACATCAGCTACAACGAGGACGGCGTGCCCGGCTATGGCAGCGCGATCTTCCTGCACTGCTACACCAAGAACAAATTCACGGGCGGCTGTGTCTCGATCCCGCGTGAGGAGATGGCCGAGGTTCTGAAGCGCGTGAAGGACGGCTGCGTCGTCGTGATGGACGAGAGCAAGAACATCAGGAAATATTAATATGAAGATTCTTATCGATCTGTTCATTACCTTCGCGAAGATGGGAGCCGTAACCTTCGGAGGCGGCTACGCGATGCTGCCGATCCTACAGCGCGAGATAGTCGAGAATAAGAAGTGGGGCACCGAAGAGGAGCTAGCTGACTATTA
>JAFSJO010000024.1 GCA_017449415.1 Synergistaceae bacterium
GGCTCTGTCGCACTCGTACGACAAGAACGTCGTTGAAGAGAAGAAGCTGACGGATCAGGAGGAAGACAAGATCATCGTGAACTTGCTGATCGAGCGCATCAGAGAGATCCAGCGCGAGCTTCCGGAACACTCTCAAGCCGTCCCGGTTGAAGTCAACACAGGCGGCCACACACAGCAGGGCATCATAAACAGACAAAGACGGTGAGGAGTGAGAGGTGAAAATCCCTAATCCCTAATCGTTAGGCGATTGCGAATAAAAATTTTCTGTGTTATATTTGCGCGTGGCTCTCCCGAGCGGTTTCCGTACTGCCGGGGTAAATCAAGAAGCTGATCACTCTGGACTGAATCTATACGCATATAACGTCAGGGAGCTTGTTGTAAGAGCCGCCCTGATTTTTTTATGCAACGCTGCGGCAGAATTTGAAAGGAGGAGAAATATTGCCCGGCAACGAAGACAACGCCCCGCGTGTCAATAACGAGATAACTTCATCGCAGGTTCTCTTGGTTGATGAGAATGGGGTCAAGGTGGGAATCACCAACACGATCGAAGCCATACGAATGGCTCATGAACAGAACCTCGATCTGGTCGAGGTCGCTCCGATGGCTCAGCCTCCCGTGTGCAGGATCATGGACTATGGGAAGTATCGCTATCAGTTACAGAAAAAAGAAAAGGACGCTCGAAAGAAGCAGAAAGTTCAGGCACTGAAAGAAATCAAAATGCGCCCAAAGATTGATGAGCATGATTTTGATTTCAAGACCAAGGCGGTCAGGACGTTCCTAGAGAGCGGGCACAGGGTCAAGGTCTCAGTGTTCTTCCGGGGTCGCGAGATGTCCTTTTTGGAGCGAGGCGAGGAAGTCTTGAATCGCGTTATCGCGGAGTGCGAGGACGTGGGCAAGAGCGAGTCCAAGCCAATGATGGAAGGACGCTACATGAGGCTTCTGCTGACTCCGTTGAAGAGTTAGGAGTTAGGAATGAGGAGTTAGGAGTTAGAGGCTCCGACGCTCTGAGAAATTTTGAAGGGAGAATAAATTTCATGGCAAAGCAGAAATTGAAATCACACAGCGGCGCGAAGAAGAGATTTTTCAAGACCGCCACGGGCAAATTCGCGTATCGCAAGTGCAGCAGGTCGCACATTCTGGTACACAAAAAGCAGTCGAGAATGCGCAGACTGAAAGAGACCGGCTACGTAACAGAGACGCTCACCGAGCAGATGAGACATTTGCTCCCGTATGACTAGCGAAAGGACTGATTAAGAATGAGAGTTAAAGGCGCATCAGCAAGCGACAAGAAACGCCAGAAGCTGTTTAAGATCACAAAAGGCTACTGGGGACAGCGCAAGAACGTTTATAGGAGGGCGCGTGAAGCTTATCTCGCCGCATTATCGAGAGCCTACGTCGACCGCAAGAGGAAGAAGCGCGACTTCCGCAAGCTGTGGATCACCCGTATCAGCGCGGCTGTCAGAGCCGAGGGCATGAGCTACAGCGTCTTCATGAACGGCTTGAAGAAAATCGGGGTCGAGATGAACCGCAAGATGCTCTCCGAGCTTGCCATTCACGACGCTAGCGCGTTCAGGGAACTCGTTGCCAAGGTTAAGGCTGTGAAATAATGCCCGAAGTTAATGATTTGAATATTAGTGCCGTCAAGCAGTCTTTCGACACGGCATTAAGGGCAGTATCAAATCTCGATGAACTTGATGAAATTCGCGTAAGGTTTGCCGGCAAGAAAGGAGACCTTACGCTTTTGTTAAGGAGCCTCGGGAAGTTGCCGCCCGAACAGCGCAAACAGGCCGGGCAGGAGGTCAACAAGCTCCGCGATGAGATCGAGAACAGGCTCAACGAGGCCGCAACCAGACTTCGCGACGCTGAGAACGAAAAGCAGGAGATCGCCAGCCGCATTGATGTAACGTTGCCCGAGAGAGGCCGCACCGCCGGAGCCTTTCACCCCGTCATGCAGACCATGCACGAGATCGCGAATATAATGCAGGGGTTGGGCTACTCGGTCGCGACAGGACCTGAGAAAGAAGAGGAGTTCTATAACTTTGAATGTCTCAATGTCCCGCCGTGGCACCCGGCTCGCGACATGCAGGACACGTTCTACTTCCCTGATGGAACGCTGCTCAGAACACACACGTCGCCCGTTCAGATTAGAGCAATGTTGCAGTACGGCGCGCCGTTGCGGATCGTGTGCCCGGGCAAGGTCTACCGACGCGACAACGACACAACACACTCGCCAATGTTCAATCAGATGGAAGGCTTGTTGGTCGACAAGAACGTCCCGTTCAGCGTCATGAAAGGCACGATGTCGGAGATGATGAACGCTTTCTTCGGTCGGAGCTTGAAGTATCGCTTCCGCGCGAGCTATTTCCCGTTCACGGAGCCGTCAATGGAGCTTGATATCGAGTGCGTCGAATGTTCCGGACATGATGAACACTGCCGCGTGTGTCATGGCACGGGCTGGCTTGAGGTCGCGGGCATGGGCATGGTTCACCCCAACGTCATACGAGCCGGCAAGATCGACCCCGACGTTTACAACGGCTTCGCGTTCGGGATCGGGCTTGACCGCATGGCTATGTTAAAGTACGGGATTTCGGATTTAAGATTGCTGTTCGACGGCAACGTCTCTTATTTCATGTCATCTTTCGAGGGGGCGAAATCATGTTAATCTCGTGGGAACTGTTGAAGAACTTCATCGACATTGAACCTTTAGACCTGACTCCCGAATCTCTGGCGGAGCGTCTGACATTCTCAGGAGCTGAGATCGAGGGCATCACCTACACCGCAGGCAAGATGAAAGGCGTTGTGGTGGCTCGCGTTGACGCGCTCGAAGCTCACCCGACGGAGGGCAAATATCTTGTCGCGCACCTTAACACCGGCAGGGGTGAACATGTCTGCGTTACGAGTGCCACGAACATCAAGAAAGGCGATCTCGTCTTCTACGCTGGCGCGGGAGCTGTGTTACCGAACGGAATGGAACTCGGCAAGAGAGATTTCAGCGGCGTTGAGAGTTTCGGCATGATGTTATCAGCGGCGGAGCTTGGCCTCCATGATGTCGATGACCCCTCGGGGCTGTTAGTCCTTCCGTCGGACGCAATGCCGGGCGATAAGGCCGAGAGCTTGTATCATATCGGTGATGTCGTGCTTGACGTGTCGATAACTCCCAACCGCGGCGATCTGCTCAGTGTCTTGGGAATGGCTCGCGAGATTAAAGGGCTTTATCCAAAGTCGACGCTGAAGACTCCCGAGTGGCTTCGTCCTTTGAAGCAAGATAAAGAGTGGCCGGAGGAGTTCGGGAAAATTTCGCTGCCGGATAAAGGCTGTCTGTGCTACAGGCTCGGACTTGCGACGGGCGCGAAGATGGCTCAGTCTCCTCTCACTGCGAAGATAGATCTCGCTCACCTCGGCATGAGGCCGATTATTAACGCCGTCGACGTTACGAATTACGTCATGTTAATGTTGGGACAGCCGCTCCATGCGTTCGACCTGAACACACTGCCCGCACGTGAGATCACCGTCAGAGCTGCACGCAACGGCGAGACCATGCAGACGCTTGATGGCAAGGAGCGACTTCTCACCGAGCGAGACATGTTAATCACCCGCGGCGGGGAGGCTATCGCGCTTGCGGGGGTCATGGGCGGCGAACAGACAGGCATCAGGGACGACACTAGTACGATCGTGATAGAGAGTGCTTGCTTCTCGCCCGTGAGGGTCGGCCACACGTCGCGAA
>JAFSJO010000025.1 GCA_017449415.1 Synergistaceae bacterium
AAAGGCTTCAATATTGCGATAGCTTCGGCGACGTTGTCGGGGGTCAATCCTCCGGCGAGAAAATACGGCCTATTGAACTCTCTAATCAGCGACCAGTCGAACGTTTTGCCGTCTCCTGCGCCCGAATCCAACAGGACATAATCCGCTGAACTTGCCTCAGCTTCGGACAGATTTTTCCCTTCGCGAACTCGAAAGGCTTTGATGACGGGCTTGGCGGTGTATTTTCTGAGCGTCTTGATGTAGGCGTTGTCTTCGTTGCCATGAAGCTGAGCAATATCAATCAATCCTCTTTCGATATAGTCGGCCACAATCGCGGGGGCTTCGTCTACAAAGACACCGACGCTTTGAATGTCAGGATCAAGATTTCTCTTCAAGATAGCCGCCTTATCCCGCGAAACATGCCGCTTGCTCTTCTTAGCGAAGACAAAGCCAACGAAATCAGGCTTCAACATATTCGCGACGGTTATGTCTTCTTCACGGGAAAGGCCGCAGAGTTTTATCTTCGTCATGATCTCAGCATCGAGAAAGCCGCCTGTCTGTCCGCAGCCCTCATCATGGTCTCGCCGATAAGGACAGCATCAGCTCCAATGTCGATCAGCTTCCTGATATCGCCGGAGTCTTTCACGCCGCTCTCGGAGACAAATAAAATTTCGCTGGGGATTTTTTCCCTCAACTTCGCGCTGTTCTGAGTGTCAACGGAGAAATCTTTGAGGTTTCTATTGTTCACGCCGATGATCCTTGCGCCTGACCCGGCGGCGATTTTCGCCTCTTCTTCGTCGTGAACTTCGATCAGCGCAGAGAGGCCAAGCTCGTCGCAAATTCTCATGTAACTGTCAAGCTGTCTTTCCGAAAGGATCGATACAATCAGCAGGACGGCCTTCGCTCCTAATATCTTGGCTTCGTAGAGCATGTACTCGTCAACAGTGAAATCCTTTCGCAAGACGGGAATTTTTATCGCGTTCGCAATTTCACGAAGATATTCATCACTTCCAAGAAACCAGCGTGGCTCAGTTAAGACTGACACAGCGTCCGCGCCGATTCGTTCGTAATCTTTGGCGATGGCTAGAGGCTCGAAATTTTCCACGATAACTCCTTTCGAGGGAGAGGCTTTCTTGCATTCAAGAATGAAAGAAATTCCCGGCTTCCTCAACGCGGTTTCAAATTCAAAATTGCCTCTAGCTATTGAAGATGCAAGCTCCCTGACCTTGTCGAGCGAAATTTTCTCTTGGGCGGCCGAAACTCTTTCGCGAGTGTAAGCCGCTATCTCATCGAGAATTGTCATATCGCGCTCCTACATGTTGCTCATCGAGATTAATTTTTCGAGGGTCGCTTTGGCTTTCCCAGAGTCGATCAGCTCCCCGGCGAGCTTAACTCCGTCCGTCATGGTGGCGGCTTTGCCTGCAATGTAGAGAGCTGCGCCGGCGTTGAGTAGAACTGTGTTGCGCTGATGACCTTTCTTGCCATTCAAGATTGCCCGCGTGATCTCGGCATTCTCCTGAGGAGTTCCGCCTTTCAAGTCGTCTTTCGAGCATCTTTCGAAGCCAAAATCTTCGGGAGCTATGACATGAGTTTTGTACCAGCCGTCTTTGATCTCGCAAATTCTCGTGGGAGCTGAAAGCGAGATTTCGTCCAGCTTATCCATGCCGTAGACGACCATTCCGCGCTTGACTCCCAAACTCGAAAGAACTTTCGCGAGCGGCTCGACGAGATAATCATCGTACACGCCCAAAAGCTGCATCGTCGGCGAGGCCGGGTTGGTCAGCGGCCCCAAGATGTTGAAGACGGTTCTGAAGCCGAGTTCCCTGCGTATTGAGCCAACATATTTCATCGACGTGTGATATTTCTGAGCGAAGAAGAAACACATTCCGACCTCTTTCAACAGTTCGACGCATTTTTCAGGCTCTTGCTGAATGTTCACGCCCAAGGCTTCCAGACAGTCCGCAGTCCCGGAAAGCGAAGATGCCGCTCTGTTGCCATGTTTCGCGACCTTAACGCCGCCAGCAGCCGCAACGATCGCCGAGGTTGTGGAGATGTTGAAGCTCTTTGCGTTGTCGCCGCCTGTCCCGACGATTTCCAAAATTTCCATGCCGGTGTCGACTTTCACAGCGTGAGCACGCATAGCCGCAGCACAGCCCGCGATTTCGTCAGTGGTCTCTGCGTTCGCGCTTTTCGTGGAGAGTGCAGCCAAGAACGCCGCGTTTTGGGTTGCCGTCGTCTCGCCGCTCATTATCTCATTCATGACGGCGTAGGCTTCGTCGTAAGTCAGGTCTTCTTTGTTTACGATCTTCACGATTGCTTCTTTAATCATTTCATTTCCTCCTCTCAAAATTTAAGGACAAAAAAAAGTCCTTGACAAAAGCATTTGCTTCTATCAAGGACGAATATACGACTATCCGCGGTGCCACCTTGTTTTGTGGAAGTGATCCACACACTCAGCGAGATACCAACATATCTCCGGCAACTTACGTATGCCCCACGTCACGGATACTTGGAAAAATTTCCTTTCCCCGATGCCCTCAGCGACCCATATAAGAAATTTCTTTCACGCACCCCGCAATACCATTCGGCTCTCACCGTCCCGAACTCGCTGTGGGCGATAAAGTGCTTTTTCTCTCGCTTCACAGGTTTAATTTTTGTTGCGGCGAAAGATATCACAAAATTCTTTATTCGTCAAGCATGTTTGACTTTGCCGTATGCTATAATGCGCCTTGCTACAGAAATTAGAGCGGAGGGAGAAAAATATGACAAAAAGACAAGCTATGACGCTCGCGCTGATCTCCATCGTGTCGATGTGTCTGTCGGCGGTCGCTCTGATGACGGTGGTCAGCCTCAACGAGCAACAAAAAAATCATGATGTTCAGTACGTGATGTTCTTGGGAACGAACAGCAGCAAAACTTACGAGCCTGTTTTCTCTCACGACGAAGCTAAGGCCAAGGCCGATGAAATTCTCTTCAAACATTTCACGGGCTTCACGATCCAAGAGGCAAACGGCGGCTGGATCAACGACGGCGGCTCACAAAGCCACGAGTACACGCTCGTGATACTGCTCAGCGACACTGAGAAAGCCAAAGTTATTCGCGCTATGGACGAGCTGTTGGAGGTCTTTGAGCAATCGAGCATATTGCTGCAAACCAATCAAACCGTTACAGAATTTTATTCCGGCGGCAAATAGGAGGAAATTTTTATGGAACTTGCAAAAAAATTCAGCGTTCAAAAACCCTCGGGAATGGTGCGAGTCTTTCAGGCGATCGAGAAGATGCAGGGCGTGTTGAACCTCAGCATCGGCGAGCCTGACTTCGTAACCGAGCCCGACATAATCGAAGCCGGAGCTAAAGGAGCAAAAGACGGCTTCACACATTACCCGCCACTGCAGGGCTTCATGAACGTTCGCGAGGCCGCGTGCGCGTATTGGGAGCGTCATCACGGCTTCAAGGCTTCACCCGATGAAGTTTATATCTCCGTCGGAGGTCTTCACATTCCGTGGCTGGCGTTCGGAGCGTTGCTCAACCCCGGCGACGAGGTTATGTTGATCGAGCCTTACTTCACGCCTTACGAGGCTCAAATACGAGGCAATGGCGGCGTACCCGTACCGATCAAGACACGCGAGGAAAATAATTTTGCTCCGACAATCGAGGAGCTTCGCGCCGCATGGACTCCAAAGACACGCGCAATAATTTTGAATTACCCCGGCAACCCGTCGGGTCGTGTCGCTTCGTTGAAACAGCTGGAGGAGATCGCGAGCTTCGTTGAGGAAAAAGACATGTTCGTACTCAGCGATGAGATTTACGAGTCGATGGTCTTCAATGGCGAACATATCTGCTTCGCAAATATCCCGGGCATGAAAGAGCGCACTCTCTTGGCCTCAGGGGTCTCCAAGAGCCACTGCATGACGGGCTGGCGTATCGGCTACCTGTTCGCGCCTCAGAACGTCATTAACGTCATGTGCGTGCTGTCGTCGTTCCAGACCTACGGGGTCAACACGCTCTCGCAATATGCCGCCGCCTACGCAATGAACACGCAGGACGAGAAAGTCAAAGCCCGCGCAAAAATCTTCGGTGAGCGAATGAAAGCCGTAGCCTCTCGCCTCAACGCTATGAAAGGCGTGAAGTGTCCACCAGCCGAAGGAGCTTTCTATCTTTTCCCTGACATCTCAGGAACGGGACTGACGAGTGAAGAGTTCACGTGGCAGCTCCTCAATGAGGCAAAAGTCGCTGTGTTGCCGGGCAATGCCTTTGGCGCGACTGGCGAGGGTCATGTCCGCATCGCGTGCACTCAGTCAATGGAAACGTTGATGAAGTCGATGGATCAAATGGAAAGTTTTTTGAAGTGAGGAGTTAGGGGTGAGGAGTTAGGAGTTGAAAAAATTTACTTGACTCCTAATTCCTAATTGAAAATATCCTTGCTCTGGAGGACGGGTTCCTGCTTCTTGCGGAAGTCCTTCTGCTTTCCGCCGAATTTCGGCCTCGGCTTGTGTTCGTCCTCTGTTCGAATGACCTTTCTGAACGACTCCGCACCCGTACCCGCCGGTATCAGATGACCAATGATTACATTCTCTTTCAAGCCGCTCAACGGGTCAAGCTCTCCTTTGACAGCCGCACCGGCCAAGACCTGAGCAGTCTGCTGGAATGATGCCGCACTCAGGAAGCTATCTGTTGCAAGTGCCGCTTTCGTGATCCCGTGAATGAACGGTTTGCACTCAGGAAGCTCGCGCATCTTCTGCACGTACGTGTAATCGCGGATCATGTGGCAGATTTCAACGCGGCAATTCGCGGCTCTGACGTAAATGTCGGTCGGATCGTCCGCCGCCAGCTCCTCAATGATCTTCCCTTTGAGTTCCATGCCACCGTAATATTTCGGGAGAGGCTCGGGGATCTCTTCAGGCTCTTCGCTCTCTTCGCCCTCTTCTTTGACCTCCTGAGCTTCCTCAGACACTTCAGCAACAGGAGCTACAGCTTCGGACTCGGCCACAGGCTCGGCAGGAGTCTCCGGGGTCGGCTCGACAGCTTCATCAGCAGGAGCTTCGGCTGCGGGTGTCGTGTCCTCGGCCGGGGTCTCCGCCACTGGCTCTTCGCTTTCGGCTTCAGTTTCGGCTTCGACTTCAACCTCCGGGACTTCAAGGCTCGGCACGACAGCTTTCACGAGAATTTTATTCCTCAGCTTCGGCGCGATGGCTTTCGTAACGATCTCCGTGCGCGTCAGCGTTATCGTGGAGTCTCCGTCCTCGATCTCGATCTTGTCAAGCTCGCCTCTGGCAATCGCGTCAATCACTTCCTCAGTAACGTACTTGCCCGTAGCTTCACCGTCCTCGTAAATCTCACGGTCGGAGAGATCCTTATCAATCAGGAATTTCTTGACCGTCTCGGCGACGTTGATATGATCGACCGCGCTCCAGACTTTGATGTCGCTCAGACCGCTCAAGATGAACTGATCAGCGTAATAATCATCGATCAGCGTGTCATGAGGTATAACGACCCTGCTACCGGCCATGACAGGTTCATCGGCGTTCCACTTGACGTTGGTGATGTTCGCGAGCAGCTCCCTATCTCTGACCCTTACGATCGAAGGCGGCATTGCCGTTATGCGTTTGAGGTCGATCGGGCCAAGCTGAGTTCCTTTCTTCATCATGCCTTTCGGCATCTTGACCGGACGCACGAGACGCATACCCAAAAGACGCTTGCGGAATGCGCTCTTGCCGATGATGACATCGACTTCCAGCCCCTGATGCGAGACAGTGAAACCTTTCACAGCCACCCCGGGGGTCAGCATCTTCCTAGCGTTCTCCTTTGTGAGAGGCTGCCCAATGTTCGCGATGATGTCATCGTCCTGACCGTCAACGCCGAGAAGGACATCGCCATCGAACCTCGCAGAAAGACTCTGAACTCTGCTATCGTTTTCGCGCAAAATCTGCTTTTCAGTGTTCTTAACCTCGTCCTCCCAGACCATATCGCCAGCCACGAAACCAGTGTCGCCCTCTTCGATAACTCTGACTTTGTTGAGCGGCGCGACCTTTCGCAAAATCACTTCGATGTGCTTGTTGTTGATGCTGACACCCTGAGAGTTATAGACGTTCTGGATCTCGTCTACCAACATTCGCTGAACCGCGTCAATCCCGCTGACCTCCAAGAGCTGCTGCGGGTCGATGCTGCCCTCCGTGAGTGCCGTGAGCTTGTCAACTTCGAGTCCGACCTCGATGCCCTCCTTGATTTCCTGACCTGACGGGATCGCGTGGGTTATGGTGTTGCCCTCGTCGTCTTCAATGATGACCTTGCGTTTGCCCTCGGTGATGATGTCCTTTATGTGGCCGTCAAGCCCGGCGAGTATGCAGACCTTTCGCGGCCTCCTGACCTCGAAGAGCTGTTCGATCCTCGGAAGACCCTGCGTGATGTCCTCGGCTGAACGTACGCCGCCCGTGTGGAACGTCCTCATCGTGAGCTGCGTACCAGGCTCGCCAATTGACTGAGCCGCAACGACACCGACAGCCTCGCCGATCGGAACGAGCTTACGCGACGACAAGTCATGACCATAACATTTTTGGCACACGCCTTTCTTCAACGCGCACGCGAGCGGGCTTCTGACCCACACTTCATCAAATCCTGCGGCCTCGATCTTCTTGGCGATTGCCTCGGTGATTATCTCTCCGGCTTGGATTAAGACTTCGCCGTCTTTCTCGATATCACGCAGCGCAGTTCGTCCGGCGATCCTGTCGGCTATGCTGATCATTACCTTGCCTTCGCTCAACAGTGGCCGTATGCAAATTCCTTTGTCCGTCCCGCAGTCGTGCTTCGTGATGATGAGATCCTGGGCGACATCGACGAGTCGACGAGTGAGGTAACCTGATTTCGCTGTCCTCAATGCCGTGTCGGCAAGTCCCTTTCTGGCTCCGTGGGTCGAAATGAAATATTCGAGCATGTTCATGCCCTCGCGGAAGTTCGCCGTGATTGGGTAGTCGATCGTCTTACCGGTCGGGTCGGCCATTAGCCCGCGAATACCCGCCATTTGTCCCATCTGACCGAGAGAGCCTCGCGCACCGCTCTCGACCATCATACGGACGGGGTTATCCTCGCTCATATGCTCCTTGATCTTCTCAGCGATGCTCTTGGTAGCTTCACCCCAGAGCTTGCTCTTCTGGTCGAGATACTCATCGTGGGTCAGCAATCCCATCTCGTAATTCTCTTTAGCGATGTTGTCCTCTTCCTGAGTCTCGCGGGTGATCGTCTCTTTCTCGTCGGGGATCCTGACGGCCTGAACGCCGAAACTTATTCCGCTGCGCGCCGCCCAGTGATAGCCGAGGGATTTAATCTCGTCGAGCATCTCAACGACCCCGGGCCTGTCGACCTTGTCGTAAGCGTCATCGAGCAGTCGGCCAATCTTCTTCTTGTCGAGCTGTTCATTCACGAAGCGCAGGTTCGGAGCTATCTTCTCGTTGAAGATCACGCGCCCTGGACTTGTCTCGAAGAAGACGACATGCGGCTCGCCTTCAACGTCCTCGAATTTGTCGACGATCACAGCCTCGTTGTTGTGCGTGTATTTTCTGCGACCCTTGGGGTGTCCCCAAAGCTCGGGATTTTCTTTCAGCCATATGCTTGCGTTGACGTGGACAGCGTTGTGAGAGACAGCCGAGAGAACGTCATCAATATTCATGAAGTGCATACCGTCGCCCTGAAGCCCCTCGCGCATGTCCGTGAGGTAATACACGCCCAACACTATATCCTGCGTCGGTGTAACGACCGGGCGGCCGCTTGCCGGTGAGAGCAGGTTGTTGGCCGACAGCATCAGCAATCTTGCCTCAGCCTGAGCCTCAATGCTCAACGGAACGTGGACAGCCATCTGGTCGCCGTCGAAGTCCGCATTGAACGCCGTACAGACCATCGGGTGAAGCCTTATCGCCTTGCCCTCCATTAATACCGGCTCGAATGCCTGAATGCCAAGCCTGTGCAGTGTCGGAGCGCGGTTGAGCATGACGGGGTGATCCTTGATGATGTTTTCGAGGATCTCCCAGACCTCTTCGCCGCCTTTCTCGATCTTTCGCTTCGCGTGCTTGACGTTGAGCGCGATCTGACCCTCCACGAGCCTGCGTATCACGAACGGCTTGAAAAGCTCCAAGGCCATCTGCTTCGGGAGTCCGCACTGGTAAATCTTCAACTGCGGCCCAATGACGATAACCGAACGCCCGGAGTAGTCGACGCGCTTGCCGAGCAAGTTCTGACGGAAGCGGCCTTTCTTTCCTCGCAACAAGTCCGTGAGGCTCTTCAAAGGTCTGTTGCCCGCGCCGAGGACTGCCTTGCCGACCCTGCCGTTGTCGATGAGAGCGTCAACACACTCTTGCAACATTCGCTTCTCGTTTCGGACGATGATCTCCGGGGCGTTGAGTGCCTGCAGCTTTTTGAGCCTGTTGTTACGGTTGATGACACGGCGATATAAATCATTAAGGTCGCTCGTAGCGAAGCGGCCACCGTCAAGCTGAACCAACGGCCTAAGATCCGGCGGGATCACCGGCAGAACGTTCAGTATCATTGATTGAGGCTTCGAGTCGCTCTTGCGGAAGTCCTCAACGACCTGAAGACGCTTTATGAGCTTTCGCTTCTTCTGTCCTGTTGTGTCGGCGATCTGCTCCCTGAGAGAGTCCGCAAGCAGGTCGAGATCCAGCTTCTGAATAAGCGACTGCACGCCGTCGGCTCCGATCCCGGCACTGAACTTCTCATCATATTTGCGGCATGTCCTCTGCTGATGCTCGAAGATTACATCTCCTTGATTGAAAGGCGACGAGCCTGCGCTTATGACGAGGTGGCTCGGGTCGTCGATGACTTTCTCATGACGCATCACGCGGAACTTTCCGGGATATTGCTGTTCGAGAGCCGTCAGCTCCGTTCGCGATAAGATTTGCCCTTTGACATAAGGGAGCTTCACCGCGCCCGTAACGATGAATGCGTCGTTGTTGCCGACCTTTGCGCGGTTGGCGTTGTCGTCAGCTTTCGAGGCGGGGACGATTGCGCCGGCATCGAGGCCAAGTTCCTCGTTAGGCTCGCTTAACACGAAAGCCGGTTCGACTTTCAGACTATCATCGCCGTAGTCGGTCTTGTACCTCGCGACCTGTTGAGCCGAAATAACATCTCCAACATTGACGGGAACATTCTCGATCCCTTCGAGCTGAAAAGCTTCCTCGTATTCGAAGCCGACGGGCTGATAGTGAGCGTGGATCTTCAACTCGCTGTCAAAGATAACCGCGCCTTTCTGAATGATATCGGGGCGAGCCGTCTCCGTAACCTTGTAACCTCTTTCAGTCTTTCGCGACGGAGCGAAATAGATGACCTTCTCGAGATCTTTCGCTGTCGTGCCGAGCAACAAGCTCAGGCGGCTGGGGATCCCCCTCAGATACCATATGTGAACGACCGGGACAGCGAGGTCGATATGACCCATGCGCTCGCGCCGGACTCTGTTGTCAGTAACCTCAACGCCGCAGTGTTCGCACACAACGCCTTTGAACTTCGGCCCGGAGCGTTTGTACTTGCCGCAGCGACATTCATAACTGCGCGTCGGCCCGAAAATCCTTTCGCAGAACAGACCATCTACCTCAGGTCTCAGCGTCCTGTAGTTGATTGTCTCGGGCTTCAGCACTTCGCCTTTTGAAATTGCGTGTATTCTATCGGGAGTGGCGAGTTTAATTCGGACTCCCGTGATCTCTTTTCTCTTTGCCAAGGTTAGATTTCCCCCTCTCCGCTGACTTCGGGTTCTGTGTCGTTAAGATTATCTTCGGCGGGTTTGGCCGGTTTGGTGTCTTTGAATATGTCGGCAGCGACTTCGGCAATCTCCGGCGAGATCTCCGGCTCTGATGACGAAGGCTCATCGAACGCAGCACTCCGCGTATACTTCTTGTTCTTCCTGCCCTTGCGCATGGACGAGAATACCTCCGGGGACTTCGGCGAGAACATCGGTCTGTCGTCGTCTTCCATCGGGATATCGCCGTGGGTGCCGTCATCGAACGTAACTTCAACGTCGAGGCCAAGCCCCTGAAGCTCCTTGACCAAAACTCTGAAGCTCTCGGGAACGCCCGGCTTGACGAGGCTCTGACCCTTGACTATTCGCTCGTAGGTCTTGTCGCGCCCGCGGATATCGTCGGACTTGACCGTCAAAATCTCCTGCAATACATTCGCCGCGCCGTAGCCCTCCAAAGCCCAAACTTCCATTTCGCCGAAACGCTGACCGCCGAACTGAGCTTTTCCGCCCAAAGGCTGCTGAGTGATCAAGCTGTACGGCCCTGTCGAACGCGCGTGGATCTTGTCATCAACAAGGTGATTGAGCTTTAACATATACATGCAGCCGATCGTAACTTTCTTGTCCATGGGTCGGCCTGTACGTCCGTCGCGTATGGTGATCATTCCGTCCTCGGTGAGGTCTTTATACTTCGCGGCGGCGATCTTCCTCATCTCTGCGAAGATTTCTTTCTCGTTGGCTCCCTCGAAGACTGGTGTCGAGACATGCCAGCCGTTATTCATGGCCACGAAGCCCATTATCGTTTCGAGAACTTGCCCGAGGTTCATGCGGCTCGGAACGCCCAACGGGTTCAACACGACATCAACAGGAGTTCCGTCCGGAAGATAAGGCATGTCCTCAACCGGCAGGATACGGCTAACAACTCCTTTATTGCCATGGCGGCCAGCCATCTTATCGCCGACCGTTATTTTTCTGCGCTGAGCCACGTAGACCTTTATCGAGCGCAGCACGCCGGAGCTTAGAGCCTCGGGACTGGTTCGTCTGTCCATCTGCTTGATAGCCACGACCTTGCCCCACGAGCCGTTCGGGAGCTTCAATGAGTTGTCGCGAACCTCGCGAGCTTTCTCACCGAAGATTGCGCGTAACAATTTCTCTTCAGGTGTCTGATCCGACTCGCCCTTTGGCGTAACCTTGCCGACGAGGATATCTCCAGCGTTGACCTCGGCACCGATCCTGATGATGCCGTCATCTCCGAGATTTCTGAGCATGTCTTCACCGACGTTCGGAATGTCGCGGGTGATCTCTTCGGCTCCCAGCTTGGTCTCACGAGCTTCTATTTCGTATTCCTCGATATGGATCGAAGAGAATTTGTCATCTTTCACGAGGTTTTCGCTGAGTAATATAGCGTCCTCGAAGTTGTAACCCTCCCACGGGACGAAAGCGACAAGGACGTTATGCCCGAGAGCAAGCTCGCCGTTCTCGATTGCCTGACCGTCAGCGATGATCTCGCCTTTCGCGACCTCCTGACCCTTGCGCACGAGCGGCCTCTGATGGATCAGCGTTGACTGGTTGGAGCGTCGGAATTTGATCATGTTGTAAACTCTCTCGCGCCCGCGCTTGTTCTGGATTTTAATTTTGTCAGCGTCAACGTAGGTTACGACACCCGCGTCCCTCGATGAGATGCACGAGCCGGAGTCGTTCGCTATCCTGTGTTCAATCCCGGTACCGACCAGCGGAGCTTCCGGGACAAGAAGCGGCACTGCCTGTCTCTGCATGTTCGACCCCATCAAAGCTCTGTTAGCGTCATCATGTTCAAGGAACGGGATCAGCGCGGTTGACGGCGAAACAATCTGACGCGGCGACACGTCCATATAATCTACGTCTTCTTTCGGGATCGTAACAATGCCGTCCCCAAACCTCGTCGGGCATACATCACCCGCGATAGTCAGCCCGTCAGCTTCGAGCGGCGTGTTGGCCATGGCGACGTAACTTTTATCTTCATCATCAGCCGACAGCAAGACAGTTTCATTAGTCAGCTTTCCGTCCTTGACCTTGCGGCGCGGTGTTACTAGAAAGCCGTGTGAGTTCAAGGTCGCGTATGTCGTGAGCGAGGAGACAAGTCCGATGTTCGGGCCTTCGGGGGTCTCTATCGGGCAGACACGTCCGTAGTGGGTGTAGTGAACGTCTCTGGCCTCGAAGCCTGCTCGCTCCCTGCTGAGACCTCCGGGGCCAAGAGCTGAGAGCCTGCGCCTGTGTGTAACCTCGGCCAGCGGGTTCGTCTGATCCATGAACTGCGACAGCTGACCCGAGCCGAAAAATTCACGCAGACACGCAGCTATCGGCCTGACGTTGATTAACTCGCGACCCGTAACCTCGTCAAGGTTGGGAATAGTCGTCATACGCTCGCGGACTATTCGCTCCATTCTCAGCAGACCGATCCTGACCTGATTTTGAAGCAGCTCACCGATCGAACGTACGCGCCTGTTGCCGAGGTGGTCAATGTCGTCGCTGACTTTATCCTCGCGGCACATGGCGAACATTTCTTTCATGATCTCGACGATGTCGTTGAGGGTCAGGAGCCTTTCATCTTCCGACACGTCCATATTAAGCCGGCGATTTAATTTGTAGCGTCCGACCCTCCCGAGCGTGTAGCGTCGCGGATCTTGAAGCAAGCTTCTGAAATAGTCGCGGGCGTTCTCGATCCTTGCAAGCTCGTTCGGCCTCAATCGTTTGAAGATGTCCTGTATGGCTTCGTCGGGGCTTTTTGTCTTCTCTTTGTCGAGAGTTCGAGCCAACCCCGAGTCCATCTCGTAAACTGAAATGCTTGCGTCCTTGTCCGGGTTTGCGCTGTAGAGCTTGGCCAAGATGTCATCATCGACGATCGACCCTTTCGCGATGATGAGGTCGCCCTCCTCGTCATAGACATCTTCGGCGGACATGTAGCCTTTCAAATCGTTGTCATAATGCTTTGCGACTGTCTGCACTCCGAGCAGCTCTAAGATTTCTTCGTTGTTGCGCGCGCCGAACGCTTTCAACAGCAAAGACACCGGCAGACGCTTTCTGTTATCTATGTTGACGGTGATTAATTCCTTCTCGGACTCCGGCATAGCGAAGTCGAGCCACGCGCCTCTGTCCGGGATCAACTTGGCGGAGCATGTGTCGCCCGTGCGCGTGAAATAAACTCCGGCGGAACGTGCGAGCTGATTTATCACAACACGTTCAGTTCCGTTTATTATGAAAGTCCCTCGCTCGGTCATCACCGGGAAATCTCCCAGAAAGATTTCTTTGGCTTCCTTCCTGACCTGCGTCTTTGTATTCGTGAGCCTGATTGTCGCCTTGATGGGGCGCGCCCACGTCATGTCCTTCTGTCGTGCTTCTTCTTCTGATATTTTGGGCTTGTCTATTGAGTAGCTTACAAACTCAAGCGCGAAATTTCCGTCATAACTCTCTATCGGGAAAACTTCCTGCAATAATTCCTGAAGACCCTGCGAAACTCTCTCTTCAGCCGGCACATTGTCCTGATAAAACCAGTGATAAGAATCTCTCTGTACCTCTATCATATCAGGCATATCACTTACGTCTCGAGCGCGTCCGAAAGTGTATCGCTTTCGGGTTTTACTGATTGGAACGAACTCAGGCATTTTGTACCTCCCCTGACAGTCTGGTGTTTTTGGTGCAATAACGCATGATAGCAAAAAGATACAACCATGTCAAGCAACATAGCTGTATCCCCAATTATGTCCTGTATTTGATATCTGGTGCCCGAGAGAGGACTCGAACCTCCACGAACTTGCGCCCACTAGAACCTGAATCTAGCGCGTCTACCAATTCCGCCACCCGGGCGTTATGCTTTCTCCAACGCGCAGATATTTTAGCAACATATCCAAAATTTTTCAACGATGAATTTTTGGGAATGAATGAACGATAAGCGCAGAAAAAAAATGGTGGCGGCACCTGGATTCGAACCGGGGACAACGCGGGTATGAACCGCGTGCTCTAGCCAACTGAGCTATA
>JAFSJO010000026.1 GCA_017449415.1 Synergistaceae bacterium
AGGATCTCGAGTATAACGAGTGGAGCAAGATCGACGCGCCCGCCAAGCTCTTCCCGCCAATGGAAGATCACTACCTGATACGAGCATACAAGGAACGAACGAACGGAAAAAATTTAATGCTTCAAGTTCTCGTTACGAACGGCGGGACAATAAAATCTTACGAGGAAATCTGGTACAAGAAGAACGATGAGTAACATATTGAAGCTCAAAGCTCCCGAGGTTCAGACAGTCTCGGCGGCTATGGCAATACACAGCGACTTCATACGCTTCGTTGAGCTAGATGAGAACGACAACCCAGTCAGAAAAATTTCCGTACCTCTCGCCGAGGGCTGCATAGTCAACGGTCAGATAAAAAATTTCGTGCTGCTCGAGTCCGCGCTGGAAGCCCTCCGCAAGGAGACCGGGAAGCTCAACGAGCCTGTAAGCATCGGACTGCCTGAGGGTGAGGCGGTCATACGCTTCCCGACGTTCCCGGACATGAGCATCGATGACATTCGCGGCACTCTTGATCTCAACTTCTCGGAATACTTTCCATTCCAGCGAGCTGAAGCCGTCTTCGACTCGATCAAGGTCAAGACCCCGAATGATGATCGCCGTGAAGATATCACGGTCATGGCTGCGGCAGCGAAGAGTCAGACAGTCGACAGAATTTTAGAGATCTCTCACAACGTCGGCATACCGCCCGGCCCGGTCGAACCTCTCAACTTCGCGATGATACGTTCAGTCGCGGAGGCTCAGGAGGGAATGTGTCTGCTCGCAGATCGTCATAACATCGTGGCGGTGTGGCAGGGCTTCGGCATCTTCTTCAGGACGGGCAACAACGAAGACAACGTCCAAGACATTCTGAACACTCTGCGCTTCGTCGAGACACAATACAGAAATGTGCGCGTCCATAGAATTATTCTCGCCGGGCTTGACTTCCAACTCTCGCAGGATCCCGAGGACACCGGGGGGCTGGAGATCATCAACGTGAGCGACGAGTATTACGCGGCCATGGGCTTGGCTATGAGGGACTCGCCGGGGCTTGCGCCGTTGGACATGCGCCCGATAGAGTTCATTGAGCTTGAACGTCGGCGTTACTCGTTCAACATCAACAGGCTCATGCTGTGGGGGCTGATCGTCAGCTTCCTGATGCTCTCGATAGGGACGATATCATTCACGTTCTCGTGCATACAGGAGCTTAGCGAGAAGATCGAGATCGTTCGAGACAGCGTCTCAGACTTGACACCACAACGAGACGCAATCATTCGCGAGAATGCCGAGCTTGAAAGAGCGAACGGGAAAGTCGAAGAGGTCTTGCGCTTCCTCCAGAGCAACATTCCAGTCCTCGAAATCTTGAAGGAGCTTGAAATGAACGCGGTCAGCGGACTCAAGTTCGATACGGCGGACTTCTCTCGCGGGCTGCTCGGCGGCGTTACGGTTACGATCGACGGCAAGGCTGACGACGAGAATATCATCATGACAATGACCGAGGGACTGAAGGCCGGGGGCAAGTTCTCCAGCGTCAAGGTGCCCGTGTCTCAGAAAGATCAGACCGGCCGGGTCGTGTTCAAACTTATATTACAGATGGGAGAGACGAACAATGAAGCATAAGCGCGGATTTTCGCTCGTGGAATTTTTTATATCGGTCGTCATCATCATGATACTGGCATCGGCGGCGGCGTTCAACATCAACTCACACCGTCAGACGGCCAAGCAGGAGGCTGAGAAGCTGTTCAGGTACCTCCATGACCTCACGCGAAGAGCCGACAGAAATCACAGAGACTTCACGATCGAGACCGTAGGCGACACGGCGATACAATGGTACTGGAGCGACGACACGAAGCACAAAACCCCGATCTACAAGAAGACCCCCGGAGCCAACGACAGGCCGATCATTAGCGCGGGCTTCACGCTCGCCGAGACTTTCTCGGGCGACACTCTAGAATACAACACGACCAGCAACGCATTCAATGACGGAGGATATTTCATAATCACACGCAACGATGGCTCGTCGCCGCCTCACTACATCATAGTCGAGGGTGATACTGGACGACTCCGTCTCTCGGACTCCGCTGAAGATGACCCCGACGATGACGATGAGGATTAACGCCGAAACGTTGCTATAATATCTCTCAAAAAATTTCAGGAAGTGCTAGACTTGCAAAAACAATCACGCTCAAAAAATCCTCAACCCTCCAAGCAACGCAGACGAAGCCGAAGAGTTTTCTTCTACGGATTTTTTTTAGTTCTGCTCCTGTCGGCGATGGCCGCGGCCGGTTATGCGTCGTATTACTTCAAAGTTCCGCTCGACTTTTGGGAGGACGTTATCCCGATCCCCGACGGCGATAAAATCAACGTCTCGATCGAGAACGGCATGACAGCCTCGCAAGCCGCCCGAGCTTTCGAGATCCAAGGCGCATTAGAGAGAGGCACGCCCGTCCAGCTCGCAAAGTGGTTCGTGAAGTTCGGGATTGACAAGAGGATCCGCGCCGGACATTACAGCGTCGTACCGTCGGACGCTTGGAACCTCGCACGACAGCTCCGAACTGCGAAGCCGGCCTTGCTGAAAGCTCAGATACTCCCCGGGCTTGATATCTTTGCGCTGATAGAGAACTTGGAAGCTCAGGACACGAAGCTGGCGCGAAAAAATTTCTCCGAAGCTCTCCTACGAGATGACAATTACCCTCCGGCGATGCTCGAATTTCTCAGCGAGCTTCCGGACGATGAATACACCCGCTACACGTTCTTGATGCCCGAGACTTACATGCTCATCGACCGCACAGCCGACGAGCTTGTGAGCGCAGCCGCCGCTTCATGGTGGAAGCATTGGGGCGAGTTCGTCTCTCTTCACGGCTTCACGGCCAAGGAGCTTCAAGACGCTTCGATAACGGCCTCGATGATTGAGCGCGAAGTCATGCACGACACCGAGTGTCGGACTGTCTCGGGCGTGATACACAACAGACTGAAAAAGAACATGCTGCTGCAGATCGACGCGACTGTCGTGTATGCGTGGCGGCTCAAGGGTCGTAAGCTGACGCGGGTTCTCAATAAAGACCTCGAGATCGAGTCGGAGTACAACACCTACAGAGTTACGGGACTGCCTCCGCGTCCGATATGTATCCCCGGGATTGAGGCGTGGGGGGCTGCGCTTGACCCCGAAAAGAATGATTTTTATTATTATGTCGCCGGCAAGGACGGCTATCATTATTTCTCGAAGACTTACAAGGAACATCTGCAGAACATCAGACAAGCGCGTTCAGAAAAATAGAGGAGGTTAAAAATTTGGCTCGCAAACGAAATCGACAGGGCATAGACATCAGGAAAGTAATTTTATTCGTGCTTATGATCCTGTGCGTGTATTTTATTCTCGCATTGTTCGGAAGCTCCTTTGTCGGAGACACCGGGCGCGAGTGGGGCGTGTATCTTCGCGTGGCGTGGGGCGGAGCTGTCCTCGTGCCGTTGTTGTTTTGGCTGTATCTATGTGTCGCGAAGTTCTTGAATTTCAGCGTGCCTTATCTCCCCCGCCAGATACTCGGGACTTTGCAGCTTTATATTTCGTTTGCGTTCATGCTTGGCCTCCTGCACGAGACGGGCTGGGACTCCGAAGCTACGCTGTTCTTGCCGGGACGCTTTGGGCAGGGGCTGGCTCATTTTTTTGTCCTCAACGTCGGCATATTCATAACGTTTATTCTCGTCGTGATGTCGTTCATTCTGTCGGCGTTCTTCTTTGGATCTCGGATACTCCGTGCGACATTCCCGAACTTCACCGACAGTCCCGAACCTGAGGCCAAGAGAGAGACCCCGCGGCGTTCTCGTCGAAGGGTCAGGGAGGCGGCTCAACTGCAATATCCCGAGGACAGGCCGGAAAATATTTTGTTCATGAAGGACTTGCCCGCGCCACACCTGCGAGACGATCCGGACTCAGCGCAGCTCGCAATGACCCGGCCAACGTTCGATGACTTCCCGCAGCCTAGGCTGAAGCCCGACCCGGTCGAAGAGCCTGACGAGGATTTCGACGACGAAGAATTTTACGACGAAAAAGAATTTGAGGACGAGAAAGTCAATGAGAAGCTCACGGACCTGAAAGAGAAAGAGAATTACGCGATCGAAATCATTGATAACCTCTTGGCCTCGATAGACTCCGGCGCACTCTCAATGCCCGAAAGGAAGCGACCTCAGCGCAATACAGCCGAGAGAGCTAGAAAGATAAGACGGCCTCTCCCTGTCGTGGTCTTCGATGGCGAGTTCGATAACATAGCCGCAGACCCCGCCTCGACCTCGGGAGCTGACTCGGGGGATAGAGGTTTCCCGCCGCCGCTCGAACTCTTTGGGCCGACTTCAAAATTTGAGCCGCCAAAAGAAAATCCCAAAAATTTCGAGAAG
>JAFSJO010000027.1 GCA_017449415.1 Synergistaceae bacterium
GACACACGCAACACAGCTCTTCAGCTCTCGATGTGGCTTGACGTTGAGCCTCAGGCTCCGGAGGTTACTGAGCTTGCCAACCGTCTCATGAACCTCGGCAGCAAAGGAAGCTGGTACAGCACACAAGACAACTCGGCGGCGTTGGTAGCTCTCTCGCGTTACAATGTCGAGGCTGCGGGCGCAAAGAGCGACATCAAGGCTCACCTCAACACCGACACCAGCGACACAGCACTGCTGACCTACGCGAGCGGCGGCAAACCTGCTTCGATCCAAGTCAGCGAGCTTCCCAAGAAAGCCGGACTCTTAATCGAAGCCGACGGCGATGGGCAAGGCTGCTACTCGTGGAGCGTCAAGGGCTTCCCGAAGAGTCAGCCCAAGGCAGAGCGTCGCAATGTCAGCGTCGAGTGTGTCTACTTCGATGAGACTGGCAACGCCTTGAACCTCGCACAGCCTGTCTCACATGGCAAGGTCGTTCAGGTCGTGTTGACCGTGAAGCCCTCAATGACGATCAACAACCTCGCGTTGAATTACCTCCTGCCGGCGGGCTTTGAGCTTGAAAATCCGAGGCTTGAGGACGGCGCGGAATATGTCCCCGGCTCCTACGGGGTCGTGAATGACATCAGAGATGACAGGCTCGTATTGTTCTTCGACAGGCTCACCGGCGAACGCTCCTACGGTTTCAAGATGAGAGCCGTAACTCGCGGAACGTTCAAAGTCCCACAGATCAGCGCATACGGAATGTACGACGCGTCAGTGAGATTTACAGGCGACCCGCTGCCGGATATCGAAATTAAGTAATTGGGATTTAATATTGAGGGGTGAGGAGTTTTCCTTGCTCCTCATTTTTTATTGGCGACGGTCTCGACATGCGCAGACGAAATCACAATGCCATCAACAGCGTCCCAGCTCCAATCAGTACACAGCCAACAAGACTCTTCACCGTGAACTCCTCGTGCAGGAAAACGAACGCCAACGCCAACGTGATGATGACGCTCAGCTTGTCGATTGGCACGACCTTCGAGGCCTCTCCGAGCTGCAGTGCCTTGTAGTAGCATAGCCAAGAGGCACCAGTTGCCAGCCCGGACAGGATCAGGAATATCCAACTCTTCTGGCTGATGTCTCTGATGCCGCCTTGCGAGTTCGTTAGGAACACCATGCCCCACGCCATGACCACGACAACAACGGTGCGGATCGCTGTCGCTAGGTTGGAACTCACGCCCTCAATGCCGACCTTGGCAAGAATGGACGTGAGGGCAGCGAACACCGCCGAGCCTAATGCAAACCAGACCCACATAGTCCATTCAGTTACGGGTCAGCAAACACACCGTCTCGACGTGCGCCGTCTGAGGGAACATGTCGAACGCTCTCGCGCTCACGAGCTTGTAGCCACGTCCGGCAAGGATCTTGCAGTCCCGAGCTAACGTCGCGGGGTTGCATGATACGTATATGACATTCTTAGCTCCGAAGCTGCTCACGGCATCAAGCACTGACCTTTCACAGCCATCACGCGGCGGATCCATCACGACAGCGTCGTATCTGTCTTTCAAGTCCTCGATGATGTCCTCCGAGCGTCCGCACAAAGCTCTGACGTTGTCAAAATTATTCGCGGCGAGATTTCGTTCGGCCATCTTCACAGCTCCGCGCCACTCTTCGACACTCGTAACGCTCTTGGCCTCGTTCGCAAGATAGCACGTCAGTGAGCCTGTCCCGCTGTAGAGTTCCAAGACATTCCCGCAGCCTTCCGCCAAGCTCGAAGCATACGCGAATAACTTTTCAGCTTGCCCGGTGTTGACCTGAAAGAACGAAGCCGTATCGAACATCAATCTATAATCGCCGAGACGCTCAGATATAAAGCCGGAGCCGAGCAAGTTCTCCGTGTACGTCCCTAAGATGACGTTGCCGGGCTTCGAGTTGTGATTGATCGTGAGAGTGTCGGGTCGCGCTGAAGCTCCCAAGGCCGCAAGAGCTTTGACGCTCCGAGCCGACAGCTTGCCATTGATGACGAACGAGAGCAAACTCTCGCCGGTGTTCATTCCTGTTCGGGCGATGATATGGCGGAGCTTGCCAGTGTTCGAGCGTTCGTCGTAGCCATCGAAGGGCAAACTCTTTTCGAGACCGTCCAACACTTTGCCGTAGATTTCATTGAGCCTCTTCGCGTTGACCGGGCACTGTCGTATCAGTTCGAGCCTGTGAGTCCCGGCCCGATAGAAGCCCGCGAGTATCTTGCCTTTGAAGCCTTGGACAGGGAACGCCGCCTTGTTGCGATAGCCCCAATGCTCCGGCGACGGTTCGCACGTCAGAGTCCGAAACATCTCCGGTTTGAAGCCCCCGATCCTCGTCATTGCGTCGCGGACGATCCCGGCCTTCAACGTCAGCTGAGTTTCGTAAGTCGCGTGTTGAAGCTGACACCCGCCACAGCGTCCGTAATATTTGCACCTCGGGACGGCTCGACCCGGCGAAGCTCTCTCGATCGAGACGACATCAGCGACCGAAAAATCTTTCTTTCGTGCCACGACCTCGGCTCTCACAGTCTCACCCGGCAACGCGCCATGAACGAAGACAACGCCTTTCGGAGTCCTCGCGATCCCCGACGAGTCCGTCGACAGTGCCGTGATGTCCAGCTCTAAAATCTCACTCTTCATTCTTACTTCCTACCTCCTCACCGTCTTTTAACCCCTCACTCCTCACTCCTAACTCCTCACTGTCCTTGTGATGTCCTTCCCACTCGAAGTGTTCGCCGAGATAGAATTTCTTCGCGAGTTCGTTGCTGACGATCTCGTCGGGAGTGCCGGAAAGGAATATCGCGCCGTCGTGAATTAAATATGTTCGGTCAGTGATCGAGAGAGTCTCGCGGACGTTGTGGTCGGTGATCAACACGCCGTAGCCTTGCGCCTTCAAGTCCTGAATCATCGTCTGAATATCCGCGACAGCGATCGGGTCAATGCCGCTGAAAGGTTCGTCGAGCAAGATGAATTTCGGCTTTAAGGTCAAGGCTCGCGCAATCTCGACGCGCCGACGCTCACCGCCTGAGAGCGAGTAGCCTTTCGTGTCAGCTATGTGAGTTATCTTGAACTCGCGCAGCAATTCGTTGGTCAGCTCGTCAGCATAACGCCGCTGTCCTGTCTCCTCCCACACGAGGTTGATATTCTCGCGGACGGTCAAATTTCTGAACACTGAAGCCTCCTGAGGCAGGTAGCCGATCCCAGCGCGAGCGCGTTCGTAGACTGCGAGGTTGGTGATCTCGTCGAAGTCGATGAAGACGCTTCCCGAGTCGGGTCTGATGAGGCCGACTATCATGTAGAAAGATGTGGTCTTCCCGGCTCCGTTGGGGCCAAGCAACCCGACGACCTCTCCCGCGTTGACAGTGAGGCTCACGCCGCCGACCACGAGCCTGCCGTTATATTCCTTTCGTAAGTCCGAAGCCGTGAGGGTGTTCATTTCTTGTTCTGCTTTCTCGTTGAGGTTGAGCGCCGTGATGAAGATTTTCGCGTTGACTTCTTCGTGTCTTCTTTCGCTGGCTCTTCGGTCTTGGTCTCTTTAGGCTCAGGCTTCTTGATGTTGATGTTCTCGCGCGACAGGTCGATCGTGATCTCGGCTCTGTCGGTGCTGACAACGCCGTTCTTCTCGCGGGTGATGCCTCCGAGGGCTTCGACTCTGTTCTGAGCCGGGAAGTAGACCACCGAGTCAGACTTCAGCGTCCGGCCGCCCTGCACCGCAGTAACATGACCGCTGACAACGACGCTTCCACGTTCGAGCGAATAGACCGCGTGATCTCCTTTGAGGCTCACAGCGTCGCCCTTGGCCTTCGGCTTGCCCTTGATCGAGATCTGTTTGTCGGCTGTCATCTCTCGAACTTCGCCATTCATCAGGAGACCCTCAACCGAGTTCGCGCTGAACGTCAGACCCTGCGAGCTGTCTTCGAGGTTGCGGACGTTGGCGAGAATAAATCTCGTGTGAGTGTCGGCCGCCGTGGGAGTTTGGAAGCCTCCGACCCCAACGATGACCAGACCGTCCGAGTCGAGCTTCATTGGGCCATAGCCACCTCGCACGCCGTTTCTGAATTTGCATGTCGGAACGTCATTGAAGGAGAGTTCAAGCCGCCCGGCCCGGAGGTTGATATTGTCGCCCTGCCACTTGCCCGAGGCTGTGATGCCCTTGTCGAAGTTCACCTCGCGCCTGTCGACGTTGCCTGAGCCAACCGGGGCCTCAACATTCAGATCACCAGCCTGTATGGTAACGTTGCCGTCGGCGAGAAAATCTCCGGTCTGAGCGTCGAACCTCATTCGATTGGCCGAGAGGGTCGCGGTGTCGGGCATGTCATCTTCATCAAGAGAGAACACCGGCGCGGCGAAACACAGACAGAACGCTGCGACAACAATCAAAAATTTTTTCGTCATTTAATTCCCTTCCTCGTCTCTCATTCCTATTTATTGTTGATAGTATATAATAAACCTCATAAAAAAATTTTTCAGAACAGAGAGGTTTTTTGAACTGTGAGAAAGTCAATAACGGCTCAGGCTTCGTTTCTCCTGATGATCGACGAGCAGGAGAAGCTCCTACCGGCCATGTTCAATAAAGACGAGATCATCAGGAACTCCGTCCGTATTCTCACCGCCGCACGAGAGCTTTCAGTCCCCATGATAGCCTCCGAGCAGTACCCCAAGGGCATCGGCCCGACAATCCCGGAACTTAAAAATTTAATCCCCGAAGGCTCAACGATAATGGAGAAGGTAGAGTTTTCATGTTGCGCCGCCCCGGCGTTCGGAGATGCTTTCTTGAACCTCAGCTTCAACTCCGGCACCAAAGACACGGTGATCCTGTTCGGGGTCGAGACTCACATATGCGTGCTCGCGACAGCTATCGATCTCATCGAAAAATATAATCTCAACGTCGTGATCGCAGCCGACGCATGCGGGAGCCGGGACGAACGAAATCATAACCTCGCACTCGAAGCCGCAAGGTCTCTGGGCTGTCTGGTCGTTCCGACTGAGACGGTCGTGTATCACATGCTCGAGAAAGCCGGCACGCCGCAATTCAAGGCTCTCCTGCCGCTGTTCAAATAAACCTTGCGTAACTGGATAGCAACTCACAAGGCCGCGATAGTATTCGGGCTGGTTTTGGTTTTCATGTATTTCCGAGGCATCGGGGATCATGGCCTCATAGACTCCGTTGAGGGTGTCAATGCTTCCGTGGCGGCTCACATGCTTGGCGGAGAGAATTATTTCGTCCCGAAGATCGGCGAGTCTCTGACGGCAGGTTCGACCATGGGGACGTGGTGGCTGATGGCGGTAGCTCTGAAGATTTTCGGTTGGGGAGAGTTTGCCACGCGCTTCTGGTCAGCTCTCTCGGGTATCGGAATGATTTTGCTCTCGTCGTTGCTTGCGCGTTCGGTCTCGGTTGACGATGACGAGTCAGCTAACCCGGGTCGGAGGTCGTGGCTTGGCGCGAGCCTCTGTGCCGGAATGAC
>JAFSJO010000028.1 GCA_017449415.1 Synergistaceae bacterium
CACGAACACATCTGCCGCATTTGATACACAAGTTCGTATCAACTTTTTTATCTCCCATCAACTTTTGCATCATTATGCGGGGTGTCATATTCCTGATGAGGGCATATCTCCATTTCGCGGTTGGCTTGTGCTCGGGAACCTGTTCGCCGTTTTCCAGCTTGGCAGCGATTTCAGAAAGTTCATCAATGAAGGCATCGAACGCCGCGACCTGCTCTTCGGTGGGATTTTCGACATGACCGTGCTCCATGCGTATGACGGGCGGATAATTTTCCGGCGTGTTCAGCGCGTGCTCCGCGACAACCTTGAAGCCCTTATTTGACGCGAGTCTAGCAAGCACCACACAGGAAGAGCCGTTGTCTCTGCCGTAGGTCGTAAAGACGAAAGAAAGCTTGCCTTTCGCTTCCGAAAGTCCTTTCATGTAATCCGAGACGAATTTTGCAACTTTGAACTCGCTCGAATAAGTCGCGAAGCCGACAATTCCGTAATCCGTCAAATCGGGATATCCGTTCCTCATGTCCAAAAGATCGAAATCCACATGCCGCGCTTTCCCCTTTATCCGTTCACACGCGAGCTTCGTGTTGCCTGTATTCGAGAAGTAGATGATAGCACCTTTCATATTCCGTTTTCCCCTTTCATAACGAAAATTCAAAACATTTTTTCGTCATTCTATCACGAGACATTATATTATTAACTCGCGGCGACACACAACATGCCCCGTCTCTTTCAGATAATATATAATTCTATTCAGCATGAAAATTTGGAGACATGAAAATGAAAAGCAGGTTTGAATTTCTCAAAGAACAATTCCCCAAACTCGCAGGCTACGGGGAAAAAGCAGAGGAGGCTCTGAACTCTGACAACAATATTTGCCTGCTTAACCTTGGGAGGCTCGCCGAGGCCGTAACGAAAAATCTGTGCCGGATCAACAGGCTCGACGAGAAGCTGACGACCCCCGAGGCTGTGAGCGAATTGCAGGAGCTTGAAGCTCTGGACGCGGACACGGCTCGAAAGATTGACACGCTCGTAGAGGTCAAGGACGAGTCAGAAGAGGAGGGCTACGACTCCGGCATGGCGTGCGAGAGGCTCTTAACGACGGCTCAGGAGCTTTGCGAGTGGTTCATGTTGAAACATGGCGAGAGCCGATTTAGCTTTCTCTCGGATCTGTTCCTGCCGGGACGCTTCGTTCCGCCGCTTGCCAACCTTGCCCAGATAGGCCGCGAGGCCGAGGAGAACCTCTACACCAACACGCGCTACTGCCTGATATGTTTGGGCGACATGGGCGAGGCGATCGTCGACTACCTGATGAGCACGAACAGCATCGAGACCCACGAGCGCGATCAGCTCTACAGGATCGACGACCTCTATAAGGGCTACATCATCACCGACGAGATAAAGGACTCGCTTCACAACCTCCGAATCGGGCGCAACAAGGCCGTACATGAGAGATACGACAACACATACACGTCAGACGAGGAGGGTCGCCGACTCCTCGACGAGGCTCTGAGGCTTTGCGAGTGGCTCTTCAAGCTCGTGCTGAAGCCGGGCTACATCGTCAAAGGCCGGATAGCTGAGACTGGCGAGGACTCCATCTCCGTGCTTATTGGCGAGATACCTGCTGAGGTTCCGTTGAGCGAGATCCCGCTGAAAGCTGACGGCACTGTCAAAGACTCTTACGTCAAGGGCAAGAAATATATTTTCAAGGTCGCGGAGAAGACAAGCGAGAAGATCACTCTGAGCCTCCGGCAGGCTGACGAGGATTACGACCTCAACGTAGCGCAAAAGTATTCTAAATATACGATCGGTCAGGACGTTCGGGTCGTGATTAAGCAGCTCAGCTATTCTTCAGGCGCACTCGTTGAACTCAAGGACGGCTTGCTCGCTCAGATACCGCCCGCCGAGATAGGACGACGGCTCTACGATTATGACGAGAACAACACGAAGCAGATTAAGTATGAGGTTACCGCGCGAGTCAAAAGCTTCAGCCCGACGAGCTACCCGCCAATGCTGCTCTCGGTCAAGCAGATCGAGGAAGAGCATCGAGCCAAGACAGAAAGCGCAAGGCCGACCAAGTGGGAGAAGATAAAGACCCCTCCGAAGAAGAACACCATGAGGGATTTGAACTTCCGAGCCTTATGCAAGACGGCGGGCTTTGCTCAGATCCTCGAAGCTCTCGACAACGGCGCGAACCCCAACGCCAAGAACAACAACAACACGACAGCTCTGATGACAGCCGCGCAGTTCAATCACGACTCGAAGGCTATTGAAGCTCTGTTGGACGCTGGCGCGGATCTCGAAGCCCGCAATCACAAAGGCAACACCGCGTTACACTTCGCCGCCATGGAGAACACTCCCGAGGTCGTGAAAGTCCTTTGCGAACGCGGAGCCGACATTGAAGCCCTCAATCACGACAAGAAGACTCCGCTCGACTATGCACGCAGTAATAAGAGCCTCAACAACACGGAGACGCTGCAACTACTCACGCCGAAGTCGTCGCTGACACCCGAGAGCGAACCCAAGCCGAAAGCCGCGGCTCCTAAGTCGAAATCTTTCAATCATCAGCCAGTCGAGAACATGAACTCGCGACTTATCAACGCATGTAAGACCGGGACAGCTGCCGAGATCGAAGCGTTGATAGACGAGGGCGCGAACCCCAACACTCAGACCCACAACCACACAACGCCGCTCATGACCGCCGCACAATACAACACTTTCGAGGCTGTTCAGACTCTGTTGAGGCACGAGGCCGACGTCAGCGTCAGGAACAAGATGGGCAACACAGCTCTTCACTTTGCGGCAAGCTACGGGACTCCCGACACTGTCGAGGCACTGATTGAGGCCGGGGCGGCTCTTGATGTCGCCAACGACAAGGGGAAGACTCCGCTCGATATCATGAAGACCAACGTCAAGCTGAAAGACTCCGAGCTGATGAAGAAATTATTTGCTCCGACAGCCGCGACATTAAAGAAAGAATTTTTGCGGACGTGTCGCTCAGGCTCCGAGGAAGAAATTTCCAACGCGCTGGCCGCCGGGGTGAGTCCCAACGTAAAGAATAAATCTCTGTCGACCGCATTGATGTTCGCCGCACGAGACAACACCGCCGAAGCCGTCAATCTCCTTGTGAACGCCGGAGCTTATCTTGACGTGCAGGACATCTATGGCAACACGGCACTGATCTACGCGGCTGGCAACAACACCGACGATGTCGTTGAAGTCTTGCTGAACGCTGGCGCGGACGTTGAGATAAAGAATATTGCGGGCTTCTCGGCTCTCGACTACGCGAGGCGGAATTACAGGCTCGCCGATACGGAAGCGTTAAGAGCCTTGGAGGGCGGAGACTAGAGCCACTTGCGAAATTTTCAATCGTGCGTTAGAATTTCGCCGTTAAGTTGAGTTGACCTCGCGGACGTAGTTCAACGGTAGAGCGTCAGCTTCCCAAGCTGAATGTTGCGGGTTCGAATCCCGTCGTCCGCTCCAGATTTGAATTTTATCAGCTTCGTGATTTTCACGGAGCTTTTTGTTACTCAAAAAATGTATTATACTTAGCCATAACAAAAACTTCAGGAAGGAACTTTTTAATGAAAGCAATTTTGTCTTGCGTGCATATAATTGTCTCGGTGGCTCTGATCTTTGCGGTGCTTGTTCAGCAGCGTAAGCAGGGCGGTTTCTCTGGCGTGTTCGGCGGAGGAACTCAGGCGGATTCTGGGCAGTGGCAGAGGTTCACGCCCCTCACGAAGCTCACGATTGTGCTTGCGGCCGTCTTCATGGTAACTTCGTTCTTCATAGTGTTCATAAACTAAAATCAGAAACAGAAAGGGTCAATGAAATTGTTAAATTCCCTCAGAGATGTAACAGCCCTGAAGGTCAGCCCGAATCGTTTATACAGCGCGACCCACGACGAAATCAAATCGGGAGCGACAACAGATATTTACTTCATCAACACCCGCGACGTATTGAACTCCGTGAACATGCTCGACACGCCCGTAGTTGCTGAAATCTTTACGCGAACGACGGGAATGTTTGCCGGCCTTGCGGAAGTTCTTGAGCTTCTCAGAGATGCGCCCGTCAAGATCGACGCGATCCCCGAGGGCGAATATTTTTCACCCAAGGAAGTCCTTGTGAGGATCACCGGGCCTTACGGAGCTTTCGGAGTTCACGAGACGGACTTGCTCGGGATATTGTCGAGTTCGTGCGCGTGGGCAACGGCTGCGCGTGAATGTGTCGAGGCCGCTGACGGTAAGCCGGTCTTGTCGTTCGGAGCGCGTCATCTTCACCCGGCGATCTCTCCCGTCATGGAAGCTATGGCGGTGAAGTTCGGCGGCTGTGCCGGAGCAAGTTGTGTCCTTGGTGCGAAACTCGCAGGGCGTGAGCCGTCCGGGACAGTTCCTCACGCGGCTATATTGATCATGGGCGACACGCTGAAGCTCGCTCAGGCTTATGATGCGGCATTGCCTCCTGAGATTGGCCGGACGTTCCTGGTCGATACGTTCCATGACGAGTGCGAGGAGGCTTTGAGGCTCGCTCGTGAGATGGGAGACAGGCTCAACGCTGTGAGGCTCGACACCCCCGGAGAGCGCGGCGGAGTTACGGCGGATCTTGTGCGGGAGCTTCGTTACAGGCTCGACAAAGAGGGCTTCAACAAAGTCAAGATAGTCGTGTCTGGCGGACTGAACCCCGCGAGGATCAAAGACCTTGCTCAGGCTGGCGCGGACGTGTTCGGGGTCGGGAGCTATATCGCTCACGCAGTGCCGATGGATATGACGATGGATTTGAAAGAGATCAACGGCAAGCCGCTGGCCAAGCGCGGAAGACTGCCGGGACAGCTTGAAAATAAGCGTCTCATTAATGTAAAATAACCAGTTATCAAGGTGAACAAAGCCCCCGTTCACTGCGAGATACACGCAATTGAAAATAATTTTATCGAAAGGAATTTTTTTATCATGACGGGCAGCAGCTCATACCTGGCAAAACCCGGTCAGGTTGAAAGAAAATGGTATGTCATTGATGCGTCGGACAGGTCATTAGGCCGCCTCGCCGCAGAGATTTCAAAGATTCTTACGGGAAAGAACAAACCCACATACACGCCGCACGTTGACACCGGCGACTATGTGATCGTCATCAACGCCGAGAAAGTGAAGCTCACGGGCAACAAGGCCGCGCAGTCGACTTGGCACTATCACACCGGACACCCGGGCGGCTATCGTGCGACACCGTGGGGCGTTCTCGTCAAGACGAAGCCGGAAGCTTTGTTCCATCATGTCGTCAAGGGAATGTTACCCAGAAACAGGCTGAAGTACGCAAGCAAGCTGAAAGTCTACGCAGGCCCCAATCACCCTCACGCCGCGCAGAACCCCGTAGCACTTGAGATCTAAGCATACAGGAGGTAAGTGAACATGTCTGAAGATAAATACACGTGGGGAACAGGCAGGCGCAAGAACGCAGTCGCTCGTGTGCGTATCTGCATGGGAACGGGCGAAGTCAAAATCAACAACCGCGCCGTCGAAGAATATTTCCCGCGATTGGTGTGGCAGTCGCAGGTCTATCAGTCATTGAAGACCGCCGGAGTTGAAGGCCGCGTTGATGTCTTTGTGAACGCATCGGGCGGCGGCTTGACGGGTCAGGCTGGCGCAGTGAAGCTCGGGATCGCAAGAGCTTTGATCAAGATGAACCCCGACCTTAGGCCGGCTCTCAAAAAGGAAGGACTTCTCACGAGAGATCCCAGAATGGTCGAGCGCAAAAAGTTCGGTCAGAAGGGCGCAAGAGGAAAGAGACAGTTCTCGAAGCGTTAGAAATTTTTCGGAACACAAAGCCGTCGCTCTCTTATGCGGCGGTTTTTTTATTTCCGCGGTTGACAAAAACGAACTCTCATTATAAAATTTCCCCTGTTGCGTTCCACAATAGCTCAATCGGCAGAGCGGGTGACTGTTAATCACTAGGTTCCAGGTTCGAGTCCTGGTTGTGGAGCCAAATTTTTTTCTCACCACCTTAAAAAGATCGTACTACGCTGAAAAAAAATCCCTCTCCATCACGGAGGGGGATTATTGTTGTGTTGAAAAATTATAAAATGTCGATCCACGCGTCAACTGTCTCGTTGTTGAAGACGTTGAGCTTGTTAAGGAAGCTGATCGTGCCGCCGTCGGCTGCTTTCTCGACCGTCAGCGTTCCAACCTCGCCAGCCTGGAAAGTCTCGCCCTCTTTGCCCGTGAGTTCGCCCTTGGCAAACGCCACTGCCGCATACGAAGCCGCGTAGCCAAGCTCTGTGGGGTTCCAAAGGAATGTTTCGTCGGCTATGCCTTTGTTGATGAACTCTTTCATGTCAGACGCGAGCGTCAGTCCCGTAACCTTTACGTTTCTCTTCGCGTCCTGAATGCACTTGCTGACCGCCGGTGCGCCTACTGTCGTCGGGACGATGATGCCCTTCAGGTTAGGATATTTTTCGAGCAGCGCCTGAGTCTCGTTGAATGATTTCGTGTATTCGTCGTCGCCATAGACAACACCGACATACTCGATGTTCTTGTATTTGTCGTCGCCGCTCTTCAGAGCCTCTTCCATGAAAGAGATCCAAAGATTCTGGTTCGGAGCTGTCGCCATGGCCGAGAGGATCGCTATCTGACCTTCGCCGCCAACGGATTTGACCATAGAGTCGAGCTGTGTAAGGGCAATGACCTTCGCACTCGCAGGCTCAACGTCCAAGTCGCGGCCTTCGGGGTCTACAGGAGCGTCCCACGTTACGACTTTGATCCCGGCGTCTCTGGCTTCGTTGCAGACATCGACCAGCGAGGCAGGGTCATTAGCCGACACGCAAAGGACATCAACGCCCTGCGCGATGTAGTTCTCGATGATGCGGATCTGACCGTCCGAGGAGCCGTCATCAGGGCCGTCGTGCATGAACGTGAAGCCAAGTTCGTCAGCAGCCTTCTGGAAGCCCGCGACTCCCGCCTGGAAGTAAGGGTTGCCGGACTGTTTGTAGACCACGCCGATCGTGATCCCCGCGCCGGGTTTGTCGTCTGCGAACGCGCAGCCCGCAAGAACGAACGATAAAACCAACACTAATGCCAATACTCTTTTCATAACTTCTAAACCTCCTGAAAAAATTTTGATTATGAATGAGGCGTTTTCACTCCTAACCCCTCACTCCTAACTCCTAACTCCTAATCGCTTGCCGGCGTTTAGCAACTCTTCTCGCGTTCTGCCAGTCTTCGAGCAAATTCGGGACGAGTACGCTCAAAATCAAAATCACTCCAACCGAAAGATTGACTGCGCTGTCAGCGAAGCCGAACAAAGTTCCAAGCCCAAACTTCACAACGCCAAAGATCACCAGCGATATTGCCGCGCCGATTACGCTTCCTTTGCCGCCGTCGGTCGAGAAGCCTCCAAGCACTGCCGCCGCGATTGCGTACATGTGATAGCCGTCCATGATGTCGGCCTTGACGCTCGATGACGAGTTCCCGACGAAGAAAATTCCCGTAACCGCGCTCATGAGCCCGGCTATGACGAAGCACCAGAATTTTATCTTGTCAGTCCGAACTCCTGAATAGAAAGTCGCGGATCTGTTCGTCCCAATCGCGAAAATCTTGCGGCCGTTGCCCGTCATGTGGAGCCACACAAAGAATATTATCGCGAACACCAAGAACACCGGCAGCGACACCGGGACTTTAACGTCTCCAACGTCGATTAACTTATTGAGAGCCGAAAGCGATCTGAATGTCGGGTCTTTGAATGTCAGCGTCTCGCCGCCGATGATGAGGTAGCTGAAGCCTCGGAAGAATAACTGCGTCGCCAGCGTGATTATCATCGAGAACAGCTCTTTGAAGCGCGTACACAGAAAGCCGTTCAAAGCTCCGCACAGCGCGCCGACGATCAAGCAAGCCATCAGCGACAGCGTCAGAGCCACGGAGCCGTTCATGCCGCCGAGTATCGCGAGATTGTTGTAGGTTACGCCGAGTGTAACGACGCTCAAAGTTCCGATAGCTCCGACTGAGATGTCAATGTCGCCCATCGCGAGTATCAACATCATTCCCAAGGTCATGAAGCTGTAAAGGAAATACGGCCTCATGCTTCGGACTACGTTGGCGAAGTAAAAGACCGGGCGTTTTTGAAGCCCTGCCGCAACCCTCGAAGCGTCAACGTAATAGAACACAGCGCACACGACCGCAAGAAGGATTATGAGGAAAAATTCCCAGCTCGTGAAAAATTCTTTTATCTTCTTCATGATTATATGTTCCTCCTCGCCAAGTCCTGTTTCGCCGAAATTCTTTGCAGAACGACGTTAAGCAATATCGCGAACAGCGACAGGATCCCCTTTATAAATTCCGTTATCATTGAGTTGCCGATCTGCATCTGCGGGATCGCGCTGTCGATGAACGCAACCATCAACGCGCCTATCACAACGCCCGTGATCTTGCCATAGCCGCCTGTTACTGACACACCGCCAAGGACGCACGCCGCAATCGTGAACATCTCGTCGCCGGTGGCTGAGCCTTTCTCAATCGCCGCGTAGAACGCAAGCCACATGATACCCGCAAGCCCGGCCGTCGCGCCGCATATCGTGTGAGCCAAAACTCTGATCTTGTTGAGATGAACTCCGCGCATCTGAGCCGCCTCAGCGTTCGAGCCGACAGCGTAGAGATTTCGTCCCGTCCTCGTGAAGTTCAAAAAGACCCCCGTCGCAACCACGACCAGAATAGCAAGCCACACAAGGAACGGAAGCCCGAAGAGTTCGTGATTGATTAAGCTGTCTTTGAATGCCTGAGTTAATTGCGTCGGGTTGACCTTGTTCATGCCGAGCAGCCAATTCATTGGGATCAAAGCGCGAACGATGTAGCTCGTGCCAAGCGTAACGATCAACGCAATGACGCGCCCGTAGCTCATCAGCACGCCGTTAATAGCTCCGATAGCTGCGCCGATCAAAATTCCAAGCGCGAACATCAAGAACGTGTTCTCGATGATGCCAAGCCCCATCAGCTTTCCAGCTACAGCTCCCGCGAACGCCAACACCGCCGTCGTCGAAATGTCAATCGAGCCGACCAGCAGCACGCACAACATTCCGCAGCACATGACCATGTTAATAGAGCCGTTTTTGAGAACGTTCAGCCACGAGTTGGCGAGGTAGCCCGGCACGCGAATATTCACGACAGCCAGCAACAGCGCAAGCACCGCGAGAAGTGGAAGCTCTCTATGCTCAATCAGGAATGAATAAAAAGATTTGCCATTCTTCATAAAATTTTCTTCCTCCTTCCGTCTATGATGCTTTCGCCTGCGGCATGGCGGCGTTGAGTATCGTCTCCTGAGTGAGGCTCTTGGTGTCGGTGAACTCCGCCGTAACTTTGCCCTCGCTCATGACGTAAATTCTGTCTGACATGTTGATGACCTCGGGAAGCTCGGAGCTTATCATCAAAATCCCAAGCCCCTGCGAGGCCAAGTCCGACATGATCTCGTAGATTGCCGCCTTGCTTCCAACGTCAACGCCTTTCGTAGGCTCGTCGAGAATGATGAGTTTCGGGTTAGCCGCGAGCTGTTTCGCCACAACGACTTTCTGCTGATTGCCGCCGCTGAGTGCGCCCGTGAGCGTGTCAGTGTCGGGAGCTTTGATGGCCAACAGATCTTTCATGCCGTCGGAGAGCTGGTACTCCTTGCGCTTGTTGATGAAAATTCCGTCCTGACATTCCTTAGCCAAGACCGGGAGCGAAATGTTATTGTTGATCGACCACTGCAACAGCAAGCCGTCTTTCTGTCTGTCTTCTGGCAAGTAGCCAAGCCCCTTCGCCATCATCTGAGTCGGCGTGTGGGAGTGGATCTCTTCACCCCGGAAAATTATTTTGCCCGAATCCGGCTGATGTATCCCGAACACAGCTTCCATAACTTCCGTGCGACCTGCTCCGACGAGCCCGGTTAAGCCGACAATCTCGCCGGCCTTGACGTTGATGTTGACATCTCTGAAAAATCCCGTTCGGCTCAAATTCTCGAGTCTCAACAGCTCCTCGCCGACTTCGGTCTCTTTCTTGGGATAGAGCTGAGTTATGTCGCGTCCGACCATGTGATGAATGAGGAAAGACTGCTCGACCTCATGAAGGTTCCATGTCCCGATGTATTGCGCGTCTCTGAAGACCGTAACGCGGTCAGCGAGTCCGTACATGTCCTCGAACCTGTGCGAGATCAAAATTATTCCCGTGCCCTGCTCTTTGAGGCGCAGAGCGATCTTGTA
>JAFSJO010000029.1 GCA_017449415.1 Synergistaceae bacterium
ATAGATGTGGTCGGCTGCGAAGATGCAAACTCTGTCGGCTCTGTAGCGGGTGATCATGTGGAGAGCCTGATAGACAGCGTCAGCCGTGCCCTGGAACCAATGTTCGCCGCTCCACATCTGGGCAGGGACTGTCGTTACGAAGAAGTCTCTGCCTCTCATGGCTCCGCCGAACTGCCAGCCGCGTTCGATGTGTTCGTTGAGAGACTGGCTCTTGAACTGCGTGAGGACGTAAACTGAGTAGATGCCACTGTTGATTAAATTGGAGAGAGCAAAATCAATGATACGGTACTTTGCGGCGAAGTAGACAGCAGGCTTTGCGCGATAACGTGTAAGGGGCATCAGTCGTTCGCCCTTGCCGCCGGCAAGAACTATGCCCAGAACCCTTCCGTGTTTGCCTGTATACATAGAAACTTTACCTCCTTTATATTTTAGTTAGGAGTGAGGAACGAGGAGTGAGGAGTGATCTTGTCTTTAACTCCTAACTCCTACCTCCTAACTCCTCACTGTCTTTTACTGCATTAAATCCTCGTACATCTCTTTATAAAGACCGGCCGACTTGTCCCACGTGAAATCTTCTCTCATGCCTTCGAGCATTATCTTTCTCCACGCTTCCTTGTCGTTGTAACGCTCAACGGCTCGGCGCAACGCCCACATCATGCCGTCAACGTCGCACGTCAGGAACGTAAAGCCATTCCCGCCCTCGGGTCTGTCAACGTCGAACACGGTGTCTCTCAATCCGCCGACCTCACGGACGACTGGCACGGTGCCGTATCTCATGGAAATCATCTGGGAAAGCCCGCAAGGCTCGAACACCGACGGCATCAGGAAGATATCGCCTCCGGCGTAGAGCAGGTGAGACAAAGGTTCGTCATAGCCCTTGAATAATTTTATGTTGTTCGGGTACGTGGCGGCGGCCTGCGCGATTCCGTTCTCGATCCAGTCCTGACCGCTTCCAAGGATCAACAACTTCGCTCCCGTCTCGGCGATCTGTCCGGCGGCGTTGAAGACCATATCGAAGCCCTTCTGCTCGACGAGGCGGCTCACGCACACGATCACAGGCGCATCAGTCTCGGGGTCAAGCCCGGCTCTCTGAAGCAGAGCTTTCTTACATGCCGACTTGCCTTTGAGGTCTCTTGCGCTGAACTTCGCCGGGATCGACTTATCGCCGTTCGGATCCCAGAACTTCGTATCAAGTCCGTTGATGATGCCGCGGAGTTTGCTTCGCTGCTGATACAAAATTCCCGAAAGCTCGCGGGTTGACTCGTAAGTCTGAATTTCGCTTGCGTATGTCGGCGAGACTGTGCTGACCGCCGTAGCCGCAACGATGCCGCCTTTCAACAGGTTCACTTGCCCGTAATATTCCATCGTGGAAGAGTTGAAGCTCCAAGGCTCAAGCCCCGACGCGTCAAGGAACGGATACGGCTCGAAAACTCCCTGATAAGCGACGTTATGAAGTGTCATGATGCTCTTGCCACCGGTCTGGCGGTAATGTCTGTGCCACGCGAGCGCACACGGCAGGAAGGCTGAGGTCCAGTCGTGGCAGTGATAAATATCGGGTGTCCAGCCCACAGCGTCCTTCAGCTCCAGAGCCTGCATACAGAACACCGCAAACGGAGAAGCAGTCCAGAAATTTAATTGGTAAGGATACATATCGCCGGCGTAATCGTCAGCACTGAGGAAATACGTCGTAACGCCGTTGACCTCAGCTTTGACAACGTTCGCGGAGTGGATTCGCCAATCATACGCGGCGTAAACTTTTGACTTCACCGCTGTAGTCTTCAGACCCGCGGCTTCAAGTTTTTCAAGAACTCCCGGCCACGCAGGCGTTACAACACGAACATCAACGCCAGCCTGACTCAAAGCTCTCGGCAACGATCCCGCAACATCACCAAGCCCCCCGACTTTCGAGAACGGGGCAAGCTCCGTAGTAACAAATAATACTTTCAAAGCATTACTGCCATTTTTTACTGCCATCGCGAATAAACTACATTCCTTTCACTTTTTTTTAGTTAGGAGTGAGAGGTGAGGAGTGAGGAGTGCTGTATTTAACTCCTAACTCCTCACTGAATTTACATTCCTCTGAAGTCGATTGAGTATGCCTTCGCCGCGTACTCCCTGACAACTCTGTGAGTGTTGAAGAAGCTCGCGTCGAGAGCTATCGTGTGCCTCATCATGTCGACCCACTTGTCATGATGCTCGTAGTAGGTCGGAATGACCTTCTTTTCAAGCTTCTCGTACAGGTCGATCGCGTCGAGATTTTCATCGTAGTGAGCGTTCGCGCTTGTCTCCGTAGGTTCGGGGCCGATTGACCAGCCTGTAACGTCCTCGATCCAGCCCTCGATCCACCAGCCGTCAAGCACTGAGAAATTCATTATGCCGTTCATGGCGCATTTCATTCCGCTCGTGCCGCTGGCTTCTCTTGGCCTCACGGGGGTGTTGAGCCACACGTCGACACCCTGAGTCAGGAGGCTTGCGATCTCCATGTTGTAGTTGTCGATGAAGACTATCGGCACATCGTTTTCAAGCTCACGAGCCGCCTTGCGGATCCTCTGAAGCAATCTCTTTCCGCCGTCATCGTGTGGGTGAGACTTTCCGGCAAACACGAACTGAACTTTCTTGTTGCCCGCGATCCTCTTCAGCCTCGCTACGTCGGTCAAAAGCAAATCCGCACGCTTGTATGTCGCTGCACGTCGTGCAAATCCTATCGTCAACACGTCCGGGTCAAGCTGAATGCCGTTGGTTTCGAGAATACGAGCGAACAGTCTCAACTTTGAAGCCTGATGCGCCGCCCAGACCTCTTCTTTCGGGATCGTGAGTGCCTGAACGAGCCTTCCGGGGTCAAGCTCCCAGCCGGGGATATGCTTGTTGTAAAGCTTTCTCATTCCGGAGCTGATCCAAGTCGTCGGGTGAATACCGTTTGTGATCCAGTCGACCGTCTCCATCTTGAACATGTCATTGCTGACCTCGGCATGTTTCTTCGCGACTCCGTTCACGTAGCGGCTGTAGCGGAGACCAAGCTCTGTCATCGAAACTCCGGGCTTGTCGGGGATCATTCTGTGGATCGTAGATTTCGCATCAGGCGGGAACACGTCATCAATCATTCCGAACTCAAAGTAATCATGTCCGGCCGGGACTGGCGTGTGTGTCGTGAAGACAACCTGCTCGCGGATCTTGTCCGGGTCGTAATAGCCAAGCTCGCGCATAAGTTCGAGCGTCAAGAAACCCGCGTGTCCTTCATTGAGGTGGAACGTGTCGATGTTCATGTACCCGAGGTCGCGCAGCATACGAAGACCGCCGACACCCAAAATGAACTCCTGGCAAAGTCTGTATCGGTTGTCGCCGCCGTACAGATACCAGCACAGCTTCCTGTCGTCAGGGTGGTTTGGCTCAAAGTCAGTGTCAAGGAAATATATTGGAAGCGGATAGCCTGTCGCGCCGATGCACTCGTACACCCACGCCCCAACTTGGATCTCGCGCCCCTGGATCGTTATTGTGATCTTGTTGGGCAGAAGCGTCAACTCTTTCGAGGGATCCCATACGACGGGCTTCTCTTTCTGCCAGTCATCCTGATTGAATTCCTGAACGAAATAACCTTTGCGGTACAGGAGAGTAACTCCGGCCATAGGAACACCGAGATCGGCGGCACTCTTGAGAATATCGCCCGCTAATACGCCAAGTCCTCCGGAATATGTGGGGATTGACTCTTTCAGCCCGACTTCCATTGAGAAGTAGGCTACGGGGCGGAAGGCGGGATCGTTTTCCATTAGCGTTCGCAACGAGTTGCCGAGATCGCTTCTGTGCAGTCTTTGAATCATGTAATTAGCAAAGCTCCTTTCCGGTTTTTAGCAGACGGGCGACAAAAATAAATCTGGAGACCACCTGCAAGAATTTTGAAATGGATTTATTGTTAGAGATTATCTCACAAAATGAAAATTTTGGCGATTGTATTTTTTGAGTGAAATTTGAACCTGTAATTGACAACCTTTTTTTGGGGGGGGTAGTATTATCCAAACTACCGAGTTACTTCTACGCATAACATATTAATGTTCAGGAGGTTCCTTAATGAAAAAATTTTCAATATTCCTCATGCTGCTTGCGCTTTGTGCTGCAATGGCGGCTCCTGCGTGCGCTGACGTGCTGGACGACCTTTGGAATAGGTTCATTGTCAACCGGGTCAAGCCCGACAGTGCGACACTGACACTCTCAGCCAAGCCGGACGCTACGGGGTTCGTTGAAAGAGTTTACGCTGAACTTCACGGCGGCTCGGACTTCCACGGCAACCGCTACAGCTCTTCAGCGAGAGTTAGTATGCAGGGTGCTCAGTTCAACCCGACCAGCGAATGGAAGAGCGACGGCGACAACATCAAATTGAAGAGCGTGAAGTCGATCGCGGCTACGGCCACTGTCTTGGAAGAGGATATCAACAAGTTGATCAAGGGCAGAGAGTTCGACGTGCGGGACGACACGACCCACAAGAAGTACATCTTTCACGACGTTACTGCAACGCTCACGACCGACGGGGTCAAGCTAAAGGGTCTCTTCAAAGAGGACGAGAACACTGGCGGCTTACGCTCTTACGCGGCGGCGTGGCTGTTGGGAACAGCGGCTGTCGATTACCCAATTGAAATCGACACAAAATTGGAGGTCAGAAACGGCAAAGAGTTGTGGTTCAAAGATCCCAAAGTTACGGGCGACTACGCCACGATCAACGGCATCATCGAGAAAGAAATCACCAAACGAACCAAGCCGCTTGCAAAGTTGGACGATGAAGCTCCGCTGACGTTCCAGCAGGTTGAGTTTGCGAATGGAAGCCTGACCGTGTCATCGACCACATTGCCAGAGAGTTTTGAGGGCGCAGTCAAATACACTTATGGCACGACCAGCGGCAAACGTACTTTTGAATCGTCCAACTTCAAGAAAATCAGCGAAATACTTCAAAAAAAGCTCAAAGGCGACACTGTCAAGAAAGCTGTCAACGACAAACTTGGCAACCTTGCCGAGACATATCCGCTCAAAACAGAGCAGCCGACATCGAAAGAGTCCAGTGTAACGGACGAGGAATTGACTTCAGCTCTTGGAAGCGAAGCGGGGAGCACCAACAAAGTCTTCCCGACACAGACCGTAAACGAAGATGGAACGTACCCGCTCGGGTCTGTAACATTGGCATCATATAAAGTCGGAACGAAGGTCGCTATCTACATGCTGACTCGAACGGGAACAGGCGGCCTCAGTGTCGCGGGGGTCAACGTTGCTGATGATAAACTTTCGGACGGCGCATTCCTCATGGACGAGAACGGCAACATCGTCGCAGAAGTCCCTGAGGGCGGCACAGTTACGGCATTCGCTCCGATGAAAGCCGACATTGAATACACTCCTGTTATAACGGTGGCCGAAGAGAATGGAACATTACGCAGCTCCGGCAGTGGCTGTTACGCAGGAACCGGGGCAATAACGCTGGCTTTATTGGCGTTTGCGTTCTTCAAGAAACATTAGCACTTTCACTCGCGCCCTCCCCACCCGCCCACCCGAGGGCGCGAGTCTTCATCGACCCTTCAAAACGTCCGCGAGCCTGTCCAACTCGTCGCCGCTCTTATGGCTCTGAGCTTTCTTGGCGAGGTTAGCGAGTCTCTCTTCGGAGGCCGGGTGAGAGTTGAAGCCGTTGCTTTCAGTCCCGTAACCGTTGAGATCGAATCGCCTCATGGCGTTGTAGAGTCCCCACGCGCTGTAGCCGGCTTTTGTCAAAACTTTCACGCCGTAGTCGTCCGCGTCAGTCTCCTGCTCACGGCTGAACTTGCTCTCTTTCAGCTCCATGTCTATGTTCCCAATCGCCTGCGCAAGATCGTCAGCCTGTTCGAGGTTCGCTCCCATGATCGAGCGTACTGTGTCGGACAGCGCGAAGTTGTTGTAATGCCCGAGCTGTATGTGGCCAAGCTCATGACCCAACACCCCGGCGATCTCGCCCTCGCTCTCCAATATCTTCATTAAGCCCGTCGTAACATGGACGCTGTAATCCCCGTCATCTGTATACGCAACCCACGCATTGGGATCGTCATCGCGCTCGAAGTTCATCGGAAGCTCGGGAAACTTTTCGGCCTGTGTAATGTTGTGCCACGCTCTGAGTACAGTCTTGCGATTTATTTCCCCGTAGGCCACGCCACACGACGCAAGGATCACGAACAAAATCAAAATCCCTCGAAATTTTTTCACATTCTTAATCTTCCCAGTCGATGGAGTCCAAAATTGTTTCAAAGTCGTCATGTAACGCCTCGTCCTCGAAACCGCTCATCGACACAACGAGATAATAGCCATCTCCGCCGCTAATGAGCGCGACACTCTCAGCCCCGGCCATGTTCACAAAGCTGAAGTTGTAGTCGCCGTCGTCGTCCTGTTCAAGATCGCGGCCATCCATCTGAACGTAGAGCCGCTCCACTATGTCGGTCAGTGAAGCTTCGCCCATCTCATTGAAAGCTACGGCGAGTGATGCCTTGGCGGTGTCGTTCTTTATGACGAGCGTAGAACCTTGAAGGTCTCCCGACCAACCCGCGGGGATCTCGGCGCGAAAGTTACCGAAAGCCTGAGGTCTCGCCAACGCAGCCGAAGCCAACACCAAAAGCATCAAAGCGCACAAAAAAATTTTCCTTTTCATCTAAATATCACCTCCGAAGAGATTATATACAAGCACAAAAAAAGAGGAGCAGGAAATTTTCCCACTCCTCAATGTTAAGTTCCGAGTTTCTTATTTCTCTGTGAGCGACTCAAGCATCGCCGAGAAGTCATCAGGAGCGTTCTCGATGCCGGTCATAACGATGAGGCAGTAATCTTTGTCATCGCCGGAGACGACCGCTTTGCTCTCAACGCCGTTGGCATTGGTGAACTCGAACGTAAAGGTATCGCCATCAGCTGCGAGGTTCTTGCCGCCGAGAGCCTCTACGAAAGCTTCAGCGATCTCTTTGAGCGATGAGCCGTCAGTCGAATCTACCGTGATGCTCGCGCTGGCCGTGTTGTCGTCCTTGACGATGCCGACCGTCTCGCCGTCCTTGGTGGCTGTCCAGCCCTCGGGAACGTCAATCGTGAATCTTCCAAAATCCTGCACGCCTGCGAAAGCCGCAACCGCGAACAAAGCAACGAGCGTTAATGCAACCAATAAACGTTTCATTATTAAAACGCCTCCTAAAAATTTGTTGGCGAGATTATCTCATTAGTTGAAATTTATTGCAACATGCTCATTAACGTTATTCGGATTGTAAACCTAAAATCAAAATAGCGGTTTACATTTTGAATTTCGTGATATAAAATTCCGTTTCATGAATACGAAATCGAAAGTTTTAACATTGCTCGAAGATAATCAAGGCAAATATATCTCTGGCGAGGAGATCGCTGACGCTCTTGGGCTGTCGCGCGCTTCGGTCTGGAAAGTCATACGAGAGCTTCAAGCCGGAGGGCACAGGATCGCGGCCGCAACCAACAAAGGCTACATGCTCGAAGCATCTGATGACGTGCTGACGGCTGAGGGAATATTGAAAAATCTTGCGCGGGATTCAAAACTCACGAAGATTATATGCCTCGACAGCGTGGACTCGACCAACAACTACGCCAAGAAAATCGCTCTCGAGGGCGCGGCTCACGGAACGCTTATAACCGCCGACGTTCAAACAGCAGGACGGGGACGACATGGCCATACGTTCGAGTCTCCGGCCAACACGGGGCTATACATGACGCTGATATTGCGGCCAAAGATCGAAATCTCGAAGTTTCAGATGATAACGATCGCTGACGCTGTGGCGGTGTGTCTCGCGATTGAGGAGCTTTACGAGGGCGCGAGGGGAAAAATTTTCATCAAGTGGGTGAATGATATCTACTTCGAGGGCAAGAAGATCACGGGCATCTTGACCGAAGCTGTAACGAACTTCGAGAGCGGTGAGATCGAGAGCGTCGTTACCGGGATTGGGATCAACATCGCCACAAAAAATTTCACGCCGGCGGCCGGGGATAAAGCTGGCTCGATCTTTGATGATGACGGCGACCGAGTATTCACACGCAACAAACTCTGCGCGAGGGTCGCGGATCACATAATGAACTTCGCCGAGGATCTGAACGCGCCGGGATTGATAGCGGCCTATCGAGAACGTTCGCTCCTGACGGGCAAGGACATAACCTACATGAAAGACGAAAGAAAATATTCCGCACATGCTGAGGGGATCGACGACTCCGGCGGGCTGATCGTCCTCAACGAACATAACGAAAGAGAAATCTTGCGTTCGGGCGAAGTTTCTTTAATTAGGAATTAGAGGTTAAAAATGACAACTACGAAAAATCTTGTGCTTTGCGCTTTATTCGCGGCTCTGATAGCTATCGGGACGCATATAAAAATTCCGACACCGCTGCTGCCTTTGACATTTCAGACTCTGTTTGTGGTTCTATCGGGGCTTGTCCTTGGCAAGAGATACGGAGCTGTCGCCGTGTGCGTGTACGTCTTGGCCGGGCTGATCGGTCTTCCAGTGTTCACGGGGTCGGCTCTCAATCCGACATTCGGCTACATCATCGGCTTCATTCCTGGGTCGTGGCTTGCGGGACTGATCGCTGAGAAGTTCAAGCCTTGCTTCAAGACATGGACGCTCGGAGCTATGGCCGGGATCGCCGTTATATATGCGATTGGGATTCCCTACTATTATGTAATGTCGAAATATTACCTCGGGAACGAACTCGGCGCGAAAACCCTCCTGATGTACTTTGTGCTGATGCCGCTGCCCGGGGATATCTTCAAGTCAGTGCTTGCCGGCCTGATCATGAAGAGGCTCAAAGGAGTTTGAAAGCTCATGCCTTATAATTAATCCAAAGTTTTCAAGGAGGATTTTTTATGAGGCGCAAAATTTTCATCGGCTTAACGATTTTAATTTTCCTGATCTTTGCATGTAACCGGGGCGCGTACTCAGACTTCGGAAGCTTCTCTGGAAATTCCAACTACGGAGGCTCGCGAAGCTCTTCGAGGTCTTCAGGCTCATCGGGGTCGACGCGCTCATACTCTTCGGGCGGCTCATCATACGGCGGCTCTTCGCGCACATTACACGGAAATAATTTCAATGTCCTCTCCAGCACGTCGGGAGTTCTTGGCGGCAGTAGCTCGGACGATATCGAGGCTGTTATCGTCGTGATTGTCCTCGTCCTGTGCTTCTTCCTGATGATAAGCATCAAATCCAAAACAAGGAGAATGGATACGATCCCCGACAACGCATTCACCGAAGCGCCGGAGTTGAACCTCAAACCCATGAGCGACTATCTCGAACTTGATCCCAACTTCGACGAAGAGAAGATCAAGACCCTGATGGCTAACCTCTACGTCCAGATGCAGGACACGTGGCGCGACAAGGACATCAGCACCCTGCGGCCTTACATGACCGACGCATTCTATAATCAAATGGATAGACAGCTCGACGCATTCAGAAAGAAGCATCAGACCGACTACACCGAGCGCGTGGCCGTGCTTAACGTGAGTCTCAAAGGCTGGCGACAGGCTTCGGGGCGCGACTATATCACGGTCGGGCTTAACTCGCGGATCGTGTCGTATGTCCTCGATGACGTTACGGGCAAGCTGATATCCGGCGACAAGAATCAGGAAAAGTTCCTCGAATATGAGATTGAACTTACTCGAAAGTCCGGCGAGTTCACAAGTCCCGAGACCGAGGGCGCGAAGTCCGAGACATGTCCGCATTGCGGTGCGCCGATAAAGCTCAACGCCTCGACGAGGTGCGAATACTGCGGAAGCATCATCACCGCCGTCAACACCGACTGGGCAATCTGCTCAATGAAAGGAATATCACAAAGGACTGCTTAACATGAAAAGAAAATTTTTAATCTTTGCGGCGATTTTTTCAATTTTGCTTGTGGTTGCGAGTGTCGCGTGCTGCGCGTCGGCTGCTTATGCTTACGATGACGATGACGAAGAAGAAGAGTGCGGCGACACGGTGGCCGGAGCTGTGGGACTGGGAGTGCTCGTCTTCATCTATTACACGTTCAGACTGATCTGGCGCATCGTAAGTTCCATGATATATTGGACATTCGGCGGGGTTTATTACCTCTTGAAAGGTCAGTGGCCCGAGAAGCCGGAGAGCCTCAAAACTCCGATCGCGCTCACAAGATCCAAGCCGACACAAAATCTGAAGCCAATGGACAAGTACGTAGCTCTTGACCCGGAGTTCGACGAGGAGACGATCAAGGGCTTGATGTCGAACCTCTTCGTTCAGTTGCAGGACGCGCGACACGCCAAGGACATCAGCTCGCTTAGGCCATACATGACCGACGCATTTTATAATCAAATGGACAGACAGCTCGAAGACTTCCGCAAGGATCACAAGACCGAATACGCTGAAAGGATCGCCGTGCTGAACATCGAGCTGAAAGGTTGGAGACAATCCGCCGGCCGCGATTACATCGTCGTGGGGCTGAACTCGCGAGCAGTCTCCTACGTTCTCGATGATGCCACGGGCAAAGTGATCTCCGGCAACAAGGAGCGCGAAAAGTTCACGGAGTACGAGATCGAGCTGTCGCGCAAGAAAGGTTCGTTCACTCGACCGGAAGCCGAGGGCGTGAAGTCCGACCGATGCCCTCACTGTGGCGCGCCGATAAAACTAAACGCCTCCGCCAAATGTGAATACTGCGGAAGCGTCATCACGGCCATCAATACGAATTGGGCGATCTGTTCAATGAAAGCAGTATCGCAGAAAACAGCCTAAGCGTTCACCTTGGCTCTGACTGTTCCGGCTCGCCTCGTTCCTGACTCCTCCTCAATCACCATATACAGATCCGTGAAGCAAGGCACGGCATCTTTGAGCCACTCGCCGGGCTTGAAGTTCAGCGTTACGTAGCCGTCCCCGGTATCTGAAACTTCACAGCATTGCGACCAGTCGCCCTTGTCAACGTACGACGGCCCGCAAAGACACCCCGAAGCGTTGAGCTTGCTCGCCCCCGCCGGGATACGAACTCTAAAAATCTTTTCGGAGCTTACGGAGTTGAGAGCTTCGCCAGTGATGATCTTCAGCTTGGCTCTCAGCGTCGCGGCGAGCTGTTCAGAGTCCTTTGAGCATTGCAGCACGGCAGCTTCCATCATGGCCTGAGCTATTCTAGGTTCGTTGCGAAGCCTCAGCTGGATTTGAGGGTCAAGGACTTTCAACTTCTCTTCGACTTCCTCCTCGAAGGCTTGGATCTCAGCCTCGACGCTCTCATCATGGAGGATATCGCACGCCGCGCAAATCTCCATGGCTCGATACCACGCGTTGTTTCGATAGTCCATGTCTTCGGGCTTCGTCTTGAAGTGTTCGAGCAAAGAATTTTCCGGGTCTCTGACCTCGTAATCTTCGGGGACTGAATTTATTCCCGAGTACCACGCTACGTATGGCGAGCTGCACGGGCGGCCAAGAGCCTTGCGCAGGATTATCCTGTCGGGGTTGTGGCGGATCTGAGCGATCGTGCTTTCGAGCGTGTCGCAGTTGCAGATACCGATCGGCTTGTCGAAGTGATGAAGTCCCTCGTTGTGAGCGCGGAGAATTTTTTTCAGCGTCTCAATGTCGACCAACTTCGCCGGCTTGATCGAGAACGGGAGCGGCTGCCACTCGGTCTTCAACAGTCCCGACAGATCCATGTCAAGCAAAATTTCAAAGGCTTTGACGTGTCGATATGTGTTCTTCGCAAGCCCGAAAGAATTTTCAGCCTGATACACCCTCGCGAAGTCGAAAGCTCCGTCGCTGTCCTTGTACCAGCCTCGCGCCTTTGCGTAGGAGATCAGCTCGTCGTAACCTCGGAATTTCTTTTCTGGCTCTCTTATCGTGTAGTGGTTGGGGATCACCGCGACTTCATCATCAGGGACGCGGGCGATCGCGTAATGCTTGCCGTGGACGATCTGCATGACGAAGATTTCATCTTTATCCGCGAAGGCGTATGACCGTCCGCTCGAAGCGTAGCCATATCGTTCGACAAGGCCGCAGGCGATCTCGAGAGCCTCCTTTGCGCAGTGAGACCTCTCAGCGACGAGCCGACGCAAGCCGTAACCTATCCCGCCGTTCAAGAGCTCGGGACTGTCCTCCTTGGACTCTTCGCAGTTGTTGGAGCAGATCACGACACCGTGGCCGTTGGCGTAGAAATCACAGAACGCCGAGTCGGAAAATTTTTTGCTGTAGGTCTTGGCCTCTGCCCAGAAAAGATTTGTGCGCGTCTCGCCGAGTTCAAGCTCACTGAGATCAGGCTCGAATTTTATTTTTTTGCCCGAGCGTCTGCGCCTCTTCTGAACGAGGTGAGTTTGCATTGTGAACCTCCCGGGCGCGTCCTCATTGTGAGCTACAAGCACTTCGCCGGTCGCCGAAGCTTTCCTGCCGACGAGGATCGTCATACATGCCCACGAAGCTCTCGGCATAGCTAAGACAAAGGCCGCGAGGCTCACGAAAAATATAAAAGCCATTAAAATTTCCTCTCTCCCTATATAATAATGAAATAATTATAAAGGAGTGTGAATTTTCGTGGCTCACGAACTTGAAGTTGATGATATTTTATTCCCTCAGCAACACCCAAAGCGAAGACGGCGCGCAGTGCCTCCGGCTCCCCCCAAACCTGAGAAGAAAGGCTCGGGAGGCTTTATAAAATTTATCGCGGGGGTCTTTCTCATTCTTGCGGTCTTGGTGGTGGTGCTGTCGCTCGCTGACATTGGCGGCAGTGCGATACTCGCGATGGCTCAAAGGTACCTCGCCGAGAATTATAAGATTTCACTCACGGCTGACAAGATCACGGGCAACCCCATCAAGGGCTACACGCTTCACGACTTTGAGATCGCCGACGGCAACAACAGCGACAAAAAAATTCTTTCGGCGGGATTTCTTTCGGGTCGCGTGAATTTCCCGGCTCTCTTCACTGGGAAGCTGAGGCTCGCGGAGATAGCTCTCGGCGGGGTCAACATGGACGTAGATCAGCTCTTGAAGACGATAGACAGCCTCAAGGGTCTCGGGCAAAAAGTTTCATTCAAGCCTCGGCAATCATTCGTGAGAGCCGCTTACGCTGACGATGACTCAAGCCCTGTGCCTGACATTCCGTTAGACAGGTTCAGCCTCAAAGACAGCCGTTTCACGTCTCAATATGGTGTCGTCGAAGTCTCGGAGGTCGGCGCGGATCTCGTCAACTTTGATGTCGATGTCGATGGCAGTGTCAACGGCCTCCCCGTCAAGGGCGATATCGATATGGACACGTCGCTAACGTCAGTGAACAGGTCGGAAATAAATTTCGGCTCCGGCAAGATCGCTGCGACGGGCGGACTGACGGGCGAGAAGCTCGACTTTCACGCCTCATTCGAGGGACTTGACCTCAGCGAGATGACGGCGTTGTATCCCGACATGTTAAACTCGAAAGATTTCGCGGGCAAAGCGAATTTCAATGCTGACGCTGTTGGAACTCTCGATGCTCCGAAAATTTCGGGAATGTTCGACTACAAAGGCTCGAAGATTTACGGCTTCCCTGTCGAACGCGCAAGCGCGAACTTAGCTTACTCGGACAACAGGCTCGCGATCAGCAACATTCAAGCTAACGCGCTCAATGTCCCGGTGCAGGGTGAGATCGCCATTGCCAATCGTCCGAATGAGATCACGTCGGTGATGATTAAGCTCGACGGTACGGAAGCAAGCCTCGACGGTCTGGATAAAATTTTGAAGATGCCGGAGCTGAGAACCCTCTCGGGGAAAATTTCATCGTTCAATGCCAACATCAGCGGCCCTGTGAACGCCCTCAACGGTCTCGTGAACTTCAACGCTCCGCGGATCTCCTACGAGGGACGCGCCGTAACGAACATCAGAGCGCAATTGAAACTCGCCAAGAGCGACACCGCCAACGTCGACGGAAAATTTACTTTCGAGGGCGCGAACGGCTTCCTGCAGGGGAGCATAGCTTCGATGTTAATCAACCCGAATTTCAACCTGACGGCCAAGCTCGCCAACCTCGACATCAAGAGAGTCGAGAGCATGATCCCTGACGCTTCGGATTACAAACTCGCGGGGGTCATCACGGCGGCCGCAACCCTCAAAGGCAGCCTAGCTAACCCGGTCATCACGGGATCGCTGAACAGTCCGGAGTTCTCGGGGTTCGACCAGAAGATCACGAAGCCGGTTGTAAATTTCGAGTTCGCTAACAAGACACTGACCCTCAGCAAGACCGAAGGAACTTTGAACGGTATGCCGATCAATATCAGCGGGACGGTCGGGCCTCTCCCGTCATCTAATCCCGCGCTCAACATCAACGCGACGATCGCAATGTCCCCGGCCAACCTCAAAGCCTACGTTCCGGACATCAACCAGTACAAGCTGAAAGGAACTGTCAACGCGGGGCTTAAAATTCAGGGGACAGTCAGCAACCCGTCAGTGAAGCTCATGGCCTCGTCGAAAAATCTGCAGGCTATGGACATGCTCACGGCTAAGGACATCGAGCTGACGACCACGGCAGGCGGAGACCTCGCGAAGCTCGAAAAAATCAGCGTCAACGCCTCCGCGAAGAGCATCGAGGCCAGCGGCGTAACCATCACGGGCATCAATGCCACGATCGACAAGAACGACGACAAAATCACGTTAG
>JAFSJO010000003.1 GCA_017449415.1 Synergistaceae bacterium
AAGGTGCCGCCACTTGCTCGCGTAGTCGAGCCCATATCCAACGACGAATTTATCCGGGATCCTGAAGCCGCAGTAGTCGACTTTAACTTCGGTCTTGCGCCTCTCGTACTTGTCGAGCAACACGCAGACTTTTAAGCTCGCCGGGTTCCTGCTCCTCAACAGCTCCGTCAGGTGCGCAAGCGTCAGCCCCGAGTCGACGATATCCTCAACGACAATGACATCTTTGCCCTCGATGCTCGATTTGAGGTCATGGAAGATCCTCACAACGCCGCTGCTCTCCGTGTTGTCCCCGTAGGAGGCCACCGACATGAAGTCGACTCTCACGTCCAAGTCCTCAGGCATCTCGCGCACCAGATCCGTAAGGAAGAACGCCGCGCCCGTGAGTATCCCAACGATAACGAGAGGCTTGTCGCGTCCGTAGTCCCCCGCGATCTCGTCGGCCATCTCTTTGACCCGTCGTGCGATCGTCTCGCGTGAGATTATCACTTCGCCTAGTTTGTAAGCCATGGAAATTTCTCAGTCCTAACTGTTCAAGATTTTTATTGCTTCATTGGCGATTATAATACTATCTTCAATTCCGGAGTAAACGAATTTATTTTTGTTCCTGTCGGCGACGACCGCGAACACAGCCCCGGCTCGCAGTCCGTATATCCCGGCGAGTGTCAGGATCGTCGCGGCTTCCATCTCGAAGTTCAGCACGCCCGCGCGTTGAAGGTCTCGTATCTTGTCATCGAGCGTCGACTGCGTGTAGCCGCCAAACCCCGGCCGAGCCTGTCCGCAATGAAACGAAGCTGTCGTGCAGGACACTCCGACGTGATAGACTTTCCCGAGCTTCTTGCACGCCTCGATCATTGCTCCGACGATTTTATAGTCAGCCACAGCCGGATACGAGATATCTATGTAGTCGTTGCTCGTGCCGTCCTGTCTCATTGCGCCGGTGCAGATGATAAGATCGCCGCAGTTGATTTTGGGATTGATAGCTCCGCATGTCCCGACCCTAATGAAAGTCTCCGCGCCAAGCTCAGCGAGTTCCTCAATTGCGATTGCGGCCGAGGGGCCTCCGATCCCGGTTGAACATGCGCTGATGGGTACGCCGTGATATTTGCCGCTGAACGTTCTGAACTCTCTATGCGAGGCTATGAACTTTGCTTCGTCCCACCGGGCGGCTATGACGTCGACGCGTTCGGGGTCTCCGGGTAGGATAACGGACTTGTTGATGTCGCCTTGCCGGCATTGGATATGATACTGGAGATTGCCAATGGCCGGGCGGTCGGCTGCTGAGTTCCATTCCATGTTATAAGCTCACCACCTTTGCGCACGAGAAGATTTCTTCAAAAATTTCGCTCATGTCGACGAGGACTCCGACCCCGATAGCTTCACTAACACCCACGAGGTCGGCGCACGAGTCCGAGATGAGGATTTTAACTTTCGCGCTCTCAAGCTCTTTGAGGTAGTCGCATGTTGGAGCGTCGTACGCGGCCAGAGCCACGGCACCATTCATCAAGGCGATGACTTCGGGCTTGACCTTCGAGTTCACGAGGGACGCGAGGATCTTCCTTGTGAAGTTTTGCTTATGTTTTCCCGGCGCGCAGGCGATCAGAACGCCCGTAGAGTTTTTCATCTCGATGCTTATATTCTTCGGCGGCGAAACTTTCTCCGGGACAGAGGGAGCCGCGACAGGGTGGGCGGGTGGGGTCGCGGCGACCTCCTTAACTTCTTCGTCCTTTAACGAGGTCGTCAGATATAAATTCCCCTCGTCATCTTCCAACATGAAGTTAGCGAACCCCGACGGCTCCAAAAATTTCCTGATCTCCTCAACCTGTATCGGCCCGTCGATTAAAATCTTCAGCTCACTCTCGCCGGCTTTCAGCGAGTCTTTCAAGAAGCTCACGAGGCTCCCGCCATGTTTCCCAACCGCGTTCAACGTCTGCATCTCTTCACCTCGCTAGTCAAGTCCGTATTCTCTCAGCAGCTGCCTGTAACGCTGCTCAACCTCGTTCAGCTTAGGCTCTTGCCTCGACGGTGCCGGGGCACTTGGCTTCGGAACTGCCGCCTGAGTGGCCGGTGCGCTGACCTGCTGAGGAGGCGGGACATATTCGGTCTGAGCTGCTGGCTGTGAGTCAGCTTCTTCGCGCTCTTGACGTTCGAGCCTCGCTAGATATGTATCGTCCTGTTCGACAAGAAACAGCCTTGGCCCTCTCGGATCGTTCTCGGCAGCTCTGTAGCTCCCTCCGTGAAGAGGACACGAAGCAGTCGGAGATTTCCCCTTAGGGAAGAACAGCGGCACGGCCTGACACCCGGACTTCGCGAGGTACCCCGAAGCTCTGCATATCGAGACCTTGCTGACCTCGACCCACGCCGGAGGAGCTTCGAAATTCGCCGGGGTCGACATCTCTTTCACTGCGTAGCTCATGAACTTTTTCCACACCGGAGCCGCAACCGTACCTCCGAAGGCTTTGCGTCCCATTGTCTTATGGTCGTCGCGTCCGACATACACCGCCGTAGTAAGTCCCGGCACTCCGCCAACGAACCACGCGTCGATGAAATCGTTCGACGTTCCTGTCTTTCCAAATACGTTAATCTTAGGCAAGGCCGCGGGCTTTCCTGTTCCGGCTCTGACTGCGTCTTGAAGCATCGAGCGTATTGCGTACGCCGTCTCGGGGTTCATGGCCTGACTGATCGCTGTCTCGCGCTGTTCGAGGACGTTGCCATCTCGGTCGCGGATCTCCCTAATCATAAGAGGCACGATCCTCTTGCCGCCGTTGTTGAAGCAGTTGAAAGCTACAGCCATCTCCAACGGAGTCAAACTCGCCGAGCCTAGCGCGACAGAAAGATCGTTCGGAAGATATTTCGTCTCGATCCCCATGTTGCGAGCCATTCGGACTATAGCGTCGGTGCCAATGTAAGCCGCCACTCTCACCGCGACAGTGTTCAATGAACTCGTCAAAGCTCGCTGTAACGTAACCTCACCCGAGAAGCCTTTGCTCGAATTGTGAGGCGACCAACCTTTGCCCCGGCCTCCGGGCTGCTTGAACGTTATCGGCGCGTCGAGGAAGTGATCGCTTGGCATAACGTCCTCTTCCATTGCGGCGGCGTACACGATAGGCTTGAAACTCGACCCGGGCTGCCGTATCGCCTGCGTAGCTCTGTTGAATTTGCTGTCTTTGAAATCTTTGCCTCCGACCAGTGCCAGCACCTCGCCAGTGTCAGCTTCGATGCACACCAACGCGCCCATCACCGTCTTGCTGAGACCCTGTATAGCTTCGCGCGCCTTATCCTGCAGGTTGACATCGAGCGTCGTGTAGATCTGCATACCTCCGCTGTACACTTCGTCCTTGCCGTACTTGGGCAGCAGGTCGTTGAACAGCAGGTGAGACACGAAATAAGGAGCGCGGTTAAACTCCTCGATCTGATTCTTGCGGCTCCTGAACTCTAGCTCTTCGTCATAGGCGGCCTGTCTCTGCTCGGACGTGATCCAGCCGAGCGTCTCCATGCGTCCCAAAACGTAATTCTGTCGCGACTTGGCATTGCTGAGGCTGCTCAGAGGGTTGTAGCGTCCCGGGTTGGCGATTAATCCGGCGAGTATCGCTGACTGCGCGAGATCCAAATCTTTCGCGGACTTGTCGAAGTATGTTCTCGCGGCCGTCTCTGCTCCCCATGCTCCGTGCCCGAAGTTGATCGTGTTGAGATAAAGTTCGAGGATTTTATCTTTCGGGAAAAGTTTTTCGAGCCTCATCGCTATGATGATCTCTTTAGCCTTTCGCGTGATGCTCTTCTCGTGCGACAGGAATAAATTTCTCGCGAGCTGTTGAGTTATCGTACTCGCGCCCTGAACCTTTCCGCCCTCCACTACGTCCGTCCACAATGCACGCATGATCGAGCCTATTCTGATCCCGCCATGCTGATAGAACGCGGAGTCCTCGGCGGCCAAGACAGCTCGAACAAGCTCGGGCGATATCTGATGAAGTTCAAGCGGCGTTCTGTTCTCAATTAAGAGCCGCGCAATGACTTCGCCGTTTCGGTCATAAAGAATCGAAGGAAGACTGCTTCGCGGGTTGGCAAGCTCCATCATGCTCGGGAGGTCTTCGGAGAGCTTCACGACGTACCACGCGACCCCGGCACTCAATGCTCCCGTCGCGAGAAGAATAACGAGCAGTATCGTCGCGAACATTATCTTTAATATAGAAAATCTTTTTTTCTTTCGTGGCCTCTGTCTTGTCGAGACTGATCTCGCCTGTTTAGGGTTGGGGGCGGCCTGTCTCTTTTGTCTTTGAGCTAGGAGAAGCTCATCAGGATCCATTCTAAAATTTCTTTTCTCTCCGTCCGGCCGGCGGCGAAAATTTTTCCCTTCGTCCATAAAAAAATTTTACCCTTTCTTAAATGATCTCCGGGCAAATAATATCACAGTTGAACTTTTTTACTATAATGAAGCACCAGCTCGCGACACGTTCGGCATTGCATGAGAGACCCCACCGTCAGCCTTACGGCTGCCCCCCTTAAAAGGTGAGGCAGAGAAACAGTGGCAAACGCGGGATTTTTGCGCCCCCTTTCAAGGGGGAGAGAGCCACGCAGTGGCGAGGGGATCTATCGCTTTTCTACGGCCAATACACATTCGGCACTGAGGAGGGCAGCGTGTCGCCGGACGGATATTCGCTCGACATCTTCTACTCGCAGCGGCCGGGCTACGATGAAATTCATTTCGTGAACAGCGGACACTTTGCTCTCGAGTCATGTTGTGAGGAGATCGCCGGCTTGATCTTGAAAAACTTCGCGGCCCGCTAGAGTATAATATTCTAAAAATTCAGCAAAGGAGAAAGATTTTCATGTTAGGCAACTTCACATATTCAAACCCAACTCGCCTGTACTTCGGTGAGAACGCGCTCGACGGACTCAGCAAGGAGCTTCCGAACTACGGAAAGAACATCATGCTCACGTACGGCGGCGGCTCGGTCAAGAAGAGCGGGCTCTACGACGAGATCGTGAAAATTCTCAAAGCCAACGGCAAGAACATCATCGACCTCCCCGGTGTCATGTCCAACCCGACGGTCGAGAAGCTCTACGAGGGCTGCAAGCTCGCGAAAGAGAACAGCGTCGATTTAATTTTGGCTGTCGGCGGCGGCTCGGTGTGCGATTACTCGAAGGCCGTATCTGTCTCGACGTATTGCGACGAAGACCCTTGGGACAAATATTTTCTTCGCATGGAGGACGTTAGCAACAAGATAATCCCGGTCGGCTGTGTCTTGACGATGGTCGGCACCGGCAGCGAGATGAACGGCGGCAGCGTCATCACCAACCACGCGCAGAAATTAAAGATCGGCCACGTCTTCGGCGATAACGTTTTCCCGAAGTTCTCGATCCTCAACCCCGTCTACACTTTCACAGTCCCTCAGTATCAAATGGTCGCGGGCTTCTTCGACATCATGTCGCACATCATGGAGCAATATTTCTCCAACGACGACGACAACACCTCCGACTATATCGCCGAGGGCTTGATGAAGTCGCTGATCCACAGCTCGAAGATCGCCGTCAAGAATCCCAAGGACTACGAGGCTCGCAGCAACATCATGTGGACAGCTACGTGGGCACTCAACACGCTCATAGCCAAGGGCAAGAGCACGGATTGGGAAGTTCATATGATCGGCCAGTCGGTCGGAGCCTACACCAACGCCACGCACGGAATGACTCTCTCGGCGGTGTCGCTCGCATACTACAGGACGATAATGAAGTTCGGCTTGAAGAAGTTCGCGCGCTTCGCTGTCAACGTCTGGGGCGTGAACCCGGAGGGCAAGTCCGATGAAGTTCTGGCTGACGAGGGATTGAAAGCTCTCGAGTCATGGATGCGAGAAATCGGCGCAGTGTTGAGCCTCAAAGAGCTTGGCGTAACTGAGGACATGTACGAGGGCATCGCTGATGGAACATTCCTGCTCGGAGGCGGCTACAAGAAGCTCACTCGCGGCGAGGTCATTGAGATTTTGAAAGCGAGCATGTAACCATGAGCAACAAACTCGTAGCTTATTTCTCAGCCAGTGGAGCAACAGCTGAGGTCGCAAAAAAATTGGCCGAGGCCGCGGGCGCGGATCTCTACGAAATCAAACCCGCAGTCCCTTACACGAGCGCGGATCTGAACTGGAACAACTCCAGCTCACGAAGCAGTGTCGAGATGCGCGACAAATCTTCACGCCCCGAGCTTGCCGACAAGAGCGCGAAGGTCGAGGGTCATGATGTAATATTCCTAGGCTTCCCGATCTGGTGGTACGTTGCGCCGACGATCGTCAATACGTTCCTTGAAGCTTACGACTTTGCGGGCAAGAAAATAATTTTGTTCGCCACGTCCGGCGGGAGCGGCTTCGGTAAGGCCGTCGCAGGTTTACAGCCCAGCGCACCCAAGGCGACGATACTCGAAGGGAAAGTTTTCAACAGGCGAGTGTCGGTTGAGGAGCTTCGAAAATTCTCAAAGGATTACTAAAAATTTTTTCTTCGTGAAGCCTCGCGAGGTCTGAGAAGTTTCGAGGTTTTCGTAGTTGCAAAAGTAGTTGAAAGAAATCCCTCTGCCCATTCAAGACAGAGGGATTTCCTTTTGAGTGTGCGATCGCTGTAAGATGCTCGTTCGCTTTAAGCCGTCATCGTCTTCATGCGACGCGACATTAATTCCTTTCTTCGTGCGGCAGTGTTCCTGTGCATTACGCCCTTGACAACTGCTTTATCAATAACGCTCTGAGCGACGTTGAAACTCTTCACGGCTTCGTCCTTGTCGCCAGCTTCGACAGCGGCCAAAAGGTTCTTGACGGCAGTCTTGCATCTCGATGTCCAGTACTTGTTATAGAGTCTGTTGCGCTCTGACGTGATTACACGTTTCTTCGCGGACTTTTTGTTTGGCATAAAAATTTCTCTCCCGATTCATTCTTAATAGTTGATGGTGCCGGAGGGGAGATTCGAACTCCCACGAAGTTGCCCCCGGTGGATTTTGAGTCCACTGCGTCTACCATTCCGCCACTCCGGCTTGATGTCAAAGACGGTGAATAAAATACACTCGCTTTGTTAATTTGTCAAACGCCAAAATTTTCAGAGGCTGTTGACCTGCGACTGCGTCCCTTTCTTCAACATTTGCGTTATGCTCGTCGACAGCAAGGGGATCGGATCGACGAACTGACCGCCGAGTATCAGACTGTAATGAAGGTGAGGCCCCGTAACTCGTCCTGTGCTGCCGCTGCGTGCGACGACTTGACCCTTTGCGACCTTGTCGCCTTTCTTGACGTTGATCTCGTTGAGGTGGAAGAACGCCGTTATAACTCCGTTGCCCGAGTCGATGTAGACGCTCCCGCCGGCGTAGTAATGGAAGCCCGTCAGGATCACAGTCCCGGCGAATGGCGCGAGAACTTTTGTCCCCGTTGCCGCTCTGATGTCCGCACCGTTGTGGCCGCTACGCGGAACTCCGTTATAAACTCTCTGGAAGCCGTAGTGGCTCGTCAGCGTTATGTTCGAGAGCGGAGGCTGCGGAGGTGTCGTCCAGCGTCGAGCCGTCGTCATCGTCCTGAGTGCCGCGCCGATAGCTTTCGACTCAGCTTGGATACGCTTCAGCTCTTTCTTGGGCGGGTTGACCATCTTGGGGCTGACTGTCAGCTTCTCTTGGGGATATTGCCGCTCTTTGAGCATTATGTTGCCGGAGGCCTTGTACTTCTTTCCTCCCTGCTCGAACTCGAAGAGGATTTCATAATCTCCCGGCTTGGTGTTGCGAACGTCGGAGCCGAGAAGCCCGTAAGAAATCTTCCCCGCGCCGCCCTGCTCGACGTTGAGGCTGATGCTTCGGCCTTTCCACGTCACGACAGGTTTAGAGTAATCTACGTTGGAAGTTATCGAGACAGCGAACGCCTGCCCGATGTCCCAGCTCGTTGGGAAGTTCACCCACGCCGCCGCGAATGACGAGCCAGCGCAAGCTGACAACAATCCCAAAATCAAAATTATTTCAGCAAAAAATTTTTTCATTCAGCTTCCTCCAATCTCTCTATTAAATTTACGATAACGCGGGCGAGCTTTCCTGAAGTTCTCTTCATGTTGTCGAGGACTTCCTCCTCGGTCAGCATGTCCGGCGAGATACCTGCAGCCATGTTCGCGACACACGACAGCACAGCGACCCTCATTCCCATCGAGTTGGCGACGATGACCTCCGGCACGGTCGACATACCCACGAGGTCAGCTCCCAACAGCCCGGCCATTTTGACCTCGGCGGGAGTCTCGTATGACGGCCCGGAGAACGCGGCGTAAACTCCCTCGCGAAGTCCGAAGCTCCTTAATATCTCGCGAAGCTCAGGGCTGTAGGCGTTGGTCATGTCGGGGAAGCGGACGCTCCAGCGCGGCTCGTTGACTCCGATCAAGGGGTTCGACCCCATGAGGTTGATATGATCTCTGACGGCGACGATCTCTCCGACCTCGAGAGCTTTATTGACAGCTCCGGCGGCATTGGTCGCGACGTACTCGCGGACTCCGAGCATCTTCAACACTCGCGTCGGAAAGGTTACGGCCTTCATCGAGTAGCCCTCGTAGTAATGAACTCGCCCTTGAAGCACGAGCGTATCCCGGCCTCGGAGCTTCCCAATGATGATCTTGCCGGCGTGTCCGGGAGCCGTCGAGCGCGGCCAGTTTGGGATCTCTGAAGCGTCAATGATGATTTTGTCTTCGATAATGTCAGCGACATCGCCAAGCCCCGAGCCTGTTACTATTGCTGTCTGAGGAGTGCGGGGCGATCTTGCTTTGATAAAGTCTGCGGCTTCGAAAGCCTCTTCGTAATTGTAGTCGCTCATGAATGTTTCCTCCTCGATATTAAAGTTGGAAGTATTCTAGCATAAGGCCAAGCCCCTCACTAAAAATACGTATTGCAAAATTTTTAATCGCTCCTAAAATTAGTCAAGTTTGGTTAGAGATTTTATAAAGGAGTGAACGTTTATGGATATGAACAAACTTACGCGCAAGAGTCAGGAGGCTCTGGCCTCGGCTCAGGCGACAGCGTCCGAATATAATCATCAGCAGGTCGACGTGGAACATTTGCTCTTGGCCTTGCTAAGCGACGCGGGAGGCTTGATCCCTCAGCTGTTGAAGAAGATGGACATTAACACAGATCTGCTAAAAAAATCCGTGAGCGACGAGCTTGCGAAACTTCCGAGGGTTACAGGCGGAGGTGTCGAGCAGGGAAAGATTTACATAACCAACAGGCTCGAGAACGTCTTCACGAAAGCCGACGAGCGAGCTAAGGCTCTCAAAGACGAATATACTTCAGTAGAACATTTATTCATGGCTATGATCGGCGTATCGAAATCGCTGAAAGAGTTCGGGATCACTGAGGAGAAATTTTTGAAAGTCCTTACGGAGGTCAGAGGCTCGCAGAGAGTTCAGAGTGCCGACCCCGAAGCTACGTACGAGGCTCTCGAAAAGTACGGGCGCGACCTCGTGCAGGCAGCCAAGACCGGCAAGCTCGACCCGGTTATCGGACGCGACGACGAGATAAGGCGAGTAGTCAGGATCTTATCGCGAAAGACAAAGAATAATCCCGTCCTCATTGGCGACCCCGGAGTAGGCAAGACCGCAATAGTCGAGGGGTTGGCTCAGAGGATCGTCCGCGGCGATGTCCCCGAGGGCTTGAAAGACAGAACAGTCTTCGCGCTTGACATGGGTTCGCTGGTCGCGGGAGCGAAGTATCGCGGCGAGTTCGAGGAGCGATTGAAAGCTGTCCTCAATGAAATCAAGAACAGCGACGGGCGAATTTTGCTCTTCATCGATGAGCTTCATACGATCGTGGGAGCTGGCGCAGCCGAGGGAGCAGTTGACGCTGGCAACATGTTAAAGCCCATGCTCGCACGCGGTGAGCTTCATTGTATCGGCGCGACGACGGTCGACGAGTACCGCAAATATATCGAGAAAGATGCGGCGTTGGCTCGAAGATTTCAGCCCGTCGACGTCGAACAGCCGACAGTCGAGGACACGATCTCGATCCTGCGCGGCATCAGCGAAAAATTGCAGGCTCATCACGGCGTGAGCATTCGAGATAACGCTCTCGTGGCGGCGGCGGTGCTGTCCAACCGTTACATCACCAACAGATTTTTGCCGGACAAAGCTATAGACCTCGTTGATGAGGCTTGCGCCATGATACGCACGGAGATCGACTCTCAGCCTACGGAGCTTGATACAGCCTCGCGAAAGGT
>JAFSJO010000004.1 GCA_017449415.1 Synergistaceae bacterium
AAAGGCTCGTGATCTCGGCGGGGAATTTGAAGCTGTTCTTGTGATATTTCTTCTCAACGACATCGAACAGGCAGACCTCAAAGTCATCGACAGCCCCAAGAGCCTTGACCTCGGCGAGCGTGATCTTCTCGTCCTTGCAAAACTTCTCAAGCGTCGACATAATCTCTTCGCCTCTGTCGATCCGAACAAAATACTTGCTTCCAAAGCGTCTGAACTCCCTTGCGAAAACCTCCCTGACGTATTCTCAGCTGACATTATACATTAACCGCTCCGAAAGAAACTTTGGGGAAGAAAATAATAAGTTTCTTACATAGGTTATCGGATAGCCATAAAAACTCATTTATGATATAATTCATCATAAATTTTAAGAAGGGGTTTTATGTTATGAGAATTATTAAACATTTTTTAGTCAATGAAACGCCGATTTCTGAGTTATCAAACGGAGCGCGATTTGATGGTTTATTTGATATCCCCGTCATTGAAAAACCGTCGAAAATATTCATTCCTGATTCCTTGACCCCATTTTCAGAGCGTACAAAAGTGTCATTTTTAGACTCCGCAGTATGCTTTTATGAAAAAGATGAAAACTTCATGGAGCTTTTAATTAGTCCAGCAGCATATCTTGAGGAATTGAGACAATTTCAGGCTGTTGTTTCACCTGACTGCTCTATGTACCGCGATGCGCCGTTATCAGTACAAATTATTAATCTCTACTACAACAGACTGTTAGGTAGCTACTATCAACGTAATGGCATTTATGTGATCCCAAATATTCGTTGGGGGAGTGAAGATACTTACAAAATTTCAAATTTGCCGGAAAAAGTTGCGTTTTCGGGTATTGAAAAAAACAGTATTGTTTCAATTAGTTCATACGGTTGCATAAAGGATTTGGAGAATCGTTATTATTTCGAGGCAGGTCTCGCAGCAATGATGGAGACGTTAATGCCCGAAGTAGTACTCGTGTATGGTGCAATGCCTAACGAAATCTTTGGCCAATATTTTAATTACGCTCAATTTGTTCAATATGACAATTGGATCAAGACTCGACACAAAAACGGAGGTAATGATTAATGGGCTCAGGGAGTAGCGGACTCTATTCGGGGACTCGAGGAGCTTCGCAGCCTTATGCGGATTCTTATCATGTTGTGCCTAAAATGCTTAAGGTGGATAAGAAAAATCCTGACATCTACAACCAAGAAACGGGATATTTTAAAAATCCTTCTGCGAGGTCTTTGCGAGAAGCTATAAGAGGCAATAAAATTTATCAATCCAACGGGAAACAGGCAGAAGGTGAATTCATGTACGTCATGAACAAGAAAGGCGAAATAATATTTGGAAAACGCGTAAACCCTAATAATCCTTTAGAACGCTCGCCACATCCCACATTGATAGGCGGAAAAACTCCAGAAGTTCAATGTGCTGGTATAATAAAATTTAAAAGCGGCAGGATATTTAGAATAGATAACCAAAGTGGACATTTTAGACCTGATATAAGATCTTTGGGCAAGGTTGAGGAATTCATGCAAAACCTTCACAATGAAAATCCTCTGCTATTTCACAAATCATCAGAATGGAGGTCGCAGTAACATGATCGATGAGAAATTGAAATCGGAAACGAAATACCTATTCAATCGCAACTGGGAGGAAGATTTACCAGAAGAGTATGCCTATGAATGTTCAGACAAGGCCGCCGCACTTATAGCAGAATACGGCTGGCCTTCGGTTTTTGAAGCGTGGAGCAGCTATCTCCACGAAAAATGTGATACGCCTGATTCTGTTATTAATTTCGCGAAACTATATTGGCAATATGGCGGTGAAGAGTATCCAATTCCTGAGCCGCATAAATTTTTGGGATATATGTTATATAAATTGAACTGCAAGACATACGAACATGAAGGCGGCGACATAATCGAAAGTCTTGCCACAAATATTCTTTCTAAGGCTGGTTACAGGGAAGCTGATCTGTATCTTAATCCGTACTACAACGTAGATAAGGATAAAAAACTATTGGCCGCCGCAGAATACTGGAAACAGCGAAACGAGGTCTGATAAACTACGGCGTAGGCTCCTGCCTTTAGGCGTGATCACTGTGCTTCAATGATGCCGCTTCAAGCTCCTTAGAACGTTTCGCAGCTTCCTCCGCAGCCTGTTGCATAAGCTCGCGGCTCTCCTCCCTGCGCTGAAGAGTCTGACGCTCGATTGCCTTCTTGCGTGCGCTGATCTTTCGCAACTCCGCCGACTTCGCCATCATGTCGTTGTGGCTGTCCCATATCTTCATTGTGGAGCTTGTGATGCTAGCTTCGGCGGCCTGATACAGATCCATAGCTTCGGCCTGAGTCTCCGGGATTTTCTTTTCGGTCTTGCGTGGCAGCTCGTCCCAGATGCTCCCGAATTTGTCGTTGACTTTCATGACGCTTTCTGTGTCAAAGCCTCCTCGATCGCCACAGCCAGCTGATCCGCGCACGAAGTTTTCATGGCCGCGCCGCGTCCAAGGCACAGATTTCCCCTCAGAATTTTCGCGATTTCCGCCGCGTCCGCGCCCTCGATCAGCTTCGGAATGGCCACAAGATTTCCCGGACAGCCGCCAGTAAACTTCACGTTGTGGAGCTTGCCGTCCTCGATCTCAAATTCAATCCTGCTCGGACACACGCCGACAGGCGCATAATCAAACTTCATAATTAATAACCTCCTCAAATAATGTCATGTATAATATATCAAACAGCATGAACAATAACAAATACGGAGGATTTGAAATGAGTTTTGACGGTGAGTTTCAATACAAAGCCGCCTCGCTCAGGAGCAGTGAGCTGACCAATCATATAGGCCGAAGCGGTCAGAGAGCTTTGCTTTATGCCACGGGAATGGACGAAGAAGACATGAAGAAACCTCTGGTCGCGGTCGTAAATTCCTACAGCGAAATTGTGCCCGGACATATGCACCTGAAAGATCTAGCCGCGCAGATAAAACTCGGCATAGCTGAGGGCGGCGGAGTTCCTCGCGAAATTGGCACGATCGCAATCTGTGACGGATTGTGTCAAGGACATTCCGGAATGAGATATCCATTGCCGAGCCGTGATCTGATCGCCGACTCAATCGAGATGGCTGTGCAGGCTCATTGCTTCGATGCTATGGTGTTGATAGCAAGCTGCGACAAAATTATCCCGGGAATGTTGATGGCGGCCGCAAGGATTAATATTCCGGCGATAATCGTTACTGGCGGGCCGATGCTTCCGGGCAACGTCGGAGGCAACGATCTATTCTGCTCCAGCGAGCTTCGAGAGTATCCCGGACGTGTCGAGGCGGGAAAAATTACGGTCGATGAGATGAAGAGAGCCGAGGAAGCTACATTGCCGACATGCGGGAGCTGCGCTCATCTCGGGACAGCTAACTCGATGTGCATGTTATCTGAAGTTTTGGGAATGGCTCTGCCGGGGGCGGGGACTGCTCCAGCCGTATCGAACAGGCGCAGAAGGATCGCGAAGAAATCCGGCCGTCAGGTCATGGAACTGTTGCGGCGGGGCATCACTCCGCGAATGATCTTGACACGCGAAACTTTGCTTAACGGCGTTGCGGGCGCGATGGCGACAGGTTCATCGACTAATCTGGTGCTGCATTTGATGGCGATAGCTCACGAAGCAGGAGTTGATTTATCGCTCAATGATTTCGATCGCATCAGCCGCGAAGTTCCGTTCATATGCAATCTCCAGCCGTCTGGAAAATATCCGATAGCCTCGCTCGATGCTTATGGCGGGATCCAAACAGTAATGAAGAACATCGAGAGCAAACTTCACAAGGATTCACTGACAGTTACGGGCATGACGCTGGGTGAGCTTTTGGATAGAGCAACTCCGGTTGAGAACGACGTTATAAAGACGATGGAGCGGCCTCAGAAGTCCGAAGGGGGCATCGCTGTCCTGTATGGCAATCTTGCGCCCGAAAGTGCTGTCGTGAAGCAATCCGGCGTGAACCCGTCGATGTATCATTTCAAAGGCAAGGCGAGAGTGTTCAACTCCATGGAAGAGACCGACGCGGCGATCACTGCAGGAGAAATTCAGCCGGGAACTGTCATCGTGATTCGATATGAGGGGCCGAAAGGCGGGCCGGGTATGCGCGAAATGTTATCGACGACGGCGTTAATTATGGGTCGTGGCATGGATAGCGACTGCGCGCTCGTTACTGACGGCAGATTTTCAGGGGCAACTCACGGGCCATGTATCGGACACGTATCGCCGGAAGCGGCTCAGGGCGGGCCGATAGCTTACGTTGAAGACGGCGACGAGATCGAGATCGACATCACCAACCGCAAACTTTCATGGAGCATCACCGATGAAGAGCTTGCGAGACGAAAAGCAAACTGGAAGCCGCTCGAAAAGCCGATGGGAGCAGCTTTGAGGAAATACGCGGCTCATGTTCAATCTGCGGCCAAAGGCGCGATAATCGAGGTATAAACTTCATGAACTTCAAAAAACTTCAACTAGATGACATCGCCAGCGTGAAGCCGGCACTGTACGAATATGCGCCCAATCAGGCGAATGATTACACAGCGACAGGACTATTTTTGTGGCGCGATTATCTCGATGTCTATGTGGCTTTCGAGCCTGACGGTGTCTATATTTGTCAGCATGTCGATGATGTATATCTGTTCTACTTTCCGTTATGCAAAGATCCCGAAGCAGGTTTCCGAAAGATAGCAGACTATTGCACTTCAAATAAGCTGCCGTATGGATTTTATCCTTTCACAGCAGAGGAGACTGCGTATCTCGATCGAGCCGGGATAAAGTACAAAGTTGTTACCAGCGACGACTACAACGACTATTTGCACAAGATCGAGGATTTCGCGGAGTTTCGAGGCAAAGCCTTCCACAGTCAGAAAAATCACATCAACAAGTTCAATAAAGAATACGATGACTTTTCATTCGAGAGAATATCCGCGGAAAATCTCGCTGATGTCAAGGCTTTCTTCGATGATTACGCCACCGAAAAACTCGCTGAGCAGCTCTCCGCAACAGAGCATGAAGAACTGTTGAAAATCCCAGAGCTGTTGGATCACATGGACGATTATAACCTGTTCGGCTACTGCATAAAGATTGATGGCAAGGTTCAAGGCTTTGAACTCGGCGAGATCGTCGGCAACATGTACTACTCACACATACAAAAAGCTAATCGCAACATCGACGGGATTTACACAAAGATTATAAACTCCGTGGCCATCGACCTGCGAGACAAAGTTATATTCATCAACCGCGAAGAGGACCTCGGCGAGGCCGGACTGCGAGACGCAAAGCAACGCTACCACCCGTGCGGCTTCATAAAGAAAGAAATGATCTTCGCAGTAGTATAATGGCGGGAAAAATTTGGAATGGGGGAAAGTAAATTTAATGCCGTATAACTATCACGAAATTGAGAAAAAGTGGCAAGAGCGTTGGAACGCCTCGGGCTGCTTTGTATCTCACACGGACACTTTAAAGGAAAAATTTTTCTGTCTGGAAATGTTCCCTTACCCGAGCGGAGCTTTGCACATGGGACATATACGAAATTACTCGATCGGCGACGTTCTCGCACGTTTCCAGAGAAAAAACGGCAAAAATGTTCTGTACACAATCGGCTTTGACTCGTTCGGAATGCCTGCGGAAAACGCGGCCATCAAATACAAAACCCGCCCGCACGATTGGACACTCTCGAATATCGCATATATGACAGAGCAATTGAAGCGCATGGGCTACAGCTACGACTGGGGACGCGAGGCTATTACGTGTCTTCCGGAATATTACAGGTGGAACCAGTGGATATTCCTGCAAATGTACAAGCGCGGCATGGTGTATCAAAAGGAAGCTCCCGTGAACTGGTGCGACACTTGCGGGACAGTCCTCGCCAATGAGCAGGTCGAGAACGGCTGCTGCTGGCGGTGCAAAAATCCCGTAACGAAGAAAAATCTCAAACAGTGGTTCATCAAGATCACGGACTACGCGCAGGAGCTTTTGGACGATATCGAGAAAGATTTAGGCGGCTGGCCCAACAGGGTCAAGATCATGCAGACGAACTGGATCGGACGCAGTGAGGGTGCGCGGCTGTCGTTCGATATCCCCGAGCTTGATTACAGGCTTGAAGCGTTCACGACACGTTTCGATACGATTTACGGCGTTACGTTCATCGCGCTTGCGCCGGAGCATGAACTTGTGAAGAAGATGTGCGAGGCTCTGCCCACGGACGAGGCCGAAAAGTTGCGAAACTTCGTGAAGCGTGTTGCGTCTCAGAGTTCCATTGAGAGATCGGACGCTGGCGCGGAAAAGCTCGGCTTCAAAACTCCATATTACGGCATCAACCCCGTGAACGGCAAAAAAATTCCGATCTGGATAGCAAATTACATTCTCATCGACTACGGAACGGGCGCGATCATGGGAGTTCCGGCTCACGACACGCGAGACTTTGAATTTTGCCGCAAATATGATATTCCTGTTATCCCGGTCATCAATCCGCCCGACGGAACGATATTAGACGGCGCAACAATGAAAGAGCCTTTCGTCGATGACGGCATAGTCTGCAACTCCGGCGAGTTCGACGGCCTCAAAACTTCCGAAGCTATCGTGAAGATGATAGATTGGGGAGCCGAGAAAGGAATTTGCAAGCGCGAAGTCAATTTCAAGCTGCGCGACTGGCTAATCTCGCGTCAGAGATACTGGGGGACTCCGATCCCGTTCGTTTATTGCGACAAGTGCGGAGTTGTCCCTGTCCCCGAGGAAGACTTGCCCGTGAGGCTTCCCGAAGATGTTGAGGTCAAGGAGGTTGGCCACTCGCCGCTGTTGGATCGCCCGGACTTCCTGAACACGACATGTCCCCACTGCGGAGGCCCGGCCAAGCGCGAAGCTGACACGATGGACACATTCTTCTGCTCGTCGTGGTACTTCGATCGCTACTGCTCGCCCGGAGACGACAAGGCACCGTTCGAGAAGTCCGACGTTGATTATTGGATGCCGGTAGATCAATATATCGGCGGGATCGAACACGCTTGCTTACATTTAATATATGCGAGGTTCTTTGCGAAGTTCCTGACCGATATCGGACTGACCGAGTACCGCGAACCTTTCACGAGGCTGCTTACTCAGGGCATGGTCATCAAGGACGGCGCGAAGATGTCAAAATCCCTCGGCAACACCGTCGACCCTACAGCAATCGTCAAGAGATACGGCGCGGACACAGTGAGGCTGTTCATACTCTTCGCCGCTCCACCGAATAACGATCTCGAATGGTCGGATCGAAACGTCGAGGGCGCACACAGATTTTTGAACAGAGTTTGGCGTTATGTCGAAGAGAATTGCGAGAGCTTGAAGGCGTGGGGCAACAAGATCATCTCGATGGACGAGCTTAAAGCTCCGGCGTTGAGGGATCTGAAGCGCAAAATCCATACGACGATCGACAACGTAACTCACGACATCGCCGACGAGAAGCAATTCAACACTGCCATAGCGCGGCTTATGGAGCTGACGAACGCGATCTACTCGCTCAATGACGCAAGCGACGAAGCGTGGGAGCTGAAGCGCGAGGCCGTCGATACGTTGCTGAATTGTCTGTCGCCGTTCTGTCCTCACATCACTGAAGAGCTTTGGGAGATGTTGGGACACGAGAACATGCTCTGCGTTGAGCCGTGGCCTGTCGCTGATGATAAGGCAATGGCTCAGGACAGCGTTACGATCGTGGCTCAGATCAACGGGAAAGTTCGCGGCAAGTTCGAGCGTCCGGCTTCAATGTCAAAGGACGAACTCGAAAAGAGCATCATGTCGGAGCCGCTCATCGTTGAGAAGCTCGCTGGCAAAGAAGTTGTAAAAGTCATCACAGTTCCAAACAAGCTGGTTAATATCGTCGTTAAAGGCTAACCTCCTACCTCCTCCCTCCTACCTCCTCACTCTTTCAAGTCCCCGTGTTATAATTTCTGAAATTTTTTCAATGTTGTAAAGGAGTTGTTTTATATGCGTAAATTTTTGGCGGCATTAATGCTCGTGTTAATGCTTTGTGTTGTCGCGTCCGCTGACGACGAAGTGATCAAAGTCGGCGTGTTCAATTGCTTGACAGGTCAGAATGCTTTCGGAGGACAGCTCGAACTTGAGGGCACGCAGCTCGCTCACTCGCTCAACCCTGAGATACTCGGCAAGAAAGTTGAACTCGTCATCGTGGACAACAAGTCCGACAAGGTCGAAGCCGCTAACGCCGTAACGCGTCTGATCGAGAATGACAAGGTCAACGCCATCATCGGGACATACGGTTCATCGCTCGCCATGGCCGGAGGAGAGGTCGCGGAGAAAGCCGGGATCCCCGTAATCGGCACGAGCTGCACGAACCCCCTCGTAACTCAGGACAAGAAATTTTACTTCAGAGTCTGCTTCATCGACCCGTTCCAGGGAGCTGGCGCGGCCACATACGCTTTCAGAAATCTTGGCCTCAAACGCGCGGCTACACTCGTCGACATGTCGAACGATTACAGCGTCGGGATTGGAAAATTCTTCAGAGACTCTTACAAGAAGATGGGCGGCGAGATCGTTGCGTCTTTGTTCTATCAGTCAGGCGACACGGATTTCACAGCACAGCTCACCGCGTTGATCGACGCGAAGCCTGATATCGTCTTCCTGCCGGCATATTTTGCTGAGGGCGCGATCGTTCTGAAGCAGGCGAAAGAGCTTGGCGCGGCTTTCAAATTCATTGGAGCTGACGCTATGGACAACCCCGAGATCGTTACGCTTGGCGGCGATGCCGTTGAGGGCTTCATGCACACGACATTCGCTTATGACCCGTCAATGCCAGAGATGAACGAGACAGCCAAGGCTTTCACTGAAGAGTGGAACAAGATTCACCCTGACAAAGCTCCGAACGTCAACTGCGC
>JAFSJO010000030.1 GCA_017449415.1 Synergistaceae bacterium
CCTACGCCATGCCAAGCTCTGAACCTGAGTGGCTCGAATGGCTGACGAACACCCGCAAGGCTTCGGACATCGACGCGATAATCCAAGATCTCGACTCGTGGGGGAACTTCGCGACCTTTAACAGCGATTTTGGACTTGCGACACGGCTCGACAGGCTGCGACTCACAGCGGACAGAAAGAATTTATCCGTGCCGTTCCTCTGCGACATGATCATATTGACATTAAAAGGAGACAACAGAAACATTGAGCATATATTTAACGATCTTTGGTAAGCCGCGCTATCTTGGGCTTATGAACGTGAAAGACGAAACAACTTTTGAAGACGGCCGGGCGGGCTGGGTGGTCGTGAAGACCATGCGAGGTTACGAGATGGGACTGGCGGGCGGGAAGCTCTCCGAGGAACAACAAGAGAAGTATACGGCGGCTTCATCGGACTTCGAGAACTCTGCCGACACGATGCTGCAGAACGTCGACTTCGTGAAGGTCGCCGACGAGTACGACATCGAACGCTACTACAGGTGCCGTGAGGACGAGGGTAAAGCACTGATCGCCGCGCGGGAGCTTCTCGAACAGCACAAGCTCGACATGAAGCTCGTGGACGCGGAGTACATGCTCGACCGTCGAAAATTTTATTTTTACTTCACGGCCACGCAGCGCGTAGACTTTCGGCTATTCGTTCGGGACTTGGCGCACATGTTCAGGACGAGGATAGAGATGCGGCAGGTTGGGATTCGCGACGAGGCCAAGATCGTGCGAGGTTTGTCGACTTGCGGGCGGCCTTGCTGCTGCAGCTATTGGCTCCGGGGCTTCTCGCCGATCAGCATCAGGATAGTGAAAGAGCAACGCTCGGCTCTGAACCCCACGAAGATTTCCGGGCTTTGCGGACGCTTGATGTGCTGCATGTCGTACGAGAAAGAAATTTATTCGGAGATGTGGTCGAAGCTTCCCGGCCCCGGCGCGAAGATAAAGACCGAGCAAGGAGTCTACGTGCTTGAAAGTCTGGATCTCGGGCGCGAGTACGTCAACATCAGGTTCCCGAGTGGCCGCTTAGTCCCCGTGGCGATCAGCGAGTTCCCGGACTTTCAAGAGGCTGTGTTGAAAGGAGAAGAGTGGGGCGAGGATAAGGAGCTTTTGGAGAAGAAGAAAGCCGCCGCCGCTCGTATGGCCGCGTTGAAAGAGAGAGCCTTGCGCAAGAAGTCCTCCGAGGTGAAAGTCAACGCCGCGCCCCTCAGGCCGAGGACAGACAAGCCCGAGAAAGCCTCGAAGCCCCCGAAGCAGAAGGCCAAGACCCAAAAGCCGAAGCCAAAGGCGAAACAGAACAAGCCGAGAAAGAAACCTGCGAAGAATGATGAGGCGACGGTAGCGTAAAGAAAGCCTGATATAATACTCCTCACGAGGGGCTCGCTATGAGGACACGGCTCATAGACGGGGAAGTCCTCCGTGTAGAAATCTGGTGAACTGTCTTGGCTAAATGCCACAAAAACAAAAAGAGCCAGCACTCCAGACGAAAACACCGGCGAGGCTTCGTCCAGTTTATAAAAGCCCTTGCCGATGTTCTTCACTGGTTGGTTAGCTTTGCTCTTATGCTCATCGAGCTTTGGGAGAAGCTGATGGGCTAGGAGCGGGTGCTTTACCTTTAGTTTCACAATAGGGAACAACTCCCCTCAACGTTGTCCCTATTTTATCACATAAAAATGAGGAACTAGGTTTCAATCCCTAATCCCTCATTCCTAATTCCTAATCCAACTTAGCCCATCGTGTCCCAGCTCTGAGCCTCTTCGAGGTTGTCGCTTCCAGTCAGATACAGCTCTTTCGGCACTCCCATAACGACAAGCCCCGACTTCGGGTCAACGTAGTAGTTCTTCGCGTCCTGCTCGGGGTCTTCACCGATCACAGTCCCGTCCGGGATTATGTTGTGGCCGTCGATGATCGCGCGCTTGATGCGGCAGTTATGACCGATCACAACGTCGTGGCCGATGATGCTCTCCTCAACCGAGCTACCCGACTGAACGAGACAGTTGCGAGCAAGAACGGAGTTCGTAACATTCGCGCCGAAAATCCTGCTTCCCTCCGAGAGCATGACCCTGTTGATGTTGCAGGGGTGTCCGCCGTCCGGGTAGCAGTACGTGGGGGGATCTCCGAATGATACCGTGCGGATCGGCCACATCGGGTTGTAGAGCGTCATCTCTGACTCATGTCCGATCAGCTCCATGTGAGCCTGCCAGTAAGCCTGAAGAGTTCCGACATCGCGCCAGTAGGGCTTATCAGTTCGCCACTGGTGAACGAGCTCGGTCTCGGCTGACGGGTGCGGCAAAATGTTCGTCGAGAAGTCGTAAGCGCAGACTTTCATTCCTCCAGCGACGAGCTTCGGGATAATGTCCTTGCCGAAGTCGTGGCTCGTCTCCTGCATTGCGTCATCGTCGAGGGCATCTTCAAGGACTTTGCGCTCGAAGACGTAGTTGCCCATCGAGACGTACGAGAAGCCGGGCTTGTCAGGGATCTCGGGCGGGTTCTTCGGCTTCTCCATGAATTCAAGGATACGGCCTTTCGCGTCCGTCCTGATGCAGCCGAACTGGTTAGCCTCTTCGACCGGGACGACGTTGGCGGCGATCGTAACGTCAGCGTGCTGTGCCATGTGCCACGCGATCATCTGGTCAACGTCCATCTTATAGATGTGGTCGGCTGCGAAGATGCAAACTCTGTCGGCTCTGTAGCGGGTGATCATGTGGAGAGCCTGATAAACAGCGTCAGCCGTGCCCTGGAACCAATGTTCGCCGCTCCACATCTGCGCAGGGACTGTCGTTACGAAGAAGTCTCTGCCCCTCATGGCTCCGCCGAACTGCCAGCCGCGCTCGATGTGTTCGTTGAGAGACTGGCTCTTGAACTGAGTGAGGACGTAAACTGAGTAGATGCCACTGTTGATTAAATTGGAGAGAGCAAAATCAATGATTCGGTACTTTGCGGCGAAGTAGA
>JAFSJO010000031.1 GCA_017449415.1 Synergistaceae bacterium
ATGATATTGCCTTAGTCAGTGATGATGAAGTAGCCAGCGCTATTCTTGCGCTGATTGAAAAACAGAAGATGATCGCTGAAGGCGCCGGCGCGGTTTCTGTTGCTGCGGCAATGTTTAATAAATTCAATCTCAGAGGAAAACGAAAAATAAGGGGCGAATTCGCCTTGTTTGCCTTTGGCTACAACCTGGCCAGGGTTGAAAATCTACTGGGATTTGGCCGGTTGATGAAGCTGGTAAGGGGATGATATCCCTTTATCCCTTCGCGTTTCTGTGAAAGACAGCATATTTTATTCGGTTTTCAAGATGCAGGCTCGAAATGACCGATTTTTTGATGAATCAGACCGATATAATGCACGAAAATCCGAGGTTTTCGGACGGTCTGGGGGGGGGTAACGCTCCGCGCACCTGAGGCTTCAGAACCGCTTGACACAAGCAGTAACAAAGTCGTGATTTATTCGGGAGCTGAAGAATATCGCAACGAATATTTCATGAAGCGCCTGAAAGAACAGTTCCCGGACTACGACATCTCTATCGAGTACATGCCGACGGGAAATTTAGCCGCCAAGCTCGCCGCCGAGGGAACTGACACCGATATCGACATAGTATACGACCTCGATTTCAGCTATGCCGGTCTTGTTGAAAAATATCTTGCCGATTTATCAACCTATGACCAATCCGTTTTTGTGGACGACTGTCAAGTTCAGAGCGCGAAGTATCTAGCTGAAATACGCAATGGCGGAGCCATCATCATCAATCCAGCAATCCTCGAAGCAAAAGGACTCAAAGAGCCAACTTCTTATCAAGACCTCATCAAACCCGAATACAAAGGACTTATCTCAATGCCGAACCCGAAATCTTCCGGGACGGGCTACATGTTCGTGAAAAACCTAGTGAACGTTTGGGGAGAAGATAAAGCCTTTGAATATTTCGACACGCTCGCGGAAAATGTTTTGCAGTTCACTTCGTCAGGTTCTGGCCCGGTGAACGCGCTTGTTCAAGGCGAGGCGGCTATAGGACTTGGAATGACGGCTCAGGCGGTTACAGCCATCAACGACGGAGCGGAGCTTAAAATAATTTTCTTCGAGGAAGGCTCGCCGTACTCGCTTTACGGTTACGCGATCCCGGAGGGCAAACAGCACCGCAAGGCCGTGAAAGATGTCTTTGATTTCTTCTACACAACGCTCGTTCTTGAAGACAAAGAGAGATTTTATCCTGAGAAAATTTACAAAGATTTCGACTTCGAGATCGCCAACTATCCGACCGGCATCAAATACGCCGACATGTCCAACAACACAACCGAAGAGAAAACAAGACTGCTCGAAAACTGGGAGTATTAATGATTAATAAACTTGCGATCGAGAATGTCTCGAAGTCATTCGGAAATGTCGCTGTCCTTCATGACGTTAGCTTCGTTGTGAGGGGCGGCGAATTTTTGTCCGTGTTGGGGCCTTCGGGCTGTGGTAAGACGACGCTGCTGAGGATTTTGATCGGGCTTGAAACTCCCGACAGCGGAAAAATTTTCAAAGATGACGCTGACATTACGACCCTGCCGGCGTCAATGCGAAAGATGGGAATGGTGTTTCAAAATTACGCGCTGTTCGAGAACATGACAGCATTGCGAAATGTCGAGTATGCTTTGCTGAAAAGTTCCGCGCTGAAAAATTCCTACAACAGAGCAACAGCGAGAGAAAAAGCTGAAGAAATGTTGGAGATCGTCGGGCTTGAAAAATTTTTCGACAGCAAACCCTCGCAACTCTCCGGAGGTCAGCAGCAGCGTGTCGCGATAGCTCGAACTCTCGCGTTGAACCCGGATATAATCCTCTTCGACGAGCCAATGTCCGCGCTTGATGTCGATATGAGGCTGAGCCTCCGCGCCGAGATTAAAGAGCTTGCGAAGAAATTCCGCACAACGATGATCTACATCACTCACGATCAGGAGGAAGCTTTCGCAATGTCCGACAGAATCGCAATCATGAACGCCGGGAAAATTCATCAGATCGACACGCCGCATAACATCATCGAGAGTCCGGCTGACGAGTTCGTTGAGAACTTCGTTATTAAGAACATCAACATCAAGATAAATTCGCTCATTCACTTTCAGAGAAAATCATGAAATCGAACCATTTAAAGATATTGCTTTGTCTGTTGTGGCTGTTCATGATCGTGCTGCCGCTGCTTCGAATGTTATCGACGATGGCCGGGCTGAATTTGTTCGAGGTCATGACGGCGCGAAAGTTTTCACGAGCTTTCTGGCAGTCGCTGAACGTCTCATCAGTCGCTACTTTCATCTCTGTTAGCGTCGCTGGTGTTCTGTCGTGGGCGGTCGCGAGGACGAACGTCAAACATAAACAGCTAATCAGTACCCTGATCATTGTCCCGATGCTGATCCCGTCGATCTCTCACGGAATGGGACTGATTATAATCTTCGGCGCGAATGGCGTTGTCTCGAAGATTTTCGGACTCACCGGCGGCATTTATGGATTTTGGGGAATAGTTTTCGGTTCTGTGATGTATTCTTTCCCCGTCGCGTACTTGATGCTCTACGACATTCTCCGCTACGAAGACGGAACTCCTTACGAGGCCGCTGAAGTCATTGGGCTGGGCGCGATTGACAGATTTTTCGCGATAACTCTTCCTTATCTAAGAAAGCCTCTTATCTCGGTCATATTCGCGACGTTTACGATGATCATAACGGACTACGGAGTTCCTTTGATGATCGGCGGGAAATATATCACGCTCCCGGTCATGATGTATCAGGACGTTATAGGAATGTTGGACTTCGGCAAAGGCTCGGCAATCGGTGTCGTGTTGCTCATTCCTGCGGCGGTTGCGTGCGTGCTTGATATGGTCAGCCGAGACTCGAACAGATTATCATTCGTCGGCAAGCCTCACGCGATAAAGGACAATCACGCTCGCGATCTCGTCGCCAAGGTCATAATCTTCGCTGTCATAGTTGCGATCTTCGTCCCGATCGTCGCGTTCTCAGTCATTGCTTTCATAAAGAAATATCCCGTGAATATGGCTATGTCGTTCGCTCACGCGGCGCGAGCTTTCGAGATAGGAGCTTTGAAGTATCTTGCGAATTCGCTGATAATCGCGGTTGCTGTGTCACTGCTTGGGACGGCTTTGGCACTGTTCAACGCTTACATGACAGCGCGAGCCAAAACGAAGCTGAGTTACTTTCTTCACTTGATGTCTATCGTGTCGCTTGCGGTGCCGGGGATCGTGCTTGGCCTGTCTTACGTGATGTTCTTCAAAGGCTCGATGATTTATGGCGGCCTCGTCATTCTCTTAGTCGTCAACATAACGCACTTTTTCGCGTCTCCTTATCTGATGGCATACAACACTTTCAGTAAGCTCAATGAAAATCTCGAGTCCGTCGGCCTGATCATGGGGATAAGCCGCCTCAGCGTGGTCAGAGATGTCATTCTGCCGCAGTCAAAGCAAACTATCGTGAAGATGATGAGCTACTTCTTCATCAACTCGATGATGACGATCTCGGCGGTCTCGTTCCTTTCCAACACATTCAACAAGCCTTTATCGCTCATGATCCCGCAATTCGAGGGTCAGATGCAGATCGAGTGCGCGGCTTTCGTGAGCCTTGTTATCCTTGGAGCTAACGTCATGATGAAAATTCTCGAAGATTTTTCGCTTAAATTGACACGCTAATCTGATTAAGCTAAAATATTTCTAAGTTAAGCAGCTTTTTAAGAAAATTTTTTGCTTAGATATGAAAGGAAGTTTGCATAATGTCAGAACGAGAATACAAAACCGTGCATGAGATTTTCGGCTCGATGGTCTTCGATGCGCGGGTCATGAGAGAAAAATTAAACTCCGACATCTACGAACAAGTCATGGCGGCAATGGAAGGACGACAGAGGCTCACACCCGAAGCCGCTGACATAGTAGCCGGTGCGATGAAAGATTGGGCGATCTCAAAAGGCGCGACGCATTGGGCGCATTGGTTCCAGCCTCAAACGGAGCTGACGGCAGAGAAGCATCAGGCGTTCACGCTCTCCGACAGCAACGGCAACCCGATCGAAGTCTTCCGAGGACATCACCTAGCACAAGGTGAACCCGACGCTTCGAGCTTCCCATCGGCGGGGACACGTTCAACTTTCGAGGCTCGCGGCTATTCAGCGTGGGACATCAGCAGCCCAGCTTTCATAGTCAAGAGTCCCAAGGGAGGCACGCTGTGTATTCCGTCAGTGTTCCTATCGTATGACGGCACGCCGCTGGATCTCAAGACTCCACTGTTGCGAAGTCTCGATGCCGTGGAGAGCAGAGCTTTGAAGCTCCTCAAAACCCTCGGGCAGCGCGGAGTTAAGAGTGTCAAAATGACAGTCGGAGCAGAGCAGGAATATTTCCTCCTCGACAGGCCACGCGCTCAGCTCAGACCCGACATAAGATTTTGCGGACGAACTCTAATCGGCGCACAGCCAGCGAAAGATCAGAAGCTCGATCATCATTACTTCGGCGCGATCCCTCCGCGAGTGCTGCGCTACATGGAAGACGTTGAAAGAGACTTGGCGAGGCTCGGTATCTCCGTCATCGCGAGACATAACGAGGTCGCGAGGTGTCAATTCGAGTTCGCTCACCTCTACGCCGACGCGAACAGAGCCTGCGACCAGAACCAAATCTTAATGGAGACGATGAGGAAGCTTGCTCGTCAGCACGAGCTGAGATTGCTCTTCCATGAGAAGCCTTTCTATGGAATGAACGGCTCGGGCAAACACACCAACATGTCGCTGGTCGACAGCGAGGGCCGCAACCTTTTGAAGCCGTCTCACAGTCATCGGCGTAACGTTATCTTCCTTGCGTTTTTGTCGGCTGTTGTTCTGGGGGTGTCGAAGTTCCACAGCTTGCTGCAGGCGGCGATCGCGACATACGGAAATCTCTTCAGGCTCGGAGGTCACGAAGCTCCCCCGTCGATCATTAGCGTCTACCTCGGCTCGGCACTCACGGATCTGATAAAGAGGCTCGACAGCGCGGACGTGTCATTGCCTGAGAAGGGCGTGATGGATCTGGGGCTGACGAAGCTGCCGGATATCATTCCGTTCGACTCCGACAGAAACAGAACTTCGCCGGTCGCGTTCACGGGAGATAAGTTCGAGTTCCGTGCGCCGGGTTCGTCTCAGTCGATCGCGCTGCCTGTAACGATGTTCGCGTCGCTGTGGGCTTGGGGCATCGACGAGGTTACTCGAATGGTAGAGGAGCGAGTTACGAGTGGCAAGGAACCTATCGACGCAGCTCTCGAAGCAGCTCGTGAAGCTTTCAGACGCGGCAGTAACATTCTGTTCGAGGGCGACGCATATACGAGCGAATGGCACGACGAGGCTCGCAAGCGCGGACTGATTGAGGCCGAGACCATGCCCGACAGGATCGACCTGCTGTTGAAGCCTGAGAACAAAGCAATGTTAGAGGCTCTCGGAGTGTACAAGGCTCACGAGCTTGAAAATCTTCACGAGGTTCGCATGGAAAGCTTCGCTACGGGTCTCGAGGTCGAGGCGGCTGTCCTGTATGACATGCTGTGGGAGGGAGTGTTGCCCGCGCTGTCGAAGCAGCTGATCTTGGAGAAGAACTCGCTTAGCAGTCTCGACGGCGTTGACTTCGGGGACTGCACACCGTGGCGCGATTACGTCGGGGGGCTTGGCCGGGCCAAGAACGCGCTCATTAAGGACGCGGCGAACCTCTTCGAGCTTAAAGGACGACTCTCGGGCATGAACGCTCGCGAACGATCGGACTTGCTGACCGGCGAGATCATTCCGTTGATGGACTCGATCAGGACGAAGTGCGACGCAGCCGAGCTGACAATAGCCGCAGACATTTGGCCGTATCCGATCTATAGAAACCTGCTCTCGCTGTCGGCGTAAAGCTCAGTGAGGGGTGAGGAGTGAGGGGTGAGAAAAAATTTCTGAGCCGCTGACTGTGGCGTAAAATATGAACAGTGAGGGGTAACGTCTCACTCCTAACTCCTAACCAGATTAGAAAGGATTTTTATTAATGCCAATTACAGATTTACTGGAGCGTAACAGCAAGCTATACGGCGATGAGGTCGCGCTCGTTGAGATTAACCCGGAGGTTCAAGAGCCGATCCGCCTCACGTGGAAAGAGTACGACCTGATCCAGCCGACTTCATCGAAGCCATACAGGCGCGAGATCACGTGGTCGGTGTTCGACGAGAAAGCCAACAGGGTCGCTAACCTCTTGCTCTCGCGGGGAGTCAAGAAAGGCCAGAAGGTCGCGATCCTCTTGATGAACTGCCTTGAATGGCTGCCGATATACTTCGGGATATTGAAGACCGGAGCAATCGCTGTGCCTTTGAACTTTCGTTACTCGTCCGAGGAGATCGAATACTGCGTGAAGCTCGCTGACGTTGATATATTGTTCTTTGGCCCGGAGTTCACGGGACGAGTCGAGAACACCGTGCTTGCGTTGGGAGAGAGCTGCTTGCTCTTCTTCGTCGGAACGAACTGCCCAACGTTCGCGGAGAGTTACAACGAAGCTGTCAATAATTGCTCGTCGACCGCGCCAAAGATTTTGATCGAGGACACCGACGAGGCGGCGATATATTTCTCGTCCGGGACGACGGGATTTCCGAAAGCGATCCTACACAATCACACGGCACTGCTGCAGGCGGCTCGAATGGAAGCTCATCATCATGAGACAACGCACGACGATGTGTTCCTCTGTATACCGCCGCTGTATCACACGGGCGCGAAGATGCACTGGTTCGGGTCGCTGTTCACCGGGAGCCGAGCCGTGATACTGAAAGGGACATCGCCGAAAGCTATTCTCGATGTCGTTTCGATGGAGCATTGTACGATCGTGTGGCTGTTGGTTCCGTGGTGTCAGGATATCCTCACGGCGATCGAACGCGGAGACATAAAGCTCGAGGGTCGTCATCTCTCACAGTGGCGATTGATGCACATCGGGGCGCAGCCTGTCCCTCCCGCGCTGATCAAGCACTGGCTCGAATATTTTCCAAAACACAAATACGATACGAACTACGGGCTGTCGGAGTCAACCGGGCCGGGCTGCGTTCATCTCGGAATGGAAAACATTCACAAGGTCGGAGCTATCGGAGTGCCGGGCTACGGCTGGAAGCTGAAGATCGTCGACGAGAACGGCGAGAAAGTCAAACAGGGCGAGACCGGCGAGCTTTGCGTGAAAGGCCCGGGCGTGATGCTGTGCTACTACCACAACCCGGAAGCTACGGCGGAGACTATCAAAGACGGCTGGCTGTTCACGGGCGACATGGCAATGATGGACGAAGACGGCTTCGTGTACCTCGTTGACCGCAAGAAAGACGTTGTCATCATGGGCGGCGAAAATATTTATCCCGTTCAGATTGAAAACTTCCTGTCGGCTCACCCGAAGATCCACGACGTTGCTGTCATCGGACTGCCTGACCCGAGGCTCGGTGAGATCCCCGCGGCGATCATTCAGATCAAAAAGGGAATGGAATGTACGGCTGACGAGATCGACAGGTTCTGCCTCGCATTGCCGAGATACAAGCGACCGAAGAAGATCATCTTCGCTGACGTTCCTCGTAACCCGACGGGCAAGATCGAGAAGCCGAAGCTCCGTGAGAGGTACGCGCAGGGCAGTAGCTTCTTTAAGTGAGGAGTTAGGAGTGGGGAGTGAGGAGTTATGTATGAGCTTATCAACATCGCGGGAGCGAGCTATTACGTTCAAAGCCCGGCCAAGATCGGAGTCGTGAAGCTGAACGAGAGCGAGGTCTGCCTCATCGACAGCGGAGGAGACAAGGAAGCTGGGCGCAAAGTCCGAAAACTCCTTGACGCTAACGGCTGGAAGCTGACGGCGATCTACAACACTCACTCGAACGCTGACCACGTTGGCGGGAACAAATATCTTCAGAGTCAGACGGGCTGCAAGATATTCGCGCGGGGGATCGAGTGCTCGATGACCATTCACCCAGAGCTTGAGACGGCGTTCCTGTATGGCGGCTACCCTCCGAAAGATATCACTCACAAATTTCTCTACGCTCAGGAGAGCAACGCCGAGCCTCTCACGCCGGACAAACTCCCCGAGGGCTTCGAGATGATCCCGCTGCCGGGACACTTCTTCGACATGGTCGGCTTCCGAACTCCCGATGATGTCGTGTACCTCGCGGACTGCCTGTCGAGCGTCGAGGCCATTCACAAATATCACGTCGTGTTCATCTATGACGTGCAGAAATATCTCGAGACCTTGGGGATGGTCAAGGGGCTGAGCGCAAAATTCTTCGTGCCGTCCCACGCGGCGGTGAGTGAAGATATCCGAGAGCTTGCTCAGGTCAACATCGACAACGTGAACGAGATCGCGGAGAAGATTTTGAAGTTTTGTTCGCAGCCTTTGAACTCCGAGAGCGTCTTGAAAAAAATTTTTGACGAGTACCAGCTGACCATGAACTTCGAGCAGTATGTCCTCGTCGGCAGCACGATAAGATCTTTCCTGACGTGGCTAAAGGAGCTTGGGAGGCTCGAAGCCTTCTTCGAGGGCAACATGCTTCTTTGGAGGAGTCGATAAGTCCCCCCCTCCGCCCCCCCAGGGGGGAACCCCGCCCGCCCACCCCTGTTCTTCTCAATCCATGCTAAAATCTCTGAAAAATTTAGAGGAGGTTCAAACATGAAAAAATTTTTCGCAGTTCTCGCGTTATTGCTCCTGATGGCGGCTCCGTCGTTCGCCCTCAGCGATGCCGACTATTTGAAGATGAAGAAGAATAATCAGAGCTTCGCTCGCGCCGACAGAAAGCTCACCAACACATGGAACAAGTTGAAGAAATCTCTGCCGGAATTCGTCTTCAAAGAGCTTCAAAAAGATCAGCGCGACTGGGTCGGCAAAGGCCGCGACGATGACGCGAAACAATACCTCAAAGAGGGCTACTCACGCGCCGAAGCCTACACCATGGCCACGAATGACCGAGCCAACGCTCTGCCGCAGATCGCTCAGTCGCTCATGAACAACGCCGAGGGTTACGAGCCGCCCGAAGAGCCGGTCAGAAAGCCTCGCCCAACGCAAAGGCCAAGACCAGCTCCCAAACGTGAAGAGCCTGAGGAACCCGACGAACCCGAAGAGCCCGGCTTCCCGCTCGACGAGGACGACGACAACAAAGGCGAGATCGAAGAGGATCGCTTCAAGGGTTCCACCGGCCCGGAGGGTAACTACTCGCGGCGCAACAGCGGCAACAAAGGCGGCTTCATGACTGTCCTAATCACCAACAAAGAAGAAAACGAAGCCGAGGTTACGATCAGCGTATTAAATCCCGAAGTTACGTGGAGCGCGAAAGGCTGGATCAACGACGATAACGTCCTCGAACTGTTCGACACGAACTACAGCGGCTGCCAGCTCAACCTGACCTTCAGCAACGGCCGCGTCAAGGTCGAGTCATCACCCGACGACGATTGGGACGAGGTGCTCGGCGAGGGCGTGAGGCTCGACGGAGTTTACGACAAAAACTAAATCCCAATGAACAGAGAACAATTTATAACGCTCGCTAGGATCATCACGGCGGGCGTTTTGCTTGTCGTCCTCAAAGTTTCGAAAGCTCCGGGACTCTTTTACTTGCTCCCGTATCTCGTTGCGGGCTACGATGTCTTGTGGGAGGCCGTCGAGGGCATCAGAGAGCGAGAGATTTTCGACGAGAATTTCTTAATGGCTGTCGCGACCGTCGGGGCGTTGTGCTTGGGATATTTTTACACCGGCGATTATCTCGAAGCTGTCGCGGTCATGATGTTCTACCAAGTCGGCGAACTTTTTCAGGACGTTGCGACCGACGCAAGCCGCAAAAATATAAAATCCCTCATGGACATCAGGCCGGATTACGCGAACATCGAACGCGATGGGAAGCTCGAACGAGTTGCGCCCGATGAAGTTCAGACCGGGACAGTCATAACGATACGGCCGGGCGAGAAAATTCCGATCGACGGCGTGATAGTCTCCGGACATTCGAGCCTCGACACAAGCGCACTGACCGGCGAGAGCCTCCCGAGGGACGTTGAAGAGGGCGGCGAGGTCATCAGCGGCTGCGTGAACCTTTCGGGAGTTCTGAGGGTCAAGACAACCCGCGAGTTCAGCGAGTCCACGGCCTCAAAAATTTTGGAGCTGATCGAGGGTGCGGCTTCGCGAAAATCCAAGTCCGAAAAATTCATCACGAAATTCGCGAGAGTTTACACTCCGGCAGTCTGCATTGCGGCTCTTGCGCTTGCGTTGATCCCTCCAATGTTCGCCGGGAGTTTCGCGACGTGGCTGTATCGTGCCTTGATCTTCCTCGTGATAAGCTGCCCTTGCGCGTTGGTCGCGAGTATCCCGTTAGCTTTCTTTGCGGGTATCGGCGGCGCGAGCCGTAAAGGTATCTTGATCAAAGGCTCGAACTTCCTTGAAGCTCTCTCGAAAGTCTCGTGTGTCGTGTTCGACAAGACCGGGACATTAACGAAAGGAGTCTTCGAGGTCTCGGCTGTTCACCCCGACATCAGGAGCGAAGATGACCTGCTGCACCTCGCCGCTCACGTTGAGAGATACTCGACCCACCCGGCCGCCAACGCTCTGCGAAAGGCTTACCCCAACGAGGCCGACACCTGCAAGATCGAGAAGTCCGAAGAAATCTCAGGCCACGGAGTTCGAGCGATCGTCAACGGCGAAGTAGTCAGCGTAGGAAATTCCAAGCTCATGGACATGACCGGCGCAGCTTGGCACCCATGCACGAAAGCCGGAACTATCATTCACGTCGCAATCGGAGAGACTTACGCCGGGCACCTCGTGATCTCGGACGTTGTGAAGAGCAGTTCAGTCGAGGCCGTCAAGACACTCAAAGACATGAACATAGATAGCGTGATGTTGACGGGAGACAGCGAGGCCGCAGCTCATGAGGTTGCTGACGAACTTGGGATCGCGACCTGCCACAGCGAACTCTTGCCCGCCGATAAAGTTCAGAGGCTCGAGGAGATCATGACGGGCTCGAAGGTCGTTGCGTTCGTTGGAGATGGAATTAACGATGCGCCTGTCCTGTCGCGGGCTGACGTTGGGATCGCTATGGGAGCGTTGGGGTCTGACGCGGCGATAGAGGCGGCTGATGTCGTGTTGATGGACGATGACCCGCTGAGAGTCCCCGAGGCCGTGAAGCTGTCGCGCAGGTGCATGGCCATAGTGAGGGAAAATATTTACTTCTCGATCGGCGTGAAGCTGATATGTCTCGCGCTCGGCGCGTTTGGGGTCGCTGATATGTGGCTTGCTGTGTTCGCTGATGTCGGCGTGATGGTGATAGCGGTCTTGAACTCGATCAGAGCGTTGCTGTGAGTTGTGGCTCTCAAACCGTCAAGCTCTCGAAATCTCGTTGGCGAATTTTTCGTCCAAGCTCCGCGAAGAGTAACGAGGTCTGAAAAATTTTGAGATTTTTGTAGTTGCAAATGTAGTTGTAAAAGAACAGCCCTCCTTCATCAGGAGAGCTGTCTTTCTTGTATTATACCACAAACAAATTATTCCGGGTCAACTGTCTTCTCAGGGACGTACACGGCCGAGTCTTTCGCTGCGCCGTTCTTGAGATACTTGTCGAAGAAGTCAACCATGACCTTCATGACAGGCTCTTGAACCCAATACGGCCCACCATGCGCGGCATTGTTCACGACGTAACGCTCAGCCTCGACACCCTTGGCCCTCAAAGCCTGATAGAGAATGTCCGTCTGGCTCGGCGATACTAGAGTGTCCGCAGTCCCGTGCATGAGCAGCATCGGCGCAGAGTTCTCGGATACGTAGGTGATCGGGCTTGCGTAAGCCGACTCCTCCGGGTGAGCCAATACTCCGCCGTCCTTGCCTCCGAATGTCGGAGTTCCCAACGCCCAAAGAGCTTCCGTAGCTCCGGCCGAGGCGTGGCCTTTCTGGTTCTCCTCGTCGTAATCCATGCCGATATTCGTGATGTCGGAGATGCCGAAGATATCCGCAGCACAGAGAACATCGCTGGGGTAGTCGAGGAAGTCGCCTTTCTCAAATTCTTTCATGCCGTTGGTAAGCCCGACGAACGCCGAGAGATATCCGCCCGCGCTGTTGCCCAAGATCCCGACCCTGTTCACGTCGATGTTGTACATGTCCGCATGAGCGCGAAGCCACCTGATGGCCGTCTTGCAGTCTTCGAGAGGTAGCGGGAACTTCGAGAGCGGCGCGTAACGATACTCGATGCTCGCGACCACGTAGCCGGCCTCGGCAAGTCTCATTCGCTGCTGGATCCAGTTGTTCTTCGGAGCCATGATGAAGCCGCCGCCCGTCACGAACACGATCAAGGGCAAAGGCTCCTTGCCCGCCGGGACAAGAATATCCATGTGAAGAGCGTAGAGCTGTGAGCCGCGCCAATATCCCTGAGCGAACGGAATGTTCTCGTAGAGATTGATCGCGTTGTTCGTGAGTTCAACGTCCATGTAGTGACTCTCGAACTTCTTCGCCTCGTCAGCGAGTGCCAGCGACGCAAACAACACAACAACAAAGAGAGCTAATAAAACTTTGCGCATAAAAATTACCTCCATGAAAAAATTTTAGAAGTTAGGATTTCAAAATAATGCAGCCGCAGCGGCCACAAAAATTTTCCCTCGCGTCTCGCACTGAGCCGCACCCAGCGCACGGGATCACTTCGTCTTCGGACTTGTCGTACTTCTCGTAGTAGTTCATGCCGCGATGACCATGATAGCGGACTCGATCTCCCTCGTCGAGATAGTCGTACCATTGAGGCTTGTCCGTCTCGGTCAGCTTCTCTTCGCCTCCGTCGGCCTTGCGGAACTGAACGATGAAGCGAGTATGACGCTCTTTGTGCTTGCCGTGTTCCTCGTCCTTGACCGTGCGAGTGTATTCCTCGGTCAGCTTGCGCTCGACGACCCCCTCCCAGTCCTTGCGGGTTTTGTTGTTGAAGTAGTACCACAGCAAGTCGATCGCCCACACGATGGCCAAGACCCCGGCGTAAATCTTCAAGCCCTCCGCGTCAAATTCAAGCTCGCCGGGCACAACGAAGAGTATCACGCCAATGACGAGGCTGAGTAAGATCATGCAGATCTGGAATGTCCTGCGATTGCGCTTTCGCCATGCCGCGAACGACGAGTGTTCAGCCTGCGATGACCAGCCGACTCCGCCCGCGCCCTTGGCCTCGTCAGTGTCGAACCTTTCATAAGCCGCGCCACAGAATGGGCAGGTCTCGTGTCCTTTCTCAATGTTCTTGCCGCACTTCCAGCAGTAGAAGTCTCCGTAACCGATTAATTTTTTTGCCACCGTTCATTATCCTTTCAAGAGCAACAGGCTTTGAATATCGCCTCGACCGTCGCACGCTCAGCCACCACGACATCAACGAAGCCAACTCGCCCGGCCTCCTCAGCAGTCTGTCGGCCAATGCACACAGCCCGAACCTCGCGCATACCTGAGACACTCGCGGCGAAAGCTCGAACAGTCGAAGCCGAAGTGAATATGATCATGTCTGTGTCTGGAACGTGATTTAATTTTACGTAATCGGTTCGGTAAACACAAAGTTCTTTATACGTAATTTTTTTCGCCTCAAAGACCTTCGCGATCTCCGGCGTGCCGTCCAAGGCTCGAAACATCAAAATTTTTCCGTCCGTCTTACTCGCCAAGCCCTCAGCCAAATTCTTTCCATCGAAGACCTCCGGGACAAACTCAACCCGAAGCCCGTGAGATCTCAGAGCCTCCGCCGTAGCTTTGCCAATCGCGGCGATCCTCGCAGACCCAAGCTCACGAACATCACGACCCGACTCGCTCAGCAAGGTGAAGAAAGCCTCGACCCCCGTAACGCTCGTGAAGCCGACCCAATCGAAGCCCGAGATATCTTCGTCGAGAGAATTTTTTATTACGCTGGTCTTGATTGTTGGCATTGCCACGACCTCCGCGCCTGCGTCCCGCAACATTGCCGCAAGAGTCTCCGAACGTCCGGCCGGCCTGGTGATTAAAATTTTTTTGTCGGAGAGCGGGAGCTTCCCTCGCCAGTCGAGATTTAACTCCGCGACCTTGCCCACGACTATCACAGCCGGAGGAGAAATTTCCCCGCAAGCCTCGTGAAGATGTCCCAGCGATGTCCTGATGACGCGCTGCCGAGCCGTCGTGCCGTTGGCTATGACTGCGCAAGGTGTCTTGGCCTCGAGCCGGGTCAGCAGTCTCCTTTGAAGCTCGCCGGAGTTCCCAACTCCCATTAGGAATATCGAGGTCGCGTCCTCGAAGTCCGGGATCATGTTATCTTTATCGTGAGCCGTAAAGATGTTCACGCCGCCGCAAAAATCTCTGTGCGTAGCCGGGACTCCAGCCCACGCCGGGACAGCAAGAGCCGAGCTGACACCCGGGACGACCTCGAAGTCAAGCCCCGCCCTCATGATCGCCTCAGCCTCCTCGCCGCCTCGCCCGAACATGAAAGGATCGCCGCCTTTGAGCCTCGTAACGTTGCGTCCGCTCTTGGCCTTGGTGATGATTAAGTCTTCGATGTCTCGCTGTGAAATTTTATGAGAGCCGGGGATCTTTCCAACGTCGATCGCCTCAGCCGACTCCGGGATCATCGCAAGCACGCCATCACCGACGAGCCTGTCATAGATCACAACGTCGGACTTGGATAGAACCTCGCGACCCCTCAGGGTCATCAAGCCCGGATCGCCCGGCCCCGCACCAACCAAATAAATCATCGAAATATCTCCTTTGCTAAAGTCTCGCCGATCGTCTCAGCCTCGTTGAGGTTGCCTGACGCGCTACCGCTGAAAAATTTTCCCGTTCTCTCGTCGATGTAGAGACCCCGCAAAAAAATTTTTCCGCCGTCGACCCTTGCGTAAGCTCCGACCGGGACATTGCAGCCGGCGTTGAGTGCGCGAGCGAAGCTTCTTTCAGCCTTGGCACAGAGCTTAGACTCTTCATCTCTCACAGCGTCGAGGTAGAAGTAATCTTCGTCCCCGCGACCTTGACACGCCAATATCCCCTGACCGGGCGCAGGCATGACCTCATCAACTTCAAAAATTTTCGAGACCCTCTCGCTGAGCCCAAGACGTTCCAACCCCGCAACCGCCAAGACAAGCCCGGAAAATTCTCCCGCGTCGAGCTTTCGTAACCTCGTGTTGACGTTGCCGCGCACGGGAATGATCTTCGCGTCGGGGAAAATTCTTTCGAGCTGCAGCCGCCTCCTCAATGATGAGCTGCCTATCACACCCCAAAAC
>JAFSJO010000032.1 GCA_017449415.1 Synergistaceae bacterium
CCCGAAGATATCATGGTGCAGCACGCAGGCTCGAACGGCGAATTGATGGGCTGTATGCAGCGAGAGATCCAAACTTTCTTTGATTACGAGTCCGCGCCTTACAGCAACATGGTTCTCGGCGAGGTTTTGAACTATCCCGGCAAATGGTCGAGCTACCCTCCGCATCATCACCCGCAGCCGGAAGTTTATTTCTATCGCTTCGATTATCCCAACGGCTTCGGCGCAGGCTTTGCAAATGGCGAAGTCTACAAGACCGGGCACAACGGCTGCCTCGTCATCAATCACTCTTTCCACTCGCAGGGCGCGGCTCCGGGCTACGCCATGTGCTACATGTGGGGGATCAGGCACCTGCCGGGCAACCCGTGGCGAAAAACCCGCATCGATGATCCGGAACATTCGTGGCTCTGGAAAAGCGATGCCAACGATCATATTTTCAAGTCGGAGGACTAACTATGGAAACAGTTAAATTAACTATGGCTCAGGCTCTCGTGCGCTTCCTTGAAAATCAGTACGTGGCCTACGATGATGTCGAACAGCCTTTCGTCAAGGGCGTGTTCATGCTCCCCGGACACGGGAACGTCGTTGGGCTTGGTCAGGCTCTTTTGCAGGAAGCTCACCGCCTCGAAGTCTATCAGGGCAAGAACGAGCAGGGGCAGGCACAAGTCGCTGTAGCTTTCGCCAAGCACATGAAGCGCAAGCAGATCATGGCCGTAACCTCGTCGGTAGGGCCGGGCGCGGCGAACATGATCACAGCTGCTGCAACAGCAACGGCGAATAATATTCCGGTCTTGATATTGCCGGGCGACGTTTACGCTTGCCGACAGCCTGATCCTGTCCTGCAGCAGATCGAGCAGCCTAACGATCTTTCAATCTCAACGAATGACGCTTATCGTCCCGTGTGTCGCTATTGGGATCGAATCGTGCGTCCCGAGCAGCTCATGAGCGCGATGATGAGTGCTTTCAGAGTTCTCACTGACCCGGCTGACACTGGCGCGGTGTGCATTGCGTTGCCTCAGGACGTTGAGGGCGAGGCCTACGACTATCCCGTATCTTTCTTCGCGAAACGAGTTTGGCGCATCGAGCGCAGACCAGCCACTGATATAGCGATTAAGCAGGCAGCTGAGGTGATCCGTTCGGGCAAGAAGCCTTTGCTCATATGCGGCGGCGGCGTTCGTTACTCGGAGGCTCACGCAGCGTTCCGAGCTTTCGCGGAGAAGTATCAAATCCCGTTTGGCGAGACTCAGGCTGGCAAGAGCGCAATCGAGTGGACGCACCCGTTGAATTTAGGCGGTCTCGGCGTTACGGGCTGCTCGGCGGCTAACGACATCGCCAAGGAAGCTGACGTTATCATCGGAGTCGGAACTCGCTACACTGACTTCACGACCTCATCGAAGTGGCTCTTCAAGGAAGACGCGAGGTTCGTCAACATCAACGTATCGGAGTTCCAGTCATTCAAGCTGAATGCTGTCCCGGTGATCGCTGACGCTAGAGACGCACTCGGAAAACTCTCAGTCGCCCTCGAAGGTTACAAGACAGGTTACAACGGCGAGATCAAGGCCGCGATAGACAAGTGGAACAAGGAATATGACAGGCTCGCCGCGATAAAATTCGGTGATGGTTACGTCCCGGAGGTCAACGACGCCAACGCTCAATCAGCTTTCCGTTATGCTGAAGATGTCAAAGCGAGCTTCACGCAGACGACAGCCCTCGCCGCCGTCAACAAGCTCATCGACCCGGGCGACAGCGTCATCGGCGCATCTGGATCATTGCCGGGCGACATGCAGAGAATGTGGCGTGCTTCAAGCCCCGACACCTACAACATGGAATACGGCTACTCGTGCATGGGTTACGAGGTCTCGGGCGCGTTGGGCGTGAAATTCGCGATTGGTGATGACCATGAAGTCTATTCGATGGTCGGCGACGGAGCTTTCATCATGCTTCACTCGGAATTTTTAACCGCCGTTCAGGAGCACAAAAAAATCAACGTCGTCGTGTTCGACAATGCCTCATATGGCTGCATCAACAACCTTCAGACCGGACAGGGCAACGCTTCACTTTGCACGGAACTTCGCTTCAGAAATCCCGAGACAGGCAAGCACGACGGCAATTTCATTTCGGTAGATTTCGCCGGGATCGCTCGCGCTTACGGAGCCAAGGCCTACACCGTCCGCACACTCGAAGAGCTTGAGGCCGCGATCGCTGAAGCCAAGAAGATCAAAGATGTTCCCGTCCTGTTCGATGTCAAAGTCCTGCCGAAATCGATGACCGAGGGCTACGGAGCTTGGTGGCGCGTCGGATCCGTCGAGGTCGGAGGAACGGAAGCTAACCGCGCGGCATGGGTCAACCACGTCGAGCATGAAAAAGCTGCAAGAAAATATTAAGGAGGAATGATTCACAACATGAGCAAAAAACTTAGAATCGGAGTCATCGGTGCCGGACGCATCGGCAAACTTCACGCAAACAACCTCGCTGTACGCGTCCCGGGTGCTGAACTCGCCGCCATTTCTGACGTGTACGAGCCTGCGGCCAAGGAATTGGCTGAGAAGCTCGGCGTGCCAGTCTACACGAGCGACTATCACCAGATCCTCAACGATCCGACGATTGACGCGGTGTTCATCTGTTCATCGACCGACACTCACTCGCCTATCTCGATCGAAGCCGCCAAGGCCGGCAAGCACATCTTCTGCGAGAAGCCAATAGATCACGACCTCAACAAGATCCGCGCAGTCCTCGATGAAGTCAAGAAAGCCGGAGTCAAGTATCAGGTTGGCTTCAATCGCCGTTTCGATCGAAATTTCAAGCACGTTCATGACGTTGTACAGTCCGGCGGTATCGGCGACGTTCATATCGTGAAAGTTACCAGCCGCGACCCCGAGGCTCCCCCCATCAGCTACGTGAAAGTCTCCGGCGGAATTTTCGTCGACATGACGATCCATGATTTCGACATGGTGCGCTACCTTTCAGGCTCGGAGGTCGAAGAGGTCAGCGCGTTCGGCGCGTGTCTCGTCAATCCCGAGATAGCTCAGGCCGGCGACGTTGACACCTGCATCATCACGATGAAATTCGCCAACGGAGCTTTGGGAGTGATCGACAACAGCCGCCAAGCCGTCTACGGTTACGACCAGCGCATCGAGGTCTTCGGATCGAAGGGCTGCATCACCGCCGACAACGAGACCCCGAACAACACGACGCTCTACACGAAAGAGGCCGTTATGAAAGAGAAGCCGCTGTGGTTCTTCCTTGAACGCTACAACGACGCTTTCAACGTTGAGGAGTGCGCTTTCGTCGAGTCGTGCCTCAACAACACCGACACCGTAGTCGGAGCGTTCGATGGCCTGCAGCCGGTTCTGATCGCAATCGCCGCGAAAGAATCCTGCGAAAAAGGCGGAGTCCCCGTCAAAGTCATGAAATTCTAGGAGGCTAACATCATGAAATATTTGGAAGTTGACGAGAGCAGAAAGTACGACATCATTTTCCTTGGCCGCATCGCCATTGATTTCAACCCGGCGTACACTGACATCGTGAAAGAGGAGTTCAAGCCGCTGAAGAAAGTTCACTACTTTGAGAAGTTCGTGGGCGGATCGCCAGCCAACACAGCCTGCGGCATCACGAAGCACGGAATGAAAGCCGGATTCTTCGCTTGCGTCTCTGATGATCAGTTCGGCGACTACGTCATCGATTACTTCAACGAGCGCGGCATCGACACGTCACACGTCGTCAGAGCCAAACACGGCGAGAAGATCGGGCTGACGTTCACGGAGCTTCTCTCATCGAAAGAGAGCAAAATCCTGATGTACCGCAACATGGCCGCGGATTTGCAGTTGAGCGTTGAGGACATCGACGAGGAATACATCAAGCAGGGCAAAGCTCTCTTGATCTCGGGAACGTCTTTGGCCGAAAGCCCCTCGCGTGAAGCCGCATTGAAAGCCGTCATGCTCGCGAAGAAGAACGGAACCCGCGTCATCTTCGACATCGACTACAGAGCCTACAA
>JAFSJO010000033.1 GCA_017449415.1 Synergistaceae bacterium
AGCCTTCGCGACCCCTCCGCCAAAAATAAATCCGCGACTTTTCGCCCGACCTCGTGCGCTATAATATGAGCCATGTGTCTCGCCTCCGGCCTCTCGAGGTTTTGGGGGGGGGGTGGCGCAAATTATGGCACTCTATGGGAGGTCTTTGTATGGTGAGAAAATTCTTCGTATTCCTCTTGTGCTTCCTCGTATGTCTGGGCGTTGCGGCAAGTGCCTGGGCCAGTGTAACAATCGACGACTCCACGTTCCCCGATCCCCACTTCCAACAATATGTCAGAGATAACTACGACACGGACGACAACGGAGAGATTGATGACGACGTGTTGGTCGATACAACCTCGATCGTTATGAACTTGACTGATTCGAGCATAGCGTCCTTGAAAGGAATTGAAAAGTTCCCGAACTTGGCCTATCTGAACTTTTGGGGCGGCAACATTGAGTCGATTGACCTGTATGAGGCTCTCAACCTCGTGAGTCTCGACTGCGTTGGCAACAACCTCACAAAGATCGAGCTTCCCGCTTCTTCGTTGTCGAATTTTCAATATCTGAAGTGTTCAGATAACCAACTTGAAACGCTCCCCGATTTCTCCATGTATCCTTCCATCGTGTCCATCGACTGCAGTAATAATTTGCTGACGGGACTTACGCTTAGCAATGACGCGCTGGTATATCTCAATTGCGGAAACAACGAACTTACATATATTGGCGGGCTTGAAAAATGCCCGAATCTGGAAGAGCTGTACGTTTGGACAAATAACCTTGATGGCCTCGATCTCCGCAGCAACACGAAGCTGAGAGAACTGTACGCGTACGCGAGCGGCATAAGTATGCTTAACATCATCGGCCTTGCTCAACTTGAGATCGCAGAAGTGAACAGCAACGCACTGACAGACCTGACCCTCGATGGCAACACGTCGCTCACGAAACTGCATGTCTCAAACAACAAGCTCATGGGACTCTATGCAGGCACCGAGCATGCGCCCAGCCTCACGACCCTCTGGTGCAATTCGCAGGACGCGGAGGGAATTTACTTAGATAACGGCGACGGTACGTATACAATTGACATGCCTATTATTCTAGGCGCGACCAACGTTCATGTGCTTGATGAAAATGAAGAAGATATTAACTTTACGTCGAACGACAGCGGAGTCTTAACGACGACCGAGGAGCCTGCGTATGTCACATATGACTTCCTCACTTACAACGATTACACGCCGACTATGGACGTTGTCGTATCATTGACGGAGGGGACATTCTCGACCGGCATAACAGGAATCACAATCACTGACCCGGCGGACAAGAGAGTAGACTTGGATTCATCGGGCGGCGAGTTCACTGTTACCGTGAGTGTGGACGGAACACCTTACGGAAATGTCGGCTGGAGTGCGACGGAAGGTGATGACTTCGGTTGGGAGATAGACTACTCTGACGTGAACAATATAGCCACGGTTACGGTAGTAGTTATGCCGAACGAGTCAACGGAGGAAAAAGAATACACGCTGACTATAATGGCAAGCGACGACAGGGGCACTGTATACACCGACGATCTCAAAATAGTTGTCGCGGCTGAACCTGCGGGTATAGACGGCGTAGAGATCCTCGGTGATGAAAATCCCATAAACCTCGAATCCGCAGGCGGCTCGTTTACTGCAACCGTGAGCACGACCGGGACACCTTACGGGAGCATACAGTGGGGGCTGGAAATTCTCAACGGCCCAAGCGGCTATATTGAAGACGCGACCATAACCACAAGCACAACAGATCAGACCACCGCGACTGTGTCAGGTACTACGCCTCACGAGAACACAGGAGCGACCGTGGAGAGCTATACGCTGAGAGTCTTGGCGAGCGACGATAGAGAGGTCGTATATTCTGCTGACCTCGTAATAAATGTCGAAGCCGCGGTTCAGCTTGGCATCACCGGAATAACGATCACTAACCCGTCCTCAAAGACGATCGAGTTGTCGTCAAGTGGCGGGACGTTCACAGTAGGCGCGGAAGTGGTCGGAACACCCTCAACCACAGTCAAATGGAATGCGAATGGCGGCGGCATCACTATAAAAAGTAAAGGAATTGCAACTGATACCACCAACGCCATTATCACGGCTGAAGTTCCGGCCAACACCTCGTCGAGTCCCGCAACCTACACGCTGACAGTCGTGGCGTATGAAGATGTCGGCTCTGACTACACTGAATATTCCGACACCGTTACCATAACTGTCGCGGCCTCAGGCGGTGGCACTGACCCCGGCACGAACACTATGAGCTTTGAGCCAAGCTCAGGAGTCATATATGTTACGAACTCGGATCTATCATTCCGGGCTACCTTGGCCGTGAACGGAACGTACACCGGCAACATCGCATGGGAAGCAACTTCGGACACTGATCTTTCACTGAACATAACGGAAGATGCTGTTACATCTGCGGTTGCGGCTTCGGACACGGCTACGCTAACGACAGCTTCAGGCCACGTAATAGTTTCGGGGACAATGCCGGCGGGGCTAGTCTCAACGACCATGAACGTAATCGCTGAGTACGATGTCGACTCTTCAAATCACTATAAACATGACGCTGAATTTCAAGTGGTCAACATTGAATTAGTGGCTGAAAGGTCGGAAGAAGGAGCAATCGAACACGCTCGCGAGGTCGGAGTTGGGATCAAGGTTACAAGCCCGGACTCACGAGTTGCAACACTCCCGGCTAGCGGCGGCTCGTTCGGCGAGGCTATCATTGAGGCAAGCGGCGACGTTTCCGGCATGGAGGTTAAGATAATTTCGTGCGACATCGTCAACACAACGGGGCTTACGGATCTGAAAGGTGTCGTAGCTTCCAATGACGAGGGTCATTACTTCATCACGGTAACTGGCTCGGCTCCGGCGAACTCGCTGACAAGTTCTCAGACCCACACCGTTACGGTCAGAGCTAAAGTCGAATACAACAGCAGCAGCGGCTCATCGAGCTACGGCGACGTATACATCGACCGAGCTAGCTTCGATATAGTCGTGAGTCCGGGTTCGTCAGGCTCAGGAGAAGACGCGAAAGAGCGCGCGAAAAGTATTGGCGTTGGGCTAAAAGTTACAACTCCATCGACGGGATCTCTGACTGTTCCGGCGGTCGGCGGCTCGTTCGGAGAGGCTGTCGTTGAGGCGAGCGGCGACTCTTCGTCCGTGAATGTAACGATAATATCATGCGACATCACCAACAGCACGGGGCTTACGGGCTTGAATGGAGCTATAGCTTCCAATGACGCAGGTCATTACTTCATAACGATAACGGGCTCAGCTCCGGCGAACTCGATTATGAGGTCTCAGACACACACCGTTACGGTCAAGGCTAGAATTGCGTACAGTGGTAGCAGTGCCCCTGATGAAGACGGCGTCGTGTGGGTGATCAGCGGTGCCTCATACATCGACGAGACCAGCTTCGACATCGTCGTGAACGCGGCGGCTTCGGCGGCTACGGGCGGCAACACGAGCAGTCGGACATGGCGTTACGGTTTCGATATCCCGAGCGGGCTGACGAGTGCGCTGTCGCGGAAATTTGGCTCGCGTCCTGTCTATCAGTTCACGGAGAGCGAGATTATCGCGGAAAGCTGGAACCTCGACGCAAGCGATCAATCCTCGATAAGCTCCCTCGGCGAGCAGGTCGTGATCACGTTGCCGACGGTCTTGCCAAGCAACACGGGCGTGTATGTCATGCGTTACGCGATTGATAGCTCAATGGTCGGAAAGCGGCTCAACCTCCACGGAATTTCAGACAACGCAAGCTCACGAAGCGGGAATGTAGAGTCGAGCGCACTCCAAAATTCCGAATATGTCTTCTTTGATGAGAATTTCGAGGAGATCACCGAAGTCCCGGCCAGCGGTGTCGTGTATGCCGCGGTGCAGATGACGGCCGGACAGACGAACAAGGGAGTTATCACGACAGCCGAGGAACTTCAGCTCGCGGAGATTCAGCCGATTGAGGTAGAGTCACGCGACAGTCTGAGCGTGAAGATCGCCGAAGTTCTGAACGAGAACCCGGAGATAAAGGAGACCCTCAAATCCAGCGACATAAAATTCATTGAGCATCGGAACATCTATGACGCTATCGAGCCTCCGTCAGTCGTAACCGAGCAGGCCAAGGCCGACAGTTACAACATCGTGGGTAAGTTCAACACGCTGAGCGTCGACAAGGAAGGCTATTACGTCTTCAAAGTTACGCTGTCGGACAAACTCTCGAACGACATCGGCGGGGTCAGCATCAACGACTTGAAGATATACGCAGCTAAATATGAGGCCGGCGACGCGCTGCTCGAGCAGGAAGATACGGTTACGGTCTCAGGCGTGAGCGTCCGAGCTTCGTTCATCTTGGGTTTGTTGAACACGTTCGAGCTTCTGTCGCTGAGTGGCGAACAGCTTCAATTCGGCGCGAGGGAATTTTTGATGGTCGGCTTCCTGAACGCGGGTACGCCATTCAGCCTTTACATTGGTAAGTTGCTTCTTGCGCTCCTTTTGGGAGGTTGTAATTTTGGTTTCGGTATTATAGGATTGGGGGCGATAGTCGGAGGCTTCATGATCTTCAGAGCTTCCAGAAAGAAGAGGCAGTAACGCGCAAGATGGTTTTCTAACTCCTCAAATTTTTTCAGAAAGGAAGTTTTAGTTATGAAGAAGTTTGCAGTTGCGCTTTTGGCTGTGCTGACAGTCGTCGGCATGTGTTCGGCTTCGTGGGGGGGGTAAAGCTAGAGGACAATTCAGTATTTTCTGACGATTCCTTCCGCGACTACCTGAGCGAAAATTTTGACGCAGATGGCGACGGTGAGCTTGACGGCATGGAGCTTTGGATGGACGAAATCGACGTTACCGATCTCGGTGTCGAATCGTTGAAAGGAATTGAGAATTTCCCATTCCTCATGTCGCTGAAATGTGCGAACAACGCTTTAACGGAGCTTGATGTCAGCGCAAACGTGTACCTAAGTGAGCTGGATTGCGCTAACAACAACATCAAGACACTGATCTTCAACAACGAACTCAACGAAGATGAATACATTTACGGTCTCATGACGTTGACTTGCAGCAACAACCAGCTTGAAGAGCTTGACGTTACGAAGCAGAAATATCTGACGGGATTGACATGCGACGGCAACAAACTGACTGCGCTCGACGTTACCAAAAACGGTTATCTCTATCAGCTTTACTGCTACAGCAACGATCTCTCAGATCTCGACGTAACTCAGAATGTAAATCTCCGCTACCTAGCCTGCCACAAGAATGACATTGAGAAACTCGACCTCAAATCTAATCCCAGACTCACGATGCTCGCCTGCAACGAAAACAGGCTTGCGGAACTCGATGTTACGGCTAACGAAAACTTGACGACGATCTACTGTTCGAGCAACGACATCGCGGAGCTTAACCTTGAAAGCAATCCCAACCTTCAACAGCTTTATTGTGTCAACAACAAGCTGACGGCACTCGACGTTACAGGCAACGGGATTTTGGTTACTCTCAACTGCGCTCGCAACGAGATCAAAGCTCTCGACCTTACTGGGAATATATATCTTATGAGTGTCGACTGCTCGGACAACAACATCACCGGGACTCTTGATGTCAGCAAAAGCCTTCAGATCGCCGAAGTCGATTGCTACAACAACAAAATATCGGAACTGAAGCTCGGTTCAGACACCATAAACGGCTTCATCATCAAATGCAACAGCAACGACTTTTCGGGAGAGTTCGATGTCAGTGCTTGGCCTAAGCTTCGCGCTCTGTTCTGCTACGACAACAAGATAACGGCTCTCAACGTCAGCGAAAATCCGGAGCTTGTGAGACTGAGCTGTGGCAACAATAAAATCACCGGGACTCTTGACCTCTCGAAGAATACGAAGCTCACTGATCTTTTAGTGTATAGCAATGACATCTCGGCAATCAATTTCGGCGAGAGTGAGTATCCGGTGCTGGCGTTCATTTCGTGCTACGACAACAAGCTCGAAGCTATCGATCTCAGCAAGATGCCCGCCCTTGATACGCTCATATGCTTCAGCAACGATATGAAGGCTCTTGACACGTCAGGCAATCCCGAACTCGTCTATCTCGGCTGTTCGGCGAATAAACTCGCGTCGCTCAACGTAACCAAGAGTGAGAAGCTCGAGACTCTCACTTGCGGAGACAACAAGTTGACTGAGCTTGACATCAGCAAGAACACGGCTCTTGTGCATTTCAGCTGCAACAGCAACGACATTCTCACGCTCACCACGGCGGCGATGCCCGAGCTTGTCAACTTCGATATCTGCAACAACATCATATCCAAGCTCGATGTTACGGGAAGTCCCAATCTCTTGATGTTGCTTGCGGCGAACAACTATTTAAGGACGCTCGACGTTACACAAAATCCGGAACTCCTCGTTTTGAGCGTCAACCAGAACGGACTTGAGACTATCGACCTGTCCAAGAATACTCACCTTCTCAGCCTTGATGTCAGCAGCAACGATATCGCGACGCTTGACCTCTCGGCGAACTCGGAACTCATCGATTTCACCTCCGGAACGTTCCTTAACACCCTGTCGGTCGATCTGTCCGGGCGTGCGGCGTATCCTTACCGGGCTGAGTTGAGCAACTATGTCGGCGCGGACAACGTCAAAAACATCGCCAGCGTCCAGGGCTACGACATCAACAACTCTACAGTCGCTACGGAATATCAGAAAGATTCGGGGACTGTCTACCTTGCTTCGGGAGTCAGACACATAACATACGAGTACGATGTTGGCTACACCGGCGACGTTGAGGAAATTGACACCATGCCCGTAACGGTGAGCTTCAACACGTCGAACTTTGTGTTGCCGGAGTATGCTCGCACGGAAGATTACAATCCCAACGTCGATTTGACCTCAACGACGCTCCTCAACACCATCGCGAGCAAGTTCGACACTACCTCGGATAAGATTTACTCATTCGGCGCGGCGATGACCAACAAGGCATGGACAGCCGACAGCACGAAGATAACGAACGCGACGATGCTCTTCACACTTCCTGAGATCACGGCCAAGGCTGACGGCGTGTATGTAATCCGTTGCTTCTTTGACGCGAGCGAGGTCAAGGCCGGAGACAAGATTGCACTCTACAACTTCAACGGCTCGAATGCTGAAAAATTTGATTTCGTGTTGCTCAACAATGCCGGAAGCGTCACTGATTCAGTCCCGCAGGGCAATGAAGCTTACCTTGCTGTCAAGCTCACGAACGGTCAGACACTTCGTGGCGCGCTTGCGTTAGTCGACGAAGAAGAGAGCGGCAGCGGCACCGGGACTTACGATGTCAAGGCCGAGAAGCCCGTGCTTGAAGATAAAGTTGCGGACGCGATCGCCCAAACTCTTGGGATCGATGAGATTCCTGAGTGGGACGACGATGACGAAATCTCCGAGCCTAAGGCGGCGGCTAGCGACGTTAAAGAGTTCATCAACGGCAAAGATTACGCAGTTGCCTCACCGGTCTACACCATCAACGTCAAGACAGGCGGCTATCGTGTCTTGAAGTTCACGATCCCGGCGGCCATGCGCGGCAAGAGTGTCAGCAACTTCAAACTCTACGCCGTAACAGGCTCAGGGGCTGGAAATGCCGCAGTCAGCGTGTCAGCTCTCACCTCGGACGAATGGACGATGATGGACACGTCAGGCGCGAAGCTTGACAACTTCGACGAAGAGATCTTCGGAGCAGGTGAACTCCAAGCCAACACGGATACGCAGGTCTTCTTCGCTGAGAAATCTGAAGGCAACATCGGCTCTAGCGGTGGCGGCGGCTGCGATGCTGGATTCGGAGCTATTGCTCTCGCGCTTGCGGCGGTCATGCTGAGGAAGGGCAGGAATGCTTAAATGAGGAAAGGGATATTAGCGGCGGCGTTGTGTTTATGCGCAACGCTGCTGAGTGTCCCGGCGTTCGCTGGCAAGGTCGGAACGTCGGACTATTACGAGAAAATAGAATATGAAGAGTACGATCTCGTGGGGAGCTGGACTCTGGATTTCGAGCTTACGGACGCTATGAAGGACGCTATCATCGCGGCTTGGAACCCGGCATGGGGCACGCTCACGAGGGATAAGGTAGTCTCATTCAGCTCGGTAGCTCTCAAAGATGACGGCGGAGCTTACGTCAATTGGAACAACAAAGTTACGGTTGTCGAATGGACTACCTTGGCCAAATGGGGAGTTCATGCCGCAACGACGCTTCCAGTAGCGACAGGAGGCACGACCGATAACGTGTATGTCGCGCGGTGCAATCTCGGCGCTGATGTCAACGAGAACGAGCGGCTGACCGCGTGGGGATATTCGGTAAGCACAGAGACGCTCCGACACGACAGATACGGAGACGCTGGCTCCACTAGCAACTCGATGTTCTTCGCGGAGGTCGGCGGGACATTCCAGAGGGTTACGACCGTCCCGGCCAGCAAGCAGGTGTACGTTGTGATCTCGCTGTTCAGACCCGCAAACATCAACACCGGCATCGTTACCGTCGGGCGCGGGACGTATCACGCTGAAGATGATCCAGTCGACAGGCTCCCGCCGGAGTTTACACAGCTGATAGCTGACGAGCTTAACATTGATATTGACGAGATAAAATATCTCAGCTCGCTGCAACTTAGCTATCCTGCCACACCAACCGAAGACATCAGAAAATATGTGAGCGGCGACAATCATCAGATCACGCTCAACCTTCCGACGACGTTAGCAAGCGAAGAGGCCGAGGACAAACTCGAATGGTACGCGATCTCCGTAGACCTCTCCGAGCCTCTATGGGCAAACACGTTCGGCAAAGTTTGGAAAGACCTCGACGGGCAAGCCGTCAGCAACTACAAAATCTACGCGTTTGGCGAGGACTTCATCGCTGAGGAACGTTTCCAGCCCGCTTTCATCACGGGACTTGTGAACACGTTCGAGCTGTTCTCGCTGACAGGAAAGAAACTTGAAAAATTCGGCGTGCGTGAGTTCCTAATGGTGGGACTGTTGAACGCCGGCAAGCCGTTCAGCTTCTACCTTGGCAAGCTGCTTTTGGCAATATTGATGGGCGGCTGCAACACTGGCGCGATCCCTGGAGCTGTCTCGGCGGCTGTGTTGGGCTTCATAATCCTGAGGGCTCGGCGAAGACGATAACGAAACTTGAAATTTTAAAAATAAGAAAAGAAAACTTCTGGACATCGTGCCCAGAAGTTTTTTTATCAGATGAACGTTACGGCGAAAACTCCGGCGGCTATAATGGCAAGACAGACCGCGAATATTATGAAAGTTTTCTTCTTGTTCGCCATGAGGCCAAGAAACTCCGGCGGTGTCATTCTCGCGGCAGCTATGCAGATCATGCACTCGGCCATTAGCATCTGCAACACAAGCCCGAGGAACCTCGCGTAACGCCACCATGAAAATCTCTCCGGCGAAAATCCTACGAAGCTCGCGTCAGCTACATGAAACAAAATATTCGCGCCGATCCCGCTGCCGCGGCCAAAGACAAGAAACAGAAACGTCATCAGCGAGAAAAATTGCATCGCCAACAGCCCGGCTATGATCCGTCCGTCCCCGCGCTTCGGCAACACCACCAGCCCCGCCGTGAAGAACATCAGGAACGGGATCCCGCATGAAGCCGCCGTGTAAGCCCGAAACGCCGCCGAGTCCGACGCTCCCATCGAACGAAAGATCAGCACCGACGACACGATCGCACACAACGAAAGAATTACGCTCAATATTAATTTGTAATTCCTCACGGACGAGCGCATCACCTCGACCGACAGCAAGCCCAGCAGCAGCGCGAGCAACGGATAATCGAACGCGCCGAAGTTCATCAAGGCACTGAACGCCAGATAACACACCAGCCATATTATGAGAGTCGCATTGAGTGCGGCCTGTTTGAAATTTATCACGCACATCGCGACGCACAAAGCGTACAGCGGCATCGACACGACGATATCGCCACGGTTGCCGCTGAAAATGCAAAGGAGCGTCAATATTCCCGCGCAGACTGCTCCGATGTTCGCGAATATGTTCGTGATCTTGGCCGGGACCTCGGGAGCCTTCGCAACCTCTTCGAACTCGGGTTCATTGCGTCGGAGCGCGAACACTCCCGCGGTCTTCTCGTCATTCTCAACGCGCATTGATCGAGGCTTCTTGACTCCGGCCTTGACAGGCTCACGCTTGACCTCCTGCGCCGGCGGTCGTGGAGTTGAACCCGCGAACTTCTCCAACGCCGTCCGAAACTCCGTAGCGTCCTTGAATCTGTCTTCGCGATTGTAAGCGCAAGCCTTCAACACAAGATCATTAAGTTCGGGATCTATGTCGGGAATGTCGGGAAGACGCTCACCGCTCATTCGTCGCCTCAGAGCTTCGTCCCGGTCTCTCGGCGTTATCGGGTCAGGGAACGGCGGCAGGAAAGGCGTTCTGTTCTTGTTAAGGTAGCGATACATGACGATGCCAAGCGAATATAAATCCACCGACGGGCCGTACTCCTCACCTTTGAAGACCTCCGGGGCCATGTACGTATACGTACCTTTCTTTGAAAGTCCTGACATGGTGCGCTCGATCTGGCGGGCGATGCCGAAGTCCCCGAGCTTGTAATCGCCGTATTGAGACACGAAAATATTATCCGGCTTGATGTCTCGGTGTATTGTCTTCTTCATGGCGCAAAGTTCCAAGGCTCGGGCAATGTCCATTCCAACCTGCACTATGTCCTCGGTCATGAGCGGCTTCTCGTTCATGTAAGCCGACAGCGTCGTCAGAAGCTCCATTCTGATCAGGATATCCCAACCGATCGAACTTTTCTTCTCCACGACCTCGTGATCTTCGAGCGATACGATGTTCGTGTTGCCTTTGAACGCGCTCATCAGATCGATCTCCTGTATGATGTCAGTTACGAAAGTTTGGAAGTAGCTCCTCGCGGAAGCGTCATCGAGTCCCTCGCTGCGAGCCTGTTCAAGTTCAGCTTCGCTCTGAGGGATCGAGATCATCTTTACGGCAGCGTAATAAACCTTTCCGAACTCCTCCTTATGAACTTTATAAACTTTTCCGAACGAGCCTTCGCCAAGCTGAGAGTCGATATACCACGACCCCCAGAGAGGTTCATATTGCTTTATGTCGCTCATGAGAATTTAATCCCCTTTCAAAATTTCTATCACTACGCAGGTTACGTTGTCGCGTCCGCCGTGAGCAAGCGCAGCCTCGACCAGACTATTGACGGTCTCGGAGACTTCACACGGCTTCGTCATTATGGCGGCTATCTCGCTGTAGTCAAGCATCTCCGTCAAGCCGTCCGAGCATAGCAAGATCTTTCTGTTCTTGTCGAAGTAATATGGCCCGTTCACGTCCGGCGCGGCGGTCATCTCGTCATCGAACACTCCGAGATATCGCGTGAGGACGTGTCTGTCTCTGTCTTTCTCGGCCTTGGCGGGAGTTATAAGCCCCATTCGTACTTTATCCTCGGCCAGCGTGTGATCGTCGGTTGAGCGCACGAGCCGATTACCCTCGACCCTGTAGCCTCTCGAGTCTCCGAGGTTGTAGAGCTTGAAAGCCTCATCATCAATCCGAGCCATTACGAGGGTCGTGCCCATTCTAAGCGACTGCTTCGTCATGATCGCGCAGAGCTTTCTGTTAGCGTCAGTTACGAAATCATACACGGCTCTGTCGGTCTCCTTGGCGAGAATGTCCCTTGAATGTTCCGCGAGAGTTTCGACAGCCGTCAGCGAAGCCACCTCGCCGCAGTCCTCGCCTCCCATGCCGTCGCACACAGCGAAGACACACGGAGCCTCAGCGACACCGCTCAAAAAAAACGGTCTCTCACGTTCCGAGACCGACATAAAAACTCCGTTGCAATATAAATTATCTTCGTTGTTCTTTCTCACGCGCCCAACGTCAGAACGCGCCGCAAATTTCACTGATACTTTCATTCCCTAAGCCCAATCCGCAACGAAGTTGCCAAAAAATTTCTGTACCGATGACTCAGCGTTTGAAGTGGTCGCTGACGCGCTCGTAGTCTTCGATGAGTTGCCGTCAATCTTACCCATAAGCAGGCTAATGATCTTCGCGAAGAACGAATCCCCCGAGCCTCCCGCAACCTCCGAGAGCAGCGACTCAGTCGACGCGCCCGCCGTGTCAGAAGCTCCCGCCGCAGAGATTACGCCGAGTACGGTGCGGAGTTCGTTGGATTCGGAGTCGTCCTGCAGGTTCTGAAGCAGATCCCTCGCGCTCTTCCTCATGTTCTGAACGTCGGTTTGAATGTTTGCGCTTGATGGCTTTACCAACATTCCCACTCCCGTTACGGCACTGCCTGCGAGGCTCACCAGCCCTGCGGCCATAGCTAGACGCTCTTCAGTGTGAGGCATTGCCGGACTCGACACTATCATCGCGGAATTTTCAACGATGCTCTTGCCTGCGTTGTAGGTCTCGACGAGGCTTTTGACGGTAACGTCGCTCCCGTCCGACCCCACGACCCTGACGCTGACCTTGCCACCGAGCAAATTCGTGATCGAGTCAGCTACGCTCGTTACGGCGATGTCAGCGACCTCTAAAGTATCTTTGACTCCTTTCGCGGCGGCCTCCGGCTTGTCCGGAATGTGAGTAACCGGCAGATTGACGCTCCCGCCACTCTGGAACGGAACTCCGGGCATGTCGTTGGGGTTTATCACTCCCGATAGTCCCCTGAGGCCAATATTCATAGACGGCGAGCTGCTGCCCCTTTGAGGCTGAGGCTCTGTCTTGGCTCCCGGAACTTTTGCGCCCGCGCCCGCGACCCCCGCTCCGATCCCGGCCGTCTCTCCTGTACCCTGAGGCACGGAGCTTCCATGCACAGACGCGCTGTAGCCGTAATTTGCTCTAAGCTCTTCTGAAAGACTGTTGGCCTGCGATTCGTATTTAGCTTCAAGCTCCGCGAACCTGGCAACGCTTCCTCCAAGTACACTCACTGTTTCATTCACTCCTTTATCGAGACGACCAAGTCTCAAATTCAGATCGTCAAGATTTTCTGAAATTCTTGTACACTCCTTACATTTCCAGCCCTCGTGGAGGCTTGCCGTTTTGAGACTGCTCACGGCCTCGCCGACGAGATCGCACGCCATGTTCATGCTGGCTGTGAGTTCTGCAATGTAATCAGAGTCGAATATAATCACGTTTGATGGCATAAGCTATCACCTCCGCTAGTGTCCAAGAGCTTTCGCCCATTGCGCGGCCTGTTCGTCTGTCCACACGATATTGCGGGCACTGTCCTCTAAAAATTCTTTGTAGCCGTTCAAAATTGAATTTATGTTTTGATAGTCGCTTTCCATAGCAATCATCTTCTCTGTCATGAGCGCGGGAATTTTTCCGCTGAAGTCCCGCCCCATGTTCTGAAATATCCCTGTAACTTGATTTTGACTGCTGAGAATGTCCGAAGCGTTCGCTCCGATATTGCCAGCGCGGCTGATCATCTCTTCCGTAACATATAACATCTTAGGCATGATGAAGACCTCCCAAGCTTTACCAGCTAATATTTCTAAGTTCGCGGGCTGTCTGCTCGTCGGCGTACACGCAATCGCTCACGAAACTGCGCATACTGTCGAGGGACTCCGCGACTGAATCGTTAAAACGCTCTATTCTTGCCTTAGCGTCCCTGAATTTGTCCGTATAAACCTTTTGCGCCTCGGACTCCCATACTCCTTCCATAGAGTTCACTATTCTGTCTATGTTGTCTATGGCGTTGCGTTGGGTGTCGAGCTGCTTCATGGCTCTGGCTGTGCTGTCCTCGATTGCTGAAACGTTAATTATAGTTGTCGGCATAATTTAACTCATTCCTTTCGCTTTTGCGGCAAACTCGCGATCTATGCGCTTGTATTCAGCGACAACATGCCTGATATATTTGACTGAAAAGTCGCACCTGTCGCCCCAATCCGAGAGATCGCGCTCTATCTTCGTAAGCTGTTCTTCGAGAGCGTCTCTCGCCGCCCCGAACATTCTTTCTGAGTCGATTTTAGCCGGCGACAGAAGCTGCTTCGCCTCTTCAAGTTTTGATTTTGCAAGCTCGATCCGGCGTATGTCCTCTTCGGCCTCGGCTTCGTCTATGACTATTGCGCCGCTTGCGTCTCTAAGTCCGCTCATACCAACACAGCTCCTTTCCTTGTCTGGATTTCGTTGTTTATATATTCGTCAAGTTTTGCCCTATCTGTGAACCACATTGCGGCCAGATCGTCATCGTCGTGCTGTTCCATGAGCATGTACATTTTCGACACTCTGTATATGGTCGCGTAGTATCCGTAAGAGTCCACGACCTCGCACTGATCCGGATTGGCACAGAACGACACACAAAAGCTCAATATGAAGCTGAGATTCACTCCATCACGCGCGGTTTCTTCGAGTAATTTTTTTTTGCGGAGTGATTTTCTTGCTTCACGCAGTTCACGCTCAAATTTGATATCGTCAGCTGGAAAGTCATAAACGACGTTCACCAGTTTCCTGATGCGAAGCATGACAGCTGAATAAAATAATTCTTTCTTTGTAACAAGTAGAAATTTTTTCTCTGACATCAAGATTTCTCCCCGAAATTAACAAAAAGCAGGGAGCAAACCGTCCCCCTGCCCGATCGTTCCCACGTCAATCAACCTTATGCAAGGCTTGCCGCTTTGCCGACCTGTAACTTTTCCTGATCGCGCATAATCATCGCGAAGTCGTTCAGATATTTCACAAAATTCTCAAGATCCAATGAGAAATTCTCAAAAGTCTTTTTCTTGTTGCGGAAGCTGTTCGCAAATGCGTCCTGAGCTTCGCCGCGCCAGTACTGAAGCAGGCCGTTCACAACGCTCTCCATCTCGTTAAGGGAGTTATCATGCTCCTCTTTGCTCGTGGTAAGATTTCTAGCCTCTTCCTCCAGACGTTCGGGAGTTACCAGTATCTCTGCTGCCATTCAAATTCACCTCCTATCAAAATCACTAATCATCAAACGAAAAACCGCGTCCAAATGTCGCTGCTAGATCTTGGGAGCCTGACCCGCGTCAAGGTTCTGCATGGTTCCGGCGTAACTTCTAAGGAAGTCCGAGAACTGCGATATATCTGCAGTGAACTGACGGTACGTTCCTTTCTTCTCCTCCCAGCTCTTCGCAAAAGCCGTCTGAGCGTCGCCTTTCCAGTCTGCCAAAAGGTTATTGACTACGTTGTCAACCTTCGTAAGGAAACCGTTAAGGACTTCCTGCTGCGCGTCCATCTTGCTCGCTGTGCTGGTGAGCATATCAGGGGTTAAATAAATCTCCGGCATCTCGTATTTCACCTCTCTTTTATTCAAAATGTTTATGCTTAATCCCGATCGAACTTCGGGGAATGAAGCCTTTAGCCTAATGAGCTTGCTCTGCCCGCCGCGTTGTGCTCTTCCTCTCTCATCTGGGCGGCGAACTCTCTGAGAAATCTCACAAAAGCTCCTATATCCATCGCAAAACGCTGAAACTCTGACTTCTTGCGGTTGTAGCTGTCCGTGAAGCTCTGCTGCGCCTCACCTCGCCAGTACTGAAGCAATCCGCTGACAACGTGGTCAATCTCCGAAATGGCACCGTCATGCTCATCTTTGCACTGCGTCAGGAAGTTCGCTCCCTCTTCAAGCATCTCCGGGGTTACCTGTATGGTGCTCGCGGATCCTGCTGACGGTGAACTCGGGTGATGCGGCCAGTGTGACCCATGCGGTGGTGGGGGGGGTGGTGCATGAGGCGGACGCGCTCCGTGTCCTCCGGCTGATGTTACAAACGCGGCATTCATATTCAAAGCTGCCATTTTGTCATCTCCTTTTCAATACTGCCTGCTTCATTTACGATAGGCATATTATATTCACACGTACGGAATTAGAAAACAAAATTTTCTGCGACAATTGCGTAACTGCGTATCGCGATTTTAGCCGATTAAATTTCGCACTTATTCCTCAATGACGTAGAGTTTGCTCCCGTCGAAAGCTCCGATCTTCAGCAAAGTCTCATCATCTCTGAGAACTCTGTTGTTGTACTCGAATTGACAGCTTTGCCAGCCGTCGAACTGATCTTCATACAAAGTTTTCAGAATGTCGAGGATTCGTCCGCGCAGCTCACCAATCTGAAGCTGTGAGGGAAGCTCCATATCAACTTCGAGACTTCCATCGCCGGAGATGAGAGTTACAAGAAAAAGCTCAGGTTCGTTCATAACATCACGCCCTTTCAACTTTCGCGAAGACCAGCGAAGTAACTTTGTTGTTGTGGATCACGCAGCCCTCATGCTCGGCGAAGTGTAAATCTTTGTTGCGATGGAGGGACTCGAAAGCTTTGTAGCTCGCCATGTTGCCACCGACGACAACGACGTTGCCATTAGCCAGCAAGGTCTCGAACAGCTTGACTTTGAACAGAGACATCTTAGCAAGCCCGGACGTGTCGCAGACGATATAGAGATAGACACCTCGATCAGTTCCACCCGAGGCAATGTTGTCGAGAATATCCGCGCTCTCCTGAGAGATACCGTTATAGAACTTCGCGAAGTCGTCAATGCAGAACGCGACCCGGCCCTCGCTGTCGTCGTCTCTGTTGTCGAACTCAGCCGCAAGCTCCCCGACGATCTCGTCAGCTTTCTTGGCATCATGCGCGACCGTGGCATTGGGACATAGATTTTCAAGGAAAGATTTTTCCTCGTAGATGTAGAGCTTCGTCTTGTCGTCCTTGCCGAGTGCCCGAGCTATTAAGCCGAGTACATTGGTCTTGCCGCCGCCGTCCGTGCCGGAGATTACACAGCCGTTCATGTCCTTGAATACGAAGTCGACGGGTTGCCGCGTCTGTTTGTTCACGCCGATTTGGACGCTCTTGTCGCTGAATGACATCTCGCCGATCTCAATAGGTTCGAGTTCAGGCTCTTCCATGGTTGCGCGTTTGCCTGTCCACGACTCCGACATTGCTTTACAGACCTCGCGCAGACGTTTGACACGTTCGCCCTCGGTAGCTCCGCTGACGCACAAGGCCGTCTGAAATTCGAGAGGTCCAACTAAGCCCTTAGTCAAGCCGCGCCCTGCGTAGTGTCCCGGCTCTACGTGGCCATTGCCGCCAACGATTGAGCGATAGTCGCCTTTCTCCGTCATTTGAAGAGTGTGATTTGACTTCACGTATTGCGCTATCCTGAACATGAAACTTCCTGTGCTGCCTGCGGTCATGACCATGAAGATGCCAAGGCTGCCGCCCTCCCTCGAAGTCTGAACCAGAACGTCCATAAGCTCGGGATTGTTGTTATAGAGCGAGGCCATGTTGTCGATCGCGAGGATTATTGTAGGAATGGTCTTGCCGGAGACTTCGCGATAGGCTTCGAGGTTTCCAACGTCCTGAGACGCGAACAGAGCTTTCCGCGAGCTTAGCTCGTTGTAAAGGAAATTTTTCGCCTTGTCGATCTTCTCCTTGTCGCCGGGGTCAACGACCACGAGAGTGTGAGGAAGCGTCTCGAAGATTTTCAGCCCCCAGTTGCCATAATCTAAAATCAGGAAGTGAGTCTGCTCAGGCGTGTACGTCTGCGCGGCCGACAGGAGCAACGTCTGAAGGAATGTCGTCTTGCCTGATGAAGGTGCGCCATACAAAATTTGATGTCCGTCCCTCATGAAGTCGAGAATGAACGGGTACTGATCTTGATTTTCCGGCGCGTCGATTTTGCCAACTCTCACGGCCAAGCCGTCATTACGCTGCTCCCACACGCCGTTCTTGTAAGCGAGATTTTCCGAGATAAGCTCATCAAGCGACAGCATCTCCGGCAGCGGATCGAGCCACACATGCCGCGCCCAGTCAATGTGATGTTCTTTCGCTGTGTCGATGATGTTGTTGACGATGGCGTTACCCTCGCTCAGAGCGTCTCTTGCGGCCTTGACGGTCTTGTCGTAGATTTCCGGCCTGCTCCTCTTGCCGTCCAGAGCCACGATATTAATTTCAGTTACCGGGCCTTTCTTGCCTGAGTCGGGCGTGTAAGGAGCTTTCGCGTAGAACGTTTGAACCTGTTCGTAAACTTCATTGTTGCCGACCTTCACGATCGCACGGCCGGGCGCGGATATTCCGAAAGCGTCGTTGGTGCCCAAAATTTCCTTGCTCTCGGAGGCGTTGGCGGTCTTCAGACATATGCGGAATTTCGTGTTTGCCGACACCTGACCTTTGATGACACCCTGAGGCGACTGCATCGTGAGGACGGCATACATTCCGATACTGCGGCCGACGCGGACGATCGAGTTAATGAAGTCTCCGGCGTATTCGGGGTATTGTGTCGCGAACTCCGCGAACTCGTCAACCACTATGATGAGATAGGGGAGCGGCTTCACGTCTCTGTGGGATTTCTGATATGTCTGATATGCCGATATGGATTTCGTTGAAAGCCACACAGCGTCTTCAAAAATTTTCATTCGGCGAGCTTTCTCACCTTCGAGGGATTTTATGCTTCGCGTTATGGTCGAGGGGTCGTTCATGTTGCTGACGACTCCGGCTATGTGAGGCAGTGGCTTCAAGATATTCGAGAGGTCGTTGCCCTTGAACTCGATCAGCGCGAAATTTACATCGTCCGGCGAGAAGTTCATGGCCATCGACAACAGCCACGTCGTGAGCATTTCGCTCTTGCCGCTTCCTGATGTCCCGGCTGTGATACCGTGAGGCCCCATAGCTTTCTCGTAGATGTCGAATGAGAATGTATCGCCGTTCGACCTCACGCCGATCTGAGCCGCGAGACTCTTAGGCGAGAAACTGCTTCCCCACCTGTCGAAGATACGAAGCTCCTCGACCGTCCTGACATGAAAGCCCTGCAAAAATGAAATGCTCTTCGGCCACTGATCCCCCTTGCCGGTCTGAAGCAGTCTGACGGGAGCGAGCGACCTCGCAAACTCATCAAGCTGTCCGTGATTGACGCTGTCGGGCGTGAAGTAAATATTTCGGGTCTTGGCCTCGGGCTGAGTGTTCTGAATGCAGGCCGGGGGGTCGCACATTATGACGCTCTGACATTCACCGGGCAACGCGCTGAGATCGGCGTAAGCATACACCGCCGCAAACCCCAACGAAGCTTTCTCGGGCAAGAATTGCTCTCCGCTCGCCTCAGTCAGCTCCCTGTCCGCAAGCACAAGAACATAGAAAGGCACCTCGGGTGTGGCCTCCCTGATGCCGGGAGTTACGTCCCTGCGCCTGATCTTCAAAGTCTCGGCGGCCTCTCGGAGCATACTCCGCGCGCTGTCGTACGTGCAGGCGATATATCGCTTCGTCCTCGCGGGGTTCCAGACATGCGGCAGCCACTTCAGCCACTCCCACTCCTGCTGTTCGCTCTCCGGGTAGACGCAGACAATCTTGACATCTTCATATGAGTGATGAGTAGCAATGTCGAGTATGATACGCCACGCCATCTTCTTGACAGCGTCCGGCTTGCCGACGATACCCGTGATTGGCGATGACAGGAACGAATGACATACAGGCACGCCGGTGAGTGTCGTGTGTCGCTTTTGAAGCTCCTGAGCTTTCTTGATGCCGATGTTCTCCTCAATCTGAAGCTGTGTGTTCATTGGAAGTTTAACTTTGACGTTCGAGTCTGTCTTGCCCGTCCCGAGCCTGACATTCAGAAAGTCGCTATCCTTAGGCGTGCGCTCCCAGAGCCGTCGGCTGACGTTCTCGGCGATAGCGATACATTCCTGAACTCCGGGGTTAGCCACGGACATGGCTGAGATATACGCGCTCTCGGAGTTGATGATATCGCGCTCGCGTTCGTCCAGATGCTCGGAATATTTTTCAAGCGCGAGGCCGTTCGTCTTATTCCACTTTCTGATGTTGGCCTTGTTGTTCATGATCGTGACTACGACAGTCATCAGCGACATCGGCACGGAATACATGAGCATGTTGAAATTCTTCGTGAAGAACGCAACCGACGACATCACCAAGACCATCATACACGGCGGCATCAGGATCGTGAGCCATGACACAGCGGGCTTGGTGCCGACGTTCGGGGGCGGTAGGATCTCAAATTCTGTCTTCTCAGCACGTGCCCGGAGCCTCGGTGACCTTTGGAAGAATGGATAACGCTTTGGCCTTGCGGGAGCTTGAACGAGCATCGGCAAAACTTCCAACGAAAATTCGACCTCCGCAGGTGTGTTCGTGAACCTCAAAGAGTCGTTTTGAATGTAGAACATGAAGCCGCTGATGAAGATGTTGACGTTCTCAGCCGGGACTCTCGCGTCCGTGGCGATTAGCTCACCGTTCACGAATGTTCCGTTACGGCTGCCAAGATCGCTGATGACCCACCGCCCGCCGTCTCTTTCAATGAGCGCGTGAACTGACGAGACCTCGGAGGATTTCAGCGAGATGTCATTCTTATTGTATGAGCGTCCGAGCCTGATCTCGTTGAAGTCTTGAAGTTCGAGCGAAGCGTTGACCCTGTTGCGGCTCTCAAAGACCGCGAGAGTGATCTTCTCCGTGATCGTAACGATATCGCCAGCCGAGAAAACTCTGTTGCAGGTCTTGTCTTCGCCCATCGTCATCGGCTCGCGAGAGAATATCCTGACCCCGCCGGCCTCACACGTCAATACAAGATAGGAGGCACCAAGCCCGAACCGTTCGATTAGCACAGTGTCGGCCTGAGTGTCTCCTACCGTAGCGGTGATACCGGCTTTAAGCGTGATTGTGTAAATCTTTCTGCCTGTGTATATCGCTATCAGGTAATCCATGCTTTAATTTCTCCCTGACTTTTTGGATTTTGATTTCGTTCTTGTTGAAGATTTTGATGAAGATGAAGACCTCGTTGAAGATTTCTTAGCGTCCTTCAAAAACTCTTCCATGTCGCTGTCAAGCTGCATCTCTTTGGGTCGGCTGCTCGGGAAATTCTTTCGCTTAATCAGCGACTGAAGCTCCTCCGGCGTAACTGGATAAATCTTGTCGCCCCTGCGAATGAGGTTGACATTCCCCGCGCCTTTCCCGGCACTCTCGGCGATGCTGAAATCTCTTTGAACGTCAACGATCTTCACTACGGCTATGTCGTTCATCTTGTGCCCGAGCGAGGATCCGTCAGCGTCGTGGATCTCCGGGCCGTCAACGTAAACTCGAAAGAGCTTGCCATGTTGTGCGCCTGATGTCCCTCCGATGCTGAGAGTTATCTCCTTGCCGCCAGCTTCGAGGACTTGCGCGTATTCGCCCGTCAGAGCCTCACGAACTTTCAGACTCAGCCTCGAAGTTGCGTCCGCGATAGCTCCGGCCTCCATTCCCTCTAACTTGACTTTCTCGGTGGTCATGCCGTAGATGTTGAGGGTCGTGCCCGTCTGAGATGATGTCCCGGTCTCGGATAACGAAAGAACGACTTCGCTGGTCTCGACATTCACGACACGTACATCAATCGTAGCGACTGCGCTGTATTTGCTCGTGCCCCACAGCCATATGTTGGTCGATGAGCCGCTCTTTTCGAGGTTCGTTACGGAGCCGAGCAGCATGTATTGACACCCGGCGAGCTTTCCTATCTGGACGGCTGACTGTTCGGTTATCATTCCCGACATCACGAGCTTGTGTTCACTCGCTATAGCGTCGAGCTGGTCGCGTTCGATTACTGATATAGTCTTTGAACTCGTGAGCATACGCGCGAAGACATCTCCAACCGCCGCAGCATGATCAGCAGACACGCCCTCAGCACGGCTCAGGAACTTCATAACGCCGAGACGAATATTAGAGCCCGACACTGCGGCTTCAGCCTTGAATGAGAACAGGCACACGAGAGCCAACAACGCGCAAAAAATTTTTCTGTTCATGGCTCGTTACTCCTCCCAATGACGCGAGGATATCGCCGCAACATGCTTCATGACAGCTTCGCGGGTTGCAGAGCCGAGTATTCCGCCATACTGTCGCTTATAACCTCCGATGTAGAAGCCTTTGTATGCCGCGATTGCGCCTTTAGCGTCCCGCCGCGACGTTCCGACCTGATCGCCGGTGTAGATTATCTCGCCGGTTGTGTTGTCGATGATCCTTATGTCGAGCACAACGTAAGCCGTTTTTTTCTGACTCGCGCCGCCGATGATTGGGATAGCTATTCCCGCGCCTTTCTCGTCGTAGTAATAGAGCGTTATAGCTCCGGTCATCGTGTAATTCACGCCCTTAATCTTTCCGACCTTGGGAGCTGTCGCAGGATCCATGAGCCCGGACTGTCCCAAATTGATTTCGTCGGCGATATAGTCGAGCCTCTCGCGTTCCATCAGATCGAAGACTTTGGCCTTGCTGAGTTCCGTAACCATCATGTCCATGACTGCACCGGCCGGGGCATCGCCGTCTTCTGTCCTGTCCTCGAACATTCTCACGGCCATTCGGGGACGCGCCACAGCCGAGCCACTCAGGCCAAGCAACATCGACACACACAGCGCAATCGTTAAAAATTTTTTCATGTCAGAGCCTCCCTAATACATTTGAGACATTCCGTCTTCTACAGCCGCTTCGATCGCCTTAACCTGAGTTTCGTACTCGGAGAAAGCTACTTCTTTGCTCATGGCCGTTTTGCCGCCTAGCTTCGTGCCCCGCGAGGTTACAGCGAGAATAGCGACGCTTGCGTTGCCCGTGTATAGCTTGAATTGATTTTGAACGGGCTTGCCGGCCTGCACTCTCGCGACCACCGTAGCCGCACAGCTGTAGCTTCCATTCAGCCGCAATATTCCTTCAACGTTGCCTTGAAGCGCGTACCTCGCAGCCTGAGCACGAACAGCCGCAGCTTTGATGGCTTTCATTTTCTTCTCATCGACGACCCTGTAGCCATGCTGTACGAGCGAGTCAATGATCTTGGCCTCCGTGATGCTGACGTGCTGCTCGTCGTCGCCCTCAACCACGACAGCTATATCGCCTCTCTTGGGGAGGACTGAGTCCGGGACTGTCGACACCGCCTGAGCCTGAGCGGATTTCTTGGATTTTTTCTTCTTGGCCGCCTCAGCTCCGCAGGTCATCACAAGCGTAATGATTAATACAACCGCAAAAATTTTTTTGAATCTGGTCATTGGAAATCTCCTTTCTTGAACTTACCAGAGCCAGCCGCCCTGCTTCCACGCGGTTATGGAGTCGTCCTGCACACTGTCCGCTCGTATGTCGATGGTCTTCAGGAACGACGCTATCTCGTGAGCTGTCTTGACGTTCTCAGCCTCCGCAGGGTACGTAACAGTCAAATTTAATGCCGTGTCTTCATATTTGCCGACGACATCGCCGTGTTTGCCGACGAAGTCGCTCAAAGCTCGCTCAATGGGAGCCGAGTCTTCAAATCTCTTGACGTTGTCGATGTGAATGTTGATGACCTTGTTAGCGGCCTCAACTTTCTCCTCGGTTGGCTGAACGGGGCCGGCCTTGAGCATTCGCGCGGTTACGGTCTGCGAAGTTACCCCCTCGACGTTGGCATAGTCGGAGATGAACGAAGCTACGTTGCGTGCGGTCTTGCCCGAGACAAGGTCGACTTCGAGGAGGCCATTGAGATACGAACGCTCGAACAGCTCACCGCCGGTTCCTGCAAACTCGCGCAAACGTTCCTCAATCTCTTCAACGTCTTTGAACGATGCCCCGGCTAACTTTATGTTGACGGTGATACCTCCGAGCGACGAGCCAGCCGAAGCCATGCTATACGCGATCTTGTAGACGATGTCTTCAGCCGCCTGCGACACTGCCGATCTGAATATTCTGGTTGCGCCGCCTCCGACCGTCTGAACAGGTTTCTTGCCCGTCCCGCCCGAGATTGTCCGCGAGCTTATCTGGTAAGCTGTCTGAGTCAACACGGCTTTGAGCTGAACAGTCCCGCTCACTCCGTAGAGGCTGATCCCATGAATTTTCTGGTGAGCGAATGCTCCGGCGACGGCTCTGCCCAAGATTATTATGTCAGCGCGCAGCGTTCGGGCAGCTCCCGCGAGCAGTGAGGGATCGTTGAACGCTTTCTCGGGGTCGAGGCTGAGAAGCATCTTCGCCTGATCCGGGTCGACGATGAGATAGCCGGCTTTCTCGAATATTCGCAGGAGTTCGCCCTCGACAGTCGAGACGAAAGGCGCGTCCTTGCCGACACGTTCATCTACGAGGATCATGACGCGGGGATTTCCCAACATTGAGATAACTTCAGGCCCCAACACGCCATCGAGACTCTTCTCACTGACCTGACATGTCCCCGTGATGGTCAACATGTCGCCGCTTACAGCTTCATTGGTGATCTTGAAATTTTTGACAAGCCCTGAAGTCTTCGAGAAAATCTTTTCGCGTGTCGTGTTGTAACCCTCGATCTTGTCTATCCCGGAGACACACGCTCCCAGAGCTTTCTCGATCGCATCCCTGTAGGCCATTCGTTTAGCTTCCTCACGAGCCGCGGACTTCTTGCCGTCCTTGATGTAAGCGTAACCTTCAGCGTCATCAATGACATAAACGCCCTTTTCAGTTTTGACAGATGCAAGGGAGGCAGGAGAGTTTAGTAGGAGGATACCGCACAAGACAGTCATCATAAACAAAATTTTTTTCATGTGATTTGATGCCCCATTCTCTTGGATATTTGGCTGATTGTAGCACAGTTTGGATTTTCGGTTGTTTGTCATTTTTCGCTCCCGCGGGTATCATACGAGGCGATAAGGAGTCAAAGACATCAAGTAAGGAGAGAAAAAATTTTTTATGAACGAGAACATCGTGATCATTAACTGCGGCTCACAGTTCACGCAGCTCATAGCCCGGCGGCTTCGCGAGATGAAGATCCACAGCGTCATTCTCAACTGGGACGTTGCGTTCGAGACCGTCGCGGCTTACGACCCCAAGGGGATAATAATCTCCGGCGGCCCGGACAGCGTCAACGACCCCGACGCTATAGCCGTTGCTCCCAAAATTTTTGACATCGGCTGCCCGGTGCTTGGCATATGCTACGGTATGCAGCTCATGGCGAAATTCTCCGGCGGCATCGTAAGCTCCGGGAGAGCGTCCGAGTATGGAGTCGTCGCTATACACAAGAGCAGTGAGACTTCCGCGCTCTTGAAAGACATTCCCGACACGATACACGCGCTCATGAGCCACGGCGACAACGTCTCGAAGCTCCCCGACGGCTTCGTAGCAACCTCGACCACCGACAGCGGCGTAATCTCTTCGATAGAGAACGCGGACAAAAAATTCTTTGGGCTTCAATTTCACCCCGAGGTCGTTCACACTGAACACGGCGAGGAGATTTTGAAAAATTTTGTCTTTGGTGTGTGCGGCTGCGCCGGAGATTGGGACTTGGCCAACTGGGTCGACAGCACGATAGCCGACATAAAGGCGAAAGTTCAGGACAAGAAAGTTGTGTGCGGACTGTCGGGAGGAGTCGACTCGAGCGTCTCGGCTGTCCTCGTCAATCGAGCGATCGGCGACAACCTGCAATGCGTCTTCGTTAATCACGGCCTGATGAGACTGAACGAGCCTGAGCAGGTCATGGCGCAATACAAAGCTCTTGGCCTCAATGTTATCTACGTCGATGCGTCGGAGAAATTTCTCGGCGAGCTTGCGGGCGTTACAGACCCGGAGCAGAAGCGCAAGATCATAGGGCGGCTGTTCATTGAAGTATTCGAGGCTGAGGCCAAGAAGATCGCGGGCGCGGAGTGGCTGCTGCAGGGGACAATCTATCCTGACGTAATCGAGAGCGGAATGAAAGGCAAGAAAGGCGCAGCCTTAATCAAGTCTCATCACAACGTCGGCGGCTTGCCTGAGAAGATGAATTTGAAGCTCCTCGAACCTCTGCGCGATCTCTTCAAGGACGAAGTTCGCGAGCTTGGAAAGATTATCGGAATGCCCGAGGAGATCATCTCGCGTCAGCCGTTCCCGGGGCCGGGGCTTGCTGTTCGGTGCCTTGGCGGGATCACGAAAGCGCGTCTTGACGTTCTGCGCGAGGCCGATGCCATATTCAGAGAGGAGCTGAAGCTCGCGGGACTTTACAAAAATATCTGGCAGGCGTTCTGCGTGCTGCTCCCGGTGAAGTCGGTCGGAGTCATGGGCGACAGCCGAACTTACAACGAAGTCATCGTCCTCAGGGCAATCCATTCGCAGGACGCTATGACAGCCGAATGGTCGCGGATTGATTTCGATGTCCTCGATAAGATTTCAAAGAGGATCTGCAACGAGGTCAAGGGCATCAATCGCGTCGTGATGGACGTAACCTCAAAGCCGCCCGCAACGATCGAGTGGGAGTAACATGGTCTGCTCGGCATCAATCACCTACACGCCGGAGAATTTAAGGGAGCTTAACCGGGTCATCAACAACACGTTCAAGATGCCCCGCAAGCTAATATATATTGGAGTGTGTATCGCTCTGATGGCCGCCGGAGCCTCGAAGGGACTGAACGACACGAGGGGGCTTGCGCTGGTGTGTCTCGGGTGCTTTTTGTTCCCGTCGCTTCGAGCTGTCGAGAATACGAGGCTCAACACCCTGATAAAGCAGCTCAACGGCCGGGTCGTTACGGTCAAGTATTCGTTCTATGATGATTATTTCACGTGTTGGGACGGCAAGGAGAAAAACGAGTTTCGATACTCTTCAATCATCAAGACGGTGAAGAAGCGCGGAAATTTTTACATGTTCCCGAACGAGGAGCAAGCTTACATGATCGACCTGTCGACGCTCGAGGGCATCAGCGAGGAAAAATTTCTCAGCTTCATAGAAAAAAATTAGAAGCGAGGAGCCTCGCACTCCTCACTCCTAACTCCTCACTCCTCACTCCTAATTCCTCACTGAGACTCAGACTCCGCTATAAGCAGTGTAGCCTCCGTCGATCGGAATGACAGCTCCGGTGATGAAGCCCGAGGCTCTCTCGTCGCAAAGGAACAGAACAGTTCCCAAAAGCTCATCGGGAGTTCCGAGCCTCTTCATCGGAGTTCCCTCGATTATCTTTCCAAGTCTCTTTGTCGGTGTAACGCCGTCGGCTTCATAGAAGAGTGGCTTCGTCTGGTGGGTGAGCAGAAACCCCGGCGCGATTGCGTTGACTCTGATCCCGGACTTCGAGAAGTACATCGCAAGCCACTTAGTGAAATTCCCGACGGCCTCCTTCGCGGCGGCATAAGCCGGGATCTTCGTGAGTGGCAGGTAAGTATTAACTGACGCTATGTTGATGATTGTGTTAGCTCCGCCGTCGATCATGTCGCGAGCGAACTCCTTCGTTACCATGAACTCGCCCGTGAAATTTATGTCGAACACGAATCTGAAGCCGTCCTCGTCAAGGTCGAAGAAAGTTTTCTCGCGGCCGAGCTGTGATTTCTCGAAGATTTCGCTCGTTGTCGTGGCGCGTGGGTTGTTGCCGCCTGCTCCGTTGAGCAAAATATTCGTCTTTCCGAAAGTCTTCAAAACTGTTTCATGAGCGGCTTTGATGCTTTCTTCGCTCAGAATGTTGCACGCGATGGCGATAGCTTGGCCTCCGTCGGCTCTGATTTCGGTGGCGACTTTCTCGGCGGCCTCTCCGTTGAGGTCGAGCAACGCGACTTTGGCTCCGGCACCTGCGAGAGCCTTCGACATCTCGCTGCAGAGTATCCCGCCCGCGCCCGTAACCGTCGCAACCTTACCGGCTAAGTCAACTTTCAATGGCAATTCCATTTTCAACGCCTCCTAATGGAAGAGTAAGTTCGGAATGAACAGCGCGACCTGCGGGACGAAAATAAATATCAGCAGGCATATAACGACCGCCGTCAGGTAAGGCATGAGATAGGGCATGACCTCTTTCATCTTGGCCTTGGCTATTCCCATCGTGATGAACAACACGCCTCCGACTGGCGGAGTAACTCCGGCATAGACAAGCGTGATGACCATGATAAGCGCGAACTGAATGTTGTTGATGCCATACGACGCTGCGACAGGCATCAATATCGGCGCGACGATAATCGTGGCTGAAAGAGTCTCAATGAACATTCCAACGAACAACAGGAACAACACGAGCAAGATCATGATGATGTACTTGTTGTTGGTGATGCTGACGAGGAAGCTCACGACCGTGGCGGGGAATCTCTCGAACGCAACGAGCCAACTGAAGATCGAAGCTCCCGCGACGATTAACAGGCACATTCCGTTCATTGACGCGGCACGAAGCAGAACGCCCGGCAACTTCTTCAGCGTCAGCTTCTTGTAACAGAACATGCTGACGATGAGCGCGTATATGCAGGCCACAGCTCCCGACTCCGTCGGAGTGAACAGTCCCGAAACAATTCCGCCGATGATGATTAACGGCATGATGATAGCGAGTATGCCATCACGAACGGCGATCATTCTTTCTTTCCAGTTGTAGCGGCGGCCGCTCTTGATGCCGAGCTTCTTTGCGTACATGTAAGTAACGACGGCAGTTCCAACCGCGATTATGATTCCCGGAATGATCCCCGCCATGAAACATTCGCCGATTGACAAGTTCGTGAGCGAGCAGTAAATAATCATCGTCATGCTCGGAGGAATGATTGGCCCCAACGATCCCGCCGTCGCTTGAATGACCGAGGCCAAGCCCGCCGGATAGCCGTCTTTCAACATCGAGGGGATTAACATCGAGCCAACTGCGGCCGTGTCTGCTGCTGCCGAGCCTGAGACCCCCGCGAACAGCGCCGACGTTCCAATATCGACCATTCCAATGCCGCCGGTGATGTGTCCGAGGAAAGCCTTCGCGATCTCAATGAGACGCTCCGAAATTCCGCCGGCCTCCATAAGCTCGCCCGACAGCATGAAGAACGGTATCGCCATCAGCGAGAACGAGTTCACGCCGCTGAAAAGTTTCTGAGCCACCAACATCGGCGAGATCGAGCCGTCAATCAGGATCGCAAGGATCGAACCGCAACCGAGCGAGAACGCTATCGGCACTCCCATGAACAGGAAGATTACGAAAAGTATGAATGATACGGTGAGCATGTTCTCTAATCTCCTTTCTTATTCGTCTCTGTCGTTTTTGTGTTCGAGCCAGTAGCAGATTTCTTCGAGCATCATCAGACACCCTCCGAGCGGGATCGCCGCGCACACGACAGCCATAGGCCAATGCATGATTGGCGATGACTCCGTGAGTTCGGTCTGACAGACGAGAACGCCGAAATATGTCATGAGGATCAGGAACAGCATCGACACGAGGCTCACGAGCGTGAACATGACCTTCCAGCTTTTGCCCTTGCGGGAGTCGAGCAATAAATCGAAACAGACGTTGCGCCCGTCCCGGATCGTTACGGCTCCGCCGATGTAGACCAGCCACACGAACGCGAAGCGCGAAAGCTCATCGGCCCAGCGAATGGAGAGCTTCATGACGAAACGCGAGAAGACCTGAGCCGACACGACGATAACGACTATCGAGAATAGAGTCACGACAGCCACATCGGTAATTCTGCGAATTTTCTTTATGATTGGGTGATCGTGCATGAAAAAGACTCCTTTTGTAGTAGTGAGGAGTTAGGAGTTAGGAGTGAGGAGTTATAACAATCCCTAATCCCTCATTCCTAATTCCTAATTGAATTGATTTATTCGTAAGCGTTGATCTTGTTGACGAGTTCCTGAAGGCCGTTCTTCTCGATGTAATTCTTTCTGTACTCTTCAGTCGCGGCGATGAACGGCGCAGTGTCAAACTGAGTGATCGTGCAGCCCTGCTTCTCAAGCTCCGCATACATTGCCGGATAGAGGTTAGCTGTGTAGGCAATGTGAACGCCCTGAGCGAGCTTCGCGGCTCTGTCGATGACTTCTTTCTGCTTGTCGGTCATTGCGTCATAAACTTTCTTGCTCATGACGTAGTCCGTGAACGTGAAGACGTGCTGTGTCTGGACATAATTCTTCGCGACCTCGTAGAACTTCTGAAGCACCATATACTCAGCGTGTCCCTCAAGTCCGTCAGCGACACCGGTCTGAACTGCCGTGTAGGCTTCGCCGGCCGGGATAACTGTCGGAGTAGCTCCGATAGCTTCAAATGCGGCGATCGTGTGCGGGGCTTCGGGTGTTCTCATGATGAAGTTTTTGAAGTCCTCGACGCTCTTGACGTTCATGTTCTTGACGAGCGAGTTTCTGAAGTTCAGGGGCATGATCGAGAGAAGGTGCATACGGCTGCCGCTGATCATCTCGTTGATGTAGGCCGCGATCGAGTCGTCGCGCACGCATTTGAGAGCCTGATCCCTGTTCTTCATAAGGAACGGAATATCAAGGATCCCTGCGCCGGGGTTGTAGTTCGCGAGCAGAGCCGTGTCGGAGTTGGCGATATCGAGTGTGCCCTGCTGGGTCGCCTGAAGAGCGTCCGACTGTCCAAACAGTGAGCCATTACCGTAAACTTCAACTCTCATGGTGCCGCCGGAGAGCGTCTCGACAGCTTTTTTGAACGCAAGCGCGTAGAGATAGTTCGAGTCCGTCTCGGAGCAGTGAGTTGACATTGTGAGGCGAGCTTTCTCAACGCCCTCGACAGGGTTGCTGAGATCCATCGTGGCCATGGCCTTATCGAACTCGGCCTTGATGTCCCAGTCCGCGAGAGCCGCCGAAGCAAGCACCGCTACCAACGAAACCGCTACCAACAAACATAACGCTTTTTTCATTTTGAAACCTCCAAACTAAAATATTAAAAAAGCGGCTCAGACTTCAAGCCGCAGTTTCCCACGCTTAAACCTTGGCTACCATTTCGCCAAATTCTTCTTTTTCCTTGCGAATGAACTCGCGAACTTCTTCAGTGTTGGGCAAGTCGTCGGAGCAGCTGTTGGAGTGAACCATCATTGACGCTTCCGCCGAGCCAAATTCCAGACAGTCCGCCATGTCCCAATCCTGGAAGAGTCCGAACAGGAACGCCGCGCTGTAACCGTCTCCGCCGCCGAAGCCTTTGCGAGCTTTCACCGGGAAAGGCTTGATCGAGAACTTCTGACCGTCAGCCGTGTAAGCCGTCGAGCCTTCCATTCCGTGCTTGATTACGACGATCTTCGCGCCGCGCTTGAACCAGTAAGCCGAGCTTTCGATGTCATTCATGCCGGGCTGGATTAATTTCTCTGTGAGGTCGAACTCTTCGCGTGAGCCTAGAATTATATCAGCCTCGCGAGCAACTGACGAGTAGTAGATCGAAATCTCGTCATCGTTCTTCCAGTTGTAGGCTCTGTAGTCGATGTCGAAGATGACGCGGGTTCCGTTCTTCTTCGCGAGCATGACGGCTTTCAATGCGGCTTCGCGTGAGGGGCTTTCGGCCAAAGACGTTCCCGAGATCAAGAGAGCTTTGCCCTGCTTGATATATTCCTCGTCGATGTCCTCAACGCTCAACTGCAAATCCGCGGCCATGTTGCGATACATCAGGATTTTGCTCTCTTTCGATGAGAGAAGCTCCGTGAACGTCAGCCCGATCTTCTCGCCGTGTTTGGCTCTCACAACGTGGGACGTGTCGATGCCGCGCTCGTTGAAGTAATCGATGACGTAGTCGCCGAACTGATCATCAGAGACGCAAGCGAAGAATC
>JAFSJO010000034.1 GCA_017449415.1 Synergistaceae bacterium
AGGCTCCAGATGGAATTTCAATAGGCGGCAAAGACTTCACGATTGAGGGCTGGGCTTTCATCGACACAAGCTGCGGAACCTATGGACGAATCTTTGAGTTCAACGTAGAACCTAAAGGCGGCAAGCGGATAATGTTGAGTCGCTACGGAAGCGGCAGTGATATTGCGCTCGATGTTGACGGCAATTCCAGAAATGTCGGCCCGTTCATCGATAAACTTTTCCATTTCGCTGCCGTCTACGATGATGAAAAAGAGTTGGTGTCGTTTTACGTCAACGGCGAATTACAGGACACAATAAAAATTAAAGTCCCTGTACGGAAATATGACATAGCTTACATCGGCAAATCTTCTTGGGACTCAGACGGCGTGTTCGTCGGCTATGTTTATGATTTCAGAATCGCAGACGAGGCACTCTGGACAGAAAATTTCACGCCTCCGGCTGTTCAGGAAATTCCCGAAGCTGAGTCAGTGATGTTGAATTTTGATAAAGATTTCACTGACGGCGGCGGTAACGTCTGGAAAGCGCATGGAAGCAACAAGCCCGTAGTTTCTGAGATTAATTCGTGCGGCGCGGCTTCTCTGCGTCCAGCTTTGCAGTTAAACGGAGATTCGTATTTGCAGGCTGACGATGGAATTTCTTTAGGCGGACGCGATTTCACGATTGACGGTTGGGCTTTCATTGACACAAGCTGCGGAACGTATGGGCGGATTTTTGAGTTTAACGTCGCCGCAAAGAGCAGTAAGCGGATAATGTTGAGCCGTTACGGAAGCGGTAGTGATGTTACGCTCGATGTTGAAAGCAATTCCAAAAATGTCGGGCCATTGGTCGATAAACTTTTTCATTTCGCTGTCGTCTATGATCATAAGCGAACTATAACGTGGCTTTACATCAACGGCGAATTAAAAGCGAAAATTGATGCCGCCATTCCGCGCCGTCATTACTCATTGGCTTATCTCGGCAAATCGTCGTGGGATTCTGATGGAATGTTCGCAGGTTACCTCTATAACTTCAGGATCACTGACGGCAAACAATTGTGGCAGGATAATTTCACGCCGCCGGAAGTTCAGGTTAAAGCAATTAATGATGCCGTCGTGTTGCCTTTCGATAACAGCCTCAGCGATTCAAGCGGCAATGAATGGACTTCGCACGGTGAGCCTGTAGTTTCAAATTCTAGTTCAAAGGGCGTGGCTTCATCGCGTGCCGCTCTACAGCTGGACGGCGAGTCGTATCTGCAGGCTGAAGAGGGAATTTCTCTGGGCGGACGCGATTTCACGATTGACGGTTGGGCTTTCATCGACTCGAGCTGCGGAACGTACGGACGAATTTTTGAATTTAACGTCGCGGCGAAGAGCAGTAAGCGGATAATATTGAGTCGTTATGGAAGCGGCAATGACATTACGCTCGATGTCGAAAGCAGTTCCAAAAATGTCGGCCCCTTGGTCGGTAAACCTTTCCATTTCTCTATCGTCTATGATCATAAGCGGACTATTACGTGGCTTTACATCAACGGCGAACTAAAAGCGAAAGTTGACGCTGCCATTCCGCGCCGTCATTACTCATTGGCTTATCTCGGCAAATCGTCGTGGGATTCCGACGGAATGTTCGCGGGATATATTTACGATTTTAGGGTTTCTGACGGAAAGAAACTCATTGACGACGGCCAATCCGGTACACAGCCGCAAAAAATCCAGCCCGTTGTGCTTCCCGACAAGCCAGAAACGCCGAAAAATATTCGTATGCCCGTGAACGTAAACCCGCCGGCAAAGACAAGAACTCCATCGCCATTTGAAAGAATTTTGCCGAGCGTCAACAGAAGCAAACCTAAACCTGAGCCAACGCCGAACAAGTTCAGGAATATTTTTTAGTGTCTGATAGCAGGAGTAGGAGATACGTTACAGCCAACAGGTCTCCTGCTCCTCCGGGGCTGATGTAAGCGTCGATCAGTTCGCAGTCAAATTTATATATCTCTTCGATTGTTGGGTGAGTGATGATGGAGGCGGCGCGTTGCCTAACTCGCTCGGCGGTCGCGATGTCGTGGCGGGATATTATGTTCGTGTCCCACGCTTCGGCCATGATGTTGATGAGTGTGAACGCGAGAGCGTCGTTGAGGCTCAGTCCCCGCGACAGATATTTTCTTAACGAAGGCAGAGAGTTTCTTATGACGGTTGGATATCCGGCTTCAGCTTCGCGGCGTATGCCCGTGATGCCGTGTTCGATGTAGACGCGCTCGCCTTTCGTTAAGATTTTTTTGTCTTGAACTCCCGCGAAGTCCCTTTCGCAAAGCCCTTCGCACATTCTTGCGGCTGTACTCGAAATATTCTCCGGCGTTGTCGCCAAACCTTTCCCAGCAAGATATCCCGCGCACGCGCTCAACAGTCCCAAAGAGAAGATCTCGCCCTTGTGAGTGTTGATCCCGTTCGTGGCTTGGAACATTCTCTTCTCGGCCTCGATCCCAATGAGGCGAATGACGGGGAAGAGTTTTCTTATGTCGCTGTCGCTGAAGCTGTACCCGGCCACCGCGAACTCCTCGAAAGAATTTCTCAAAGCTGCCGCGCTCTTTATGAAAGTAAAGAAGCCCATATCTCTATGAGCTCCTGAGTTGTTTCGATCTACCAGCCCCGGCTTGGGTGTTACTGAGACCTCCGTCAGCATAGCCTCCAGAGCCAGAGTACCGATATAGTGAGGAGTGAGGGGTGAGGAGTGAGGGGTTGAAGAGCTTTTCATTCCTACCTCCTACCTCCTAACTCCTAACTGAATTAATCGTCATATTCGTATTCTTCGTCTTCGTCTTTCTCTTCGAGTTCGTGGCCTGTTATCTTGCCCCAAAAGATCCTCGCACGCCAGACGAGTTTATACCCGGCCGGTATCGACAGCATCGCCAACATTCCGCCCGCGATAAGTCCGCCAATCGCAACGACAGCTATCGGGCGTTTCATCTCCGAGCCTCGACCCGTCGACAACAGCGGCAGCAACGACACGACCGACGTAACGACCGCCATCAGCAGCGACTTGAATCTAACGTGGCAAGCTTTCTCGACGGCCTTGTAAGGGTGAGTTCCTTTCAGTCGCAGGACTTCGGCGTAATCGACGACGACGATAGCGTTGTTGACGACCATTCCGACAAGCATAATCATTCCGATGAGGGCGAATATCGAGATATTGACCTCCGAGATCAGCATCGCCGGGACAACTCCGATTGCCGCCATTGGAACAGTCGCGAGGATTACGACGCTGTAAACCCAACTTTCAAGGATAGCCGCGACAACGAGATACGTAACGACAATCGCGATAACGAGCGTGCGTATAAGCTCCGTGAAGTTCTCGGCCATATCCTCCTGCTCGCCGCCGAAGTTGATCGTAACGCCCTCGGGGATTTCCATGCTGTTGATTAACTCCCTCATTCGCGCGTTGCCCTCGCCTGAGGTTATGTAGCGTACGTTGCCCGTAACGACGACTGCGCGCTGACGTTCAACTCGCTGAATTTCCGTAGGCGAGTCGCTCCACGATATGTCGGCCATCTCATCGAGCGGCACAAGGCCGTAGCCCGTCATTATAGGAAGCTCGTGAGCTGTGAAGATGTCGCTCGCTTTCTCGCGGTTGATCCGAGCTTTGATGTCGTACTCGTAGCCGCCTTGACGGAATTTCCCTGCGTCGCGTCCAATCAGGTAGCCTCTGACTATCCCGGCTAGGTCTGAGATGTTGAGGCCGAGCGGCGCAAGTCTCCACCTTATGGGCTTGACCTGAAGCTCCGGCTTACCCATCTCCATTCCGGTGGTGAGGTCGCGAACTCCGGGAATGTTTCTGCCACGGGCGCGGATCTCTTCGGCGAAGTTGTACAGCACGTCCAAATCCTGACCCTTAACCTGAATTTCAATCGGGTTGCCGAACCCTGAGCGTGTTGCCGAGATTGCTATCTGGACTCCGGGCAGCTCGTTCAGCCACGGCCTGAGCTTGTCGGCCAAGTCCTGAGTCGATGGCCTGTCCGGGTCGTTGTTCATGTACAAAGCTACCTGAGCTTCGCTGATTGACTGGCTCCTCATTGAGCTTGCGACAGTCGACACGACGTTCTTAATATATTTTCTGTCGGGAATGGAGTTGATGTAATCCTCGACCTTGTAGACCAAGTCCGCCGTCCTATAAATCGAAGAGTTGTTGTCGAGTGTCAGAGTGATCCTGACTGTTCCGTCGTCCATCGTCGGAGTGAACTGCGTCCCTATGAAGCCGCCGAGCTTCAACGATCCGTAAGTCGCAAGTATCGTAAACAGCACCGTCAGGAATGGAAACTTCATAGCGATGTGAAGAATGATGAAGAACAAATCTCTGAAACCGTCGAAGATCCAATTCCACCAGCCCGTTAAAATTCTTCCGAGCAAGGGTATCTGTCCTGTGTCGCCTTTCTTCTTCTTGATCCTCGCGGCCAGACACGGAGTAACAGCCATCGTAACCCACAACGAGAAGCACGTTGCGTAGACGATCGTAACGGCGTAAGGTTTCAGGAACTGTCCGGCGATCGTTGACATCAAGGCGACCGGCATAAAGACTCCCAAGTTCGTCAAGACACCCGCGAGAACGGACATCGAAATCTCAACTGTTCCCTCCTCAGCCGCCTCGAAAGGTTCGTAGCCCATGTCTCGAAATCTGTAAATGTTCTGGATTATCAATATCGCGTTCATGACCAGAGTACCCATCGAGAGCGCGAGGCCAAGCGTACTCATGAGGTTGAGCGTGTAGCCGTGGATCTGCAACGGAACGAACGTAGCCGCGAATGCGACCGGCATCGAAATAGCAACTATGAACGTCGCCGAAAATCTTCCCAAGAACAGATATATAACCAAAGCAGTGAGAGCAATTCCGATCGCTGTGTCGCGAATGATGTTCTTAACGGCGCTCTCAACGAAGCCCGTATCATCGTACGTATATTCATATGTGAAGTCCGGGAAGTCGCGCATCGTTCGGGTCATGAGACGCTTGATTAATCTTCCTGCCTCGACAACGTCAGCGTTGGATCGCGGGCTTATTCGCAACTGAACGACGGGCTTGCCGTCCGCACGAGCCATACTACGCTGATCCTCTTCGCCGTCAACGACCTCGCCAAGCATTGAGAGCCTCACGGGCTGACCTGTCGGGGTCGGTATCAAGATATTTTCGAGCTGTTCGACCTCGTTGAACTCTCCCACCAGTCGCAATGAGACTTCATCTCTTCGCTGAGTTACGTAGCCTGACGGCGTTGTCTGATTGTTCGCGGCGACGACGTTACAAACCTGCATATATGTGATGCCGTAATCACTCAGCGCGGCGGGGTCGAGGTTGATATGAATTTCTCTGTCGCGGCCTCCCGTAACGTCAACGCGCCCGACACCCTCGACACGTGCAACGACCGGCTGAACTCTGTCCTCGATCATCTTCTTGGCTGTCTTCTCAGGGAGGCTCGAACTGAACGAGATGATCAAGAACGGCTGTGCGCTGATGTCGAACTTGCTTGCGATAGGCTCGTCGGCATCGTCGGGCAGGTCGGGGATCTTGGCCTTGACTTTGTTGTTCACGTCGACGAGTGCGAGGTCGGGATTTGTGCCAGCCTCCATTTCAACCGCAACCATCGAGATACCTTCAAGCGAATATGTCGTGATTGATTTCAGATTTTCGAGGTCAGCTAAAGCGTCTTCGAGTGGCTTGCTGATGAGCTGTTCAATCTCATTCGGACCTGCGCCGGTGTAGGTCGTGCGGACGAGGACGAAAGGCAGCTCGACATCGGGATAGAGCGTAACTCCGAGCGTGAAATAGCTCGAAATTCCAAGCAGTATCCATATAACAACAGAACACCCGGTGAAAACCGGGTGAGTGATACAAAACCTTATGAAACCTCTCATATATCAACCCTCGTTAGAATTGTCGGCTGTGCTCTTGCCAGCGATGTCGACGTTGCGAATGATCTGCGCTCCGTCATAAAGAACTCTGTTGCCGCTGACGATCAAGTTGTCCCCGGGCTTGAGTCCCGACGTTACGACCACGCGACCCTCGCGTCCCTCGCCCGTAGTGATAGCTGTGAGTTTGGCCTTGTCGCCGTCAGCGAGATAGACGGATTGAGTATCGCCGCGATATATCACGACGCTTGATGGGATCACAACGACATTCTGCTGTCTTGAAACTTGGAAGCGTCCCTCGACGTACGTCCCCGGCAAAATTCCGGAATTTTCCGGCAAGCCGACAACGACAGGATACAAACCTGAGCCGCTCTGAGCTTCGGGACTTGTGCGCTTGACCCAGCCGACGTGCTTCACTCCGTCAACGTAAATTTCTACGGGAGTGCCTCTGTTAATCTTCATGATGTCTTTCTTGGAGACCATAAGCTCGGCTTCCATCTCCTTGGGGTCGACGATCGAGAGCAGCGGCACACCAGCTTCGGCGATCTCACCCGGCTCAACGTTGCGAGCTGAGACTATGCCGTCGATGCTGGCTTTGAGGCTCGTGCGCTGTAATGTCGACTGCGAGGATCTCAAAGAAGCCTCGGCGGTCTTCATTCTCGCGTAAGCTGAGTCAACTTCGCTCTGTGAAATTCCGCCTTTCGCGTTCAATTGCTTTAATCTGTTGTAATTTAATTTTGCTTCGTCGTAAGCTGTCTTGCCGGACTGAACCTGCGCACCACGCGCCGCAACCTGCAACGTTATGACCGTCTGACCCGCTTTGACCGGGCTTCCGACATCGACAGCGACGCTCTTGACGATCTCGCGCTCATAAGTCGTAATGTTCTGAGTGTGCGCACTCTTGGCCTGTCCGTAATAACTGCGCCATGTCTCCCAGTTCGATGTCGTTAATTTTTCTGTCTCTACCGGATACGTCTCTATCTCCTGAGTCTCGAGCGAACGCAAATTAGCCGCCGCCTGAGCGAGTTTGCCCCTAACCTGCGTAGCGACGAGAACGCCAACCGCCACCAGAGCCAATATCCATAATAAAATTCTGATCCGCGTGAAAAATTTGAGCATTAAACAATACCGCCTCCTACTTTAAGATTGCGTGTTTCGCGCATTATAGCATAGCGATTTAATAACATAGACGTTTGAAGAAAATATGAAAAAATCTCCCCTACCGGAGAGACTTCATTCACTCATTCCTAATCCCTAATCCCTAATCCCTAATCGAACCTAGCCTCCGCAGCTTCCAGTGCAGCCAGCGCAGCCCATTCCGCACGAGCCTGTTCGCCACGCGTTGATGACGGGGACAAAAATTTCCAAGATCGCGGGGATCTCTTCAACTCCTGCATCGTCAGCAGTGAGCGAAAGCTCCTCCATGACCTCCTCGGGAGTCTCGAAGCCGTCGAGTATCGTCTGCACTATGTCGCGGAGATAAACTTCCTTCTCTTGACACACGACAGTATCGGCCGGAGCGCGTCCCCAGTCGATTTTTTCTTTCTCCAAGATCATTTCTTCCATGATCGATAAAAACCTCCATTAAAGATTACACAACCGCTAGTTCTTAATCGGAGACGCTTAACATCTCTTCAACTCTTCGGCTCTGTCTGTCTTTTCCCAGCCCGGCAACGTCGGCAAGTCTATTCTTCCCATGTGGCCGTATGCCGCCAGAGCCTTATACTGAGGTTTCCTTAAATCCAAATCCCGAATGATCGCCGCAGGTCTGAAGTCGAAATGTTCGCGAAGAAGTTCTGAAATCTTTTCGTCGCTGACCTTGCCGGTTCCGAACGTGTTGACGTTCAGCGAGACAGGCTCGGCGACTCCGATCGCGTAAGCGACCTGTATCTGACACTCGTCAGCCAACCCAGCCGCAACGATGTTCTTCGCCGCGTAACGCGCCATATACGCACCGCTTCGATCGACCTTCGTGGGGTCTTTGCCGGAGAAAGCTCCGCCGCCGTGAGGCACCCAACCCCCGTATGTGTCAACGATGATCTTGCGCCCCGTCAGTCCCGAGTCAGCCATCGGCCCGCCCTTAACGAAACGTCCCGTCGGGTTCACAAAGATCTTCGTGTTCTGGTCGATGAGGTTGCCCGGCATGATCGGCGTGATGACATGCTCAATGATGTCGGCGCGGATCTCTTTGAGGCTCGCTTCCGGGTGATGCTGAGCTGATACGACTATCGTGTCGGCATGAACGGCTCGGCGGTTCTCGTAACGCAGCGAGACTTGAGTCTTTCCGTCCGGCCTCAGATATGCGAGCGTCCCGTCCTTGCGGACTTTCGTAAGCTGTCTCGAAAGCGCATGAGCCAGAGCTATCGGCATCGGCATAAATTCTTCCGTCTCGTTGGTCGCGTATCCAAACATCATGCCCTGATCCCCGGCTCCCGTCTTGGCTATGTCGCTCTCGGAGAGCGGCGCACCGTCGCGGACTTCGATAGCGTTGTCAACGCCCTGAGCTATATCGCCGGACTGCTCGTCGATCGCCGTCAGGACAGCGCAGGTGTCTCCGTCGAATCCGTACTTGGCTCTCGTGTAGCCGATCTCGTTTATGGTCTCGCGCGCGATCTTCTGAATGTCAACGTATGTTTTTGTGCTTATCTCGCCAGCCACCACCACAAGCCCCGTAGACACAAGAACTTCACAGGCTACGCGCCCCATCGGGTCATCTTTCAGAATTGCATCAAGCACTCCGTCAGAAATCTGATCGGCGACTTTGTCCGGGTGTCCTTCGGTTACTGACTCTGATGAAAAAATAAAGCTGTTGGCCAATTAATTTACCTCGTTACTTCGAGTACAACTCAACCGCGAGAATTTCATTCACGTCGATGGGCAGCTCTTCGCGGAGCGGCTCACGGATCAGCTTCGCGCTGAACTGTGTCTTGTCCTTTTCAAGATAAGGAACGCTGAACGATACAAAGCCGTTGAAGTTCGTCTCGATTAACGGATTTGTGCGCGTCTTCTCTTTGAGGCTGATAACGTCGTTGACCTTGACACCGAACGAGGGAATGTCAACCTTGTTGCCGTTGACGAGGATATGACCGTGGCTCACGAGCTGGCGTGCCTGACGGATCGAGCGGGCGAAGCCTGTTCTGTATACGAGGTTGTCAAGTCTGCACTCAAGAGCTTTGAGCAGAGCGACACCCGTCATCTCGGAACTCTTCTTCGCCATGTCGAAGTAACGAGCGAACTGTCTTTCGAGTATTCCGTAGTAGGCTTTGATCTTCTGCTTCTCCATCAGCTGGAGGCCGTACTGCGAAACTTTCTGACCTGCGCGAGCTGCTGAGGCGGCGGCGTTCTTCTTGGTGTCTGCACGTTTCAGCGCCTTAGGGTGTCCGCAAACGTTCACGCCCAAGTGGCGGCATAATTTGAAGCGCGGTTCTCTTCTTGTTGCCAATTTAATAATCTCTCCTTTAGTGTATCAGTGAGGAGTTAGGAGTGAGGAGTTAGGAGTGTCTCTCCTGTTGCCAATCCTGTTCCCTAAATCCCAATTTCTCATTTGGGGTTGAGTTTATCACCGAGAAATTCCTCTGTCAATTTTCGGGTCGAACGTGCGTGACTCTTTTGGAATTTGTGCTATAATACTTTTTAAACAGCTTTCGCGAGTCAGCGGAGGCTGTTTCTTCAACTACTTTTGCAACTACAAAAACTCAAAAATTTTTCAAACCTTGCAACCCTCCACAGAGACATCTCGAAAAATAAATCCGTGAGATTTCGCGAGCTTCGCAGTTCGTAAAGTCAAAAAATTTTTTGAACTTCGTAACCCACAAAGCCGCGAAATTTTTTGGACTTAGCTCACTCGGTAGGCTTTTCGATCAATTTTTCCGTTGAAAGTTCGGGCGATTTTTTCGACACGTTCGTAAAATTTCGGAACTTTGTAACCCTCGAGTCGACTCGCGAGGTACGCGCTCAGCTTCGCGGGTTGCAACTCTCCGCTCGGGATCACGACAAGGAGCTTCAACGCGCTGCCCGTGATCTTGTCCGGGACTGCGACGCACACGCAATCTTCAACGCCGTCATATTCGAGCGCAGCGGCCTCGACCTCAGTGGGCGCGACTTTCAAGCCTCCGACATTGATAACGTCATCGCGGCGGCCTGTAACGTACACGAAGCCATCTTCGTCGATGTAGCCGAGGTCGTTTGTGTAGACGATGCCGTTGACGAGGGTCTGAGCGGTGAGTTCGGGGTCGTTGACGTAGCCTTTCATGTTCACGTCGCCGGCGCAGGCAATGAGGCCGGGATTTTCTTTTGAGGATTTGATGACGTTGCGGTGTTCATCGACGATGAAGATTTTCGCGTTGATCATTGGGCGGCCAACGCAGTTGATCTTGTTGCGGTGCTTGTTGTAGTCGTAACACGCCATTGAGGAAGCCTCGCTAGCTCCGTATTCGTTGTACAGTCGCGTATTCGGTAGCAAGTCGCAGAGTCTCTCCTTGTCGGACTCGGGCAGGTGAGCGGACTCGCTCTGAACAAAATCAATCTTATCTCTATAATCGCCAAGTTTACTCCCGGTGAGCTGAAGAATGACACGGATCGCCGAAGGCGGCAACAGACACGCTATCGAGGTCGACGGGTAATCGAGGGCATGATAGAACGCTCTAATGTTCGTCATTCCGTCCAACAAATAAACGCTACTGCCATTCATGAAGCTCGCGACAATTTGCGTTACTGGCCCGGAGTGATTGACAGGCCCGATTATTATCATCACGGTATCATCTTTATATTCGCAGTTGTGAATATGACTTTCAGCTATCGCCGTCAGTGTGTTATGTGTGCGCTCAACTCCCTTCGACGCGCCCGTCGTCCCGGTCGTGAATATTATGTCGGCGGTGTCCTCGAGCTTCGGGAACTCGAAAGAAATTTTCTCATCGAAGAACTTCCCCGCGACCTCAAGCACGCCCCCGCGAGGGTCATTGAGGATCATCGAGGCTCCGACTTTCTGAGCGACCTCAGCAACTCCCTCGTCAGATAACGTCTTCCCAAGCGACGTAACGACCGCGCCAGCGAGATGGATCCCAAGATACTGCACAGCATACTCGACGGTCTGAGAAGCTCGAAGCACAACGATATCCCCGCGCTTAACTCCCCTCGAAGCAAGGTAACCAGCGTAGCCGCGTGCGAGCCTGTAAAGTTCCGCGTAAGTCAGCGACCTCTCCGCCGTCATCACTGCGAGCTTGTCCGGGGTCTTGGCGGCGTGTTCAGCGACATGTTCGATTATCGTCCGGCGCATTATCTCTTCTCCTTTAGAAGCTGCTCGACGGTCGCGGCCATAGCGTCGAGGCTGTTGAAGTTCTGCGGGGTCAGCTGGTCGATGTCAAACGTTACGTCGAACTCCAGCGACAGCTCATTCACAACGCCAACGATCGCGAGCGAGTCCAATATCCCATCGTCAACGAGAGAGTTCGAGGCTGTGAAGTTGATGTTTGGCATCGTCTCGCTGAGAAGTTTCAAAATTTTTTCTTTCATCGAAAGTTCCTCCTTAAAAATCGAAATATATGAACGGGTTGTAGTTGCCGCCTATCGCGTAGACAGCCGACATGACGAACAGAGCCACCATTGCCGCGGCCTTGAAGATCTCCCACGCGCCGGAGAGCTTCGATCCCCTCGCGAGGTCATTGAGCTTCTCGACGGTCGGGAACATGAACACGAAGCCGAGCATCATAGCGATCTTGTACTGACCCAGCCAATACGCCGCCACGTTGTCGATCGCCGGGTTGGAGTTGAGGCCGAGCATTGACCTGTAGAAGTCGAGAGCGTAGGTGAGAGTGTCGGAGCGCGAGATGACTTTCACGACCATGACGACGGCGAACGTCTTCACGAACGACATGAAAGTCTCTTTGCGCGGCTTGCGGTGCTGCTCGTAGAAGATGAAAGCGAACTGGCTCAGCCCCCACACTACGAACGTCATGTTAGCTCCGTGCCACAGCCCTGTAGCCAGCCACACGATGAACAGCACGAGGCCGTTAGCTATCGCGAGCGAAGTCTGCTTGCTGAAGTATGGCGAGATCCGTCTGCGAACCTTGACGGCGAAGCCGAGCGACAGCGGGTAATAGAGATAGTCCCGGAACCATTCGCCGAGCGATATATGCCAACGCCGCCAATATTCGGAGATTGATCTCGATATGTAGGGATAATTGAAATTCTCGCGGAACTCGAAGCCGAACATCTTGCCCAAGCCTATGGCCATGTCCGAGTAACCTGAGAAGTCGAAGTAGACCTGGATCGTGTAGGCGACCATTCCGCCCCACGCCAAAGCCGCCGAGAGGTCAGAGCCGTGTTGTGAGAACGCGAGGTTCGCGAGCTGCATGACCTGATCCGCCACCAAAACTTTTTTCGCTAAGCCGATGCAGAAGCGTTCAACTCCGTCCGAGAATTTTTTGAAAGAATGTTCGCGGCTCGTGAGCTGTGTCGCTATGGTGTCGTAACGTACGATTGGCCCCGCAACGAGCTGAGGGAAGAACGAAATATATAATCCCGTGTTGATGATGCTGTTTTGAGCTTCGCTCTTGCCCCTGTATACGTCGATGAGGTAGGATAACGACTGAAAAGTGTAAAACGAAATTCCGATTGGGAGTCTTAGACCGTTACCCCCCCCAAGAGCGTAGAAAAATTTACGTCGAACAACTCCATGACCCACGGGAGGTACTTCACGACGAACAAAATTCCGAGGTTGAAGACACACGCGCAAGTTACGACGTTCTTGGCCTTGCGGGTCTTCGGGGCATCAATCGCGAGCGCGAGAAAGTGATTGACGGCGATGCTGACGATCATCAGGAAGACATAGAGAGGCTCGCCCCACGCATAGAAGACCAGCGAAGCCACCAGCAGCCAAATATTTTTCGTTCGCAGCGTCAACGGCAGGTAATACACTCCCAGCACCGTCGGCAGGAACATGAATAGGAATATAGCGTTGGAAAAAATCATTTCTTTCTCCTCACTCGAAATAGAATGGATCGAATAACCGGGACATTGCGAACTTCTCGGGGTCGTAGCCGCTGAAGCCGCTCGCGCCATAGACGAGGATCACGCAGTCGGGCTTGTTGGCCTTGATGAAAGCTCGGAGACTGCCGTTGAAGTGTCGAAGGTCAATCACATCGACGTATTCGGCCATGTTGCACATGTAAGGGATCATAACGTTGGCTTGCGACTCCTTAATCACCAAAATTCGCTTGCCGTCGTGTCGTTGGTTGTTGTGAATTTGGAAGAGCGGGTTGCTCCCGTAATAGTAGAAGCTGTAATACGAAGCCTTGTACAAATTCTTCTCTTTGAAGGTGTCGTAGTTGAACAGCGTCGCTTGGATGTCCCCGGCGGTCGTGGCTTTGATCTTCGAGTTGAAGACCGTGAGATCCGTCTCGTATCGCGGCGCAACGATCGGCAACCGTTCAGGCTCGGCGTAAACCTGCGTAACCTTTCGACCTTGGCTCCCGAACATCGGCGCGTCCCAGTACGTTACGTCGTAGTTGGAGATGTCGAAGATGCTCGCGTCAACCTCGAAGCCTTTGGAGTTCAGCCACTCCGATACGAGGGCGCAGCCTTTCAGTCCCGACATTGGCAGCCAGTGGTGATCTGTCCGAAAGAATAGCTTGCTCTCAGTCAGCCCGTGAGCGTCAGCGTAATCCGTGAAGTGAACAACCTCCCAACCTCGTTCACGAAGCCCGGAGATCTTCGCAAAGATTTTCCGCGCGTCGTCGGTGTACACTCCCATGTATGACGAGGCCATCGGCCCGGTCTTGAATGGCGGAACGAACGCGAGGCGATTATGAACTCCCTCGGCTTCGAGCCACTGCGCGAACTCCTCACACTTCCGCAGCGGGTCGGAGATGTCCTTGTCGGTGATGAGGTACGACAGGAGGCCGGACTCGTGCTTCACGACAAGCTCGCTCTTGCCTGTCCCGGATATTGAGGTCGTCATGTCGTAGCCGTAGAGATGTCTGTCGAGGAATTTTTTCGCGATCGAGATGTCTTGATAGAGAGGGTTGTAAGTCGTGGCGGCGTTGTCGGCTTTCTCAATGACCCGCGAGATGACCTCGAGAGCTAACGAACTTCTCGCGCCCCGGCTCTTGGGAGACTCGAACGGATACACGGCGGCGGCGTTCCAACGATCGACACGAAGGAAGACGCTCTTGACGAAATGAGCCGCTGAACCTCCGAGCGACAGCACGCCCCACAAAGATATGAACAATAAGAAGACTAAAGTTTGAAATTTTTTGACGATGATGGTTCCCTCCTTTGTGAAAACTCCGCGATTATAATACAATTTCAGCAACAAAAATAAATTGAACAGGAGAAAAGATTTTGCAGATTTATACGTTCTTGAACATCGCAGGCGGCGTTGCCCTCTTCCTCTACGGAATAAAGCTCATGAGCGAAGCTCTTCAGTTCATCGCGGGCGACAAGATGCGAAAGCTCATTGGCACACTCACCAAGACCCCGCTCCGTGGAATCTTCGTTGGAATACTCGTAACCGTTCTCATTCAATCAAGCACCGGCACCACCGTCATGACAGTCAGCTTCGTGAACACGGGACTGCTGAACCTCAACCAAGCTATCGGGATCATCATGGGCGCGAACATCGGAACGACCGTAACCGCTCAGATAATCGCGTTCAAGATCGAGGCGTTCGCTCTGCCGTTGGTGGCGTTGGGCATGATCATGTCGATCTTCGCCAAGAACAAGAAGCAGCTTTCCTACCTCGCGAGCGGCATCATTGGGCTTGGTCTTCTGTTCCTCGGTATGCAGACGATGGCTTCAAAGGAAGTCGTCGGGATCATCTCGCAGCACACGGACATTATCATGATGTTGAGCCACAACCCGCTCACGGGAGTTCTCACCGGCATGATCCTCACGATCCTGATACAGTCGAGCGCGGCTACGATCGGTCTCGTCATGGCGATCGCGGCGAACTCCAACGGGCTTATCGGGCTTGACGCGGCTGTCCCGATAATCCTCGGCGATAACATCGGAACGACTCTGACGGCTATCGTCGTGGCAATGGGAGCAACTCGTCCGGCCAAGCAGGCTGCGGCGGCTCACGTGCTGTTCAACTTAATAGGAACGGTTATCTTCCTCCTCGCGTTCCCAATCTACAGGGAGATAATCATTTGGAGCAGTCCCGACATTGGAAGACAGATCGCCAACGCTCACACGATATTCAACATTCTCAACACTGTAATCTTTTTCCCGTTCGTCCCGCTGCTCGCGAAGCTGATCTCGACGATGATCCCGCTGAGGCCGGAGGACAAAGCCGAGGACGTTATGTATCTCGATCACAATCTGATTTCGATCTCGAGCGCGTCCGCCGTCGAGGCCGTCAAAGATGAGCTGATGCACATGGGGAGGATCGTTCAGACTCAGTTCGACATCATCAGCGAAACTTTCTTCACGTACGACGCTTCGAAGCTCGACGAACGCCGCAAGAGGTTCGACAACTGCGAAGAGAGCGTCAACAAGATCACGCGAGCTATCTCCGAATACGCTTCTGAGATATGGCAGCGCGGAGTCTCCGATGAAGTTTCGACGGTCTTGGGGTGTTACGTCAACGCTTCGCTGGATCTCGAACGTATCGGCGACCGGGCCGAGAACCTCATAGAGCGTTGCGATGTTATGGATAATTATCTGTCTGTTGAAGCTGTCGATGAGTTCAAGGACATGTTCGACACAACGAGGCTTGCGCTCGACACGTCATTACAGTCAATGCGCGACGAGAACGCTGTGCAGGCGTGGCAGGTCATTCGCGAGATCGAGAGGAAGATCGACAACCAAGAGCGACGCTACCGCAAGGCTCACATTGACAGGCTCAACCGCGGCGAGTGCGACCCCGAGAAAGGCGTGAACTTCATAACGCTGCTCAGCAACCTCGAACGCATTGGCGACCACAGCAACAACATAGCGGGCTACACGCTTGACATTATCCAGTTAGGAGTGAGGAGTTAGGGGTTAGGAGTGAAGAAAACATTCCTGACTGTGGCGGCTCTTGCTCTGACGGCGGCGGCTGTGCTGTTCCTCGCGATCGACATCAACCCCGACAGAGTGAGAGTCATCTACGGCTCAACGGCATTCTACGACGCGAACGGAAAATTATTTCACGTGAGGCTTTCGCCGGACTCGGAGTGGCAGATCCCAATCAAGCTCGAAGATATGGGGACGTGGCTTCCGGCTGTTGCGGTTGGAGCTGAGGACGGGAGATTTTATTGGCACTTCGGGATCGATTTCATTGCGATGGCGCGAGCTGTCGCTTTGGATCTCTTCCGGGGTCGCGTGGTCTCCGGCGCATCGACAATCACGAGTCAGGTCGTCCGCATGGCCGTGTCTGAACGTGAGGGACGCAAGCGCACGCCTCTAACGAAAGTTCGCGAGTTCATCATGGCCGTGAAGCTCGAACTCTCAATGACGAAGCCGGAGATCTTGGAGACATATCTCAACCTCGCACCCTTCGGCGGCAATATCCGGGGCGTTCAGGCTGCGTCGCTGATCTATTTCGGAAAGTCGGCCTCGCAGATCTCACGCGGCGAAGCTTGTCTGCTCATTGGAATGTTGAAGAGCCCGACGCTCTACCGACCCGACCTCAGGCCAAGTTCAGCTCGTAAGCGACGGGACGATATCATCGAGCTGATGGAGCGCAAGAAAATTTTCACCCACGATGAAGCTCGACGCGCAAAGCTCGAAGAACTTCCCCGGCGAAAGTTTGAACTTCCTCAGCGAGCTTATCATTACGCCGAGTTGATATTGAGTTCCAATCCTGACCTCGCGCCCTCCCAAAAATTTCAAACGACGCTAAACCTCGAAGCTCAGACGAAGCTCGAAGGGATATTGCGCACCTCACTGAACGATTTCCCGAGCGACATAACGTTAGCCGCCGGGGTTGTCGACAACAAGACCGCCGATTTAGTCGCATGGGTCGGCAACGCACGCTTCAACTATCGCCAGAACGTCGCTTCTAATTGGGTTGACTGCGGACGCTCGCCACGGTCTCCGGGGTCGACACTGAAGCCTTTCGCTTACCTTTGCGCGATCGACGCGGGAGACATGACACCTTCAACATTGCTTGCGGATACGTCGATGGCGTTCTCGGGACGCGCTCCGCGTAACTTCGATCTTCAATACAGAGGCGCAGTCAGCGCACGTGTGGCATTGTCGGAGAGTCTCAACGCTCCTGCCGTCAGGGTGCTGAGAGCTGCGGGGCCGGATAAAATTCTGTCCCTCATGCGCGAGGCCGGGCTTCGACACCTCACGCAACCCGCGAACTATTACGGCGACAGCTTGATACTCGGAGGCTGTGATGTAACTGTCCTCGAAGAGCTTGAAGCTTTCACGTCGCTCGCGTCATTGGGAGTTCACAGGCCGCTGAGATTTCTGAATGACACCGTCCAGCCGTCGGAGAGGCTCGTAAGCTCGGAGGCGTGTTGGCTCGTCAGCGACATGTTGCGCTATAACGGTGAGCTTTCTCTGTTTGCTCGTGGGACTCTTGGCCGTCAGTGGCGAATGGCTTTGAAGACCGGGACATCGTACGGGCTTCGTGATGCTTGGGCGAGCGCGTGGACCCCTGATTACACCGTCGTAGTGTGGGCTGGCAATCCTGACGGGACTTCATGGAACGGACTTGTCGGAGCTAGAGCTAGTGCGCCGGTGGCCGTGAAGATCCTCCGCATAATATCGCCGAAGTCATCGTGGTACGACCAGCCCGAAAATTTAATCTCCCGCAAGGTCTGTTCACTCTCGGGCAAGCCTCCGACTGCGCTGTGTCCGTCGCTGAAAATGGAGTGGGCGATCGACGGCGTAACAAAGACGTTCCCGTGTGATATGCACGTCGTAAAGGAGGGGCAGACGGTCGTAAACCTCCGAGCGGGCTTCAATGAACAGATACGACACAGCAATCTCAGCCTCAGGCGTGCGCGTCCCGAACTCGCGATAGCGTCGCCGATACAAGGAGCTTCGTACTTCGCTGCGCCGTTCGACAACGAGAGACGGATCCCAATGAAATCCGAGGGAGCTGCGGATCGCGTGTGGTGGTACCTTGACGGGAATTATATCGGCTCGTCTCTGCCGGATAAGACTTTCTTTCACGCTGTCCCCGATGGTGAGCATGTCATCAGCGCGGTCGATGGCGAGGGACGAACCTCCTTTGTGAATATAAAGGTCTTCACGCCGGGCAAACGAGAGCCGAGCGAGCTGCTATTCTAATGTATAATGAACGTAATAGAAGCAGGGAGTGAGAAAGAAAAATGCTTGGCGATTATACATGGAACGTAATAGACAAAGAGGCTGAGTGTCTCGCACAGAGATTCAGAGCCGTAACAAAGAATATAGCGAACGCGAACACGCCCGGCTATGCGCGTCATAATGTCTCGTTCGAGGATCAAATGCGCGAGGTAATGGAGCAGGACAAGAAGCTCCACATGACAGTAACGGACAAGGGGCACATACCCTCGCACCCTTTGAAGGTCGATGACGTTCACGCCGCCGACGTTAAGATCATGGACGAGCGTTACAGGTTGGACTTGAACAACGTCGACCCGGAGCGCGAGATGGCCGTCCTCTCCGAGACCCGAATGATGTACACGGGCTTCATGCGTGTGGCCGCGAGCAAGCTCACTATGTTGAGATCCGTAATAGCAGGGAGGTGATCCGAAATGAAAATTTTTGACAGCATGGAGATCGCCGGGAGTTCATTGACAGCTCACAGGCTTTGGATGGACACAATCTCTTCCAACCTCGCGAACATCAACACGACCCGGACTAAGGCAGGCGGCCCCTACAAGCGAAGAGTGCCGGTCTTCTCCGAGATGCTCGACAACACGATCGGAGGCTATCATGACATCGGCGGGGTCAGAGTAATCGGGATATCGGAGGACAACGCCGCGCCGCGAATGACTTACCAGCCCGACCACCCCGACGCGAACGAGGACGGCTATGTCGCTTATCCTAACGTTAATCTTGTTCGTGAGATGACTGATATGTTGGTGGCGAGCCGAGCTTACGAAGCTAACTTGAGCGTCGTTACGACAGGTCGCGACATGTGGAACGGAGCTTTGGAGGTCATGCGAGGATAATTTTTAGTGAGGGGTTAGGAGTGAGGAGTGAGGAGTTAAAATTCCTAATCCCTAATTAATTTTTAGCCGCCGTAGGTCAGCTTCACTATCGCGGTCGTAACCGGCGGACAGAACGTCAAGAGCAACAATAGAGCCACGAGCAACAGGTAGAACGGGATTGCTTCTTTCATGAATGGCTTCGTCTTGCAGCCCGTAACCGAACACGTAACGAACATCAACGTCCCCATAGGAGGCGACAGTGCGCCGATCGCGTTGTTGAAGATGTAGATCATCGCGAACTGAATTTCATCGATCCCGTACTGCCTCGCAATCGGAGCAAGCAACGGCACGAGTACGATCATGGTAGCGTTGCCCTCAATGAACATTCCAACAATCAGAACGAAAATGTTGACGGCGATCAGGAACGCATATTTGTTCGGACAGATCGACACGATGAACTCCGTGAGCTGCTGCGGGATACGCTCCTTCGTCAGCACCCACGAGAACACCGAGGCCGCCGACACGATGAGCATGATGCCGCCCGTCGTGCAGACTGTCTCTTTGCAAGCCTGCATGATCCCTTTGATGGTCAGCTCCCTGTAGAGCAGGCCGAGAATGATCGCGTAGATGATCGCTATAGCTCCCGCCTCCGTGGCCGTGAATACCCCGAGCCTTATCCCTCCGATGATGATGATCGGCAAGCACAACGGCAGCAACGCAGGGCGCAGGTGTCCCCAAAATTCTTTGCCCGTCAGCTTCGTCTTGCGTATTGGGAGATAGCCGCGTCTCTTCGATATGAAGTGTACGAGGATCATCATCGCGATACACAGCGAGCCTCCGACCGTGATGCCCGACATGAATAACTTTCCGATCGACACGTCAGCGATACAGCCGTAGAGGATCATAGCAATTCCCGGCGGGATTAACGGCGTTATCATTGCCGAGGCCGCAGTTACGACGGAGCTGAACTCTTTCGAGAAACCCTGCTTCTCCATCTCCGGCACGAGCATCTTAGCTTCCATGGCCGCGTCCGCGAGGTTCGAGCCTGACAGTCCGCCCATCAGCGTCGAGAGCAGCACGTTGACTTGCGCCAAGCCTCCGGGCATTCGTCCGGTGATTGCCGAGCAGAAGTTCATTATTCGATTCGTAACGCCGGAGTAGTTCATGAACGTTCCGGCACAGACGAAGAACGGTATCGCGAGCAATGACGGGTTCTCTGTGCCGATGACTGAACGCTGCCCGAAGATGATCTGATTGATGCCGGGGTTGAACAGGAAGTAAATCAACGAGCCTCCGAACACCGATATGAACACCGGGACTTTGAGGAACAGCAGCACCAGCATCATGACCGCCGAGATCCCCAAGACGGTATTCGTGCCCCAGGCCTTGCCTAACTCTTCGAGCGCGGGCTTGACCCACTGAATGTTCACGCCGACGAGCAGCACGACAGCCGCGAGGATCGCGAACACCCACGAGAGTTTCAACATTCTCAGCAACGCTACGAGCGCAATCGCTCCGATTATGCTCAATGTCAAGGCGTTAATCATTCTTCTTCACCTTTGCTTTCCGGCATCTCGATCGACTTCACGAACGCGGGCGCGTACTTCGACACGAAATAGCTCACTATCATCAGCCCACAGCCATAAGGCGCAACGCCATAGATGTACGTGTAGGGGATCCTGAGTATCGGGGTCGGCCTGCCGCTTCGCCCGAAGACCTGCGCAATGTAAGCCTGAGACTTCACGAGCAAGAACACGAGTACGAACAGGACGATTAGATCAATCACGTAGCCCATGAACTTTTGAAGCTTTTCCGGGAGCGCGTCGATGAGCATCTCAATAGCTACGTGGCTTCCGGTTCGGAATGCGACGCTTGCGCCCATGTAGATCATCCAGACCTGACAGAACGCGGAGATTTCTTCCTGCCACAGGATCGGATCCTGCATCACGTAGCGTTTGAAGACTCCGACACTCGTAACGAGGGTCAGAACTATCAACGCCACCGACGCAATGATCAAATCGAGATTGCAGAGCGTCTTTACTAAGGGGTTAGCCCTTTTCACATTTAGCACCTCTCTTGTTAAAAGTTAGGAGTTAGGAGTGAGGGGTTAGGAGTTTCGTTAGTGCGTCTTATAATGGGAATAATCATGGAGAGATTATATAACATCGAAGAGTTATCACTGAGGCGCGGCGAGAAAGTCATCTTGAAAAATCTTTCGCTCTCGATACCTTCGGGCTTGGTCTCGCTGATCGGAGCGAACGGCTCGGGGAAGACGACACTGCTCAGGGTCATGGCGGGGCTTGAAAGTTATTCCGGGCGCGTCGAGCTTCAAGGTCGCGAGGTCAGAAAGTTCTCACGCAAAAAAATTTCACGAGCTTTGAGCTTCGTCATGAGCGACAAGAGATTTCGACCGTCGTACTCATTCACCGTCAGAGAGATCGTAGCGATGGGGCGGCTGCCTTTCCTCGGAATGTTTGGCCGAATGACAGCGCGGGACTTTGAGCTTGTCGAACGAGCCGCCGAGCTTCTGAGTATCTCTCACCTCATGAGCCGCGATATCATGACGCTCTCCGACGGTGAGAGGCAGTTAGCTTTCATAGCGGCCGCGCTTGCGCAAGACACGGAAATAATTTTGCTCGACGAGCCAACAGCTTCGCTTGACCCGGATAGGTCCGCGATGGTGTTCAGCCTGTTGCGGAGACTTGCCGACGAGGGTCGGAGTATCATAGCCGCAGTTCATGATATAAACATTGCGAGCGTGTACTCGGATTTCTATGTCGCGCTTCGCGGTGGCGAGCTTATCTTCAGCGGCGGAAGCCTCAACGAGAAAAATCTTTGCGAGCTATACGGCGCGGAGTTCGTCCCGTATCACAATAACGAAAGGAATGATGTAATGTGGCGCGTGTTGAGTTAGGAGTGAGGAGTGAGGAGTTAGGGGTTAAGAGCCTCGCTCTCGGGTTGCTTATGTTGGTGTTGATGAATTCGTCGGCGTTCGGCGAGGGGCTTCGGGTGGTGTCGCTGTATCCCGGACACTCGGATAATATCGTCGCGATGGGCGGCGGGGAAATCTTGGTCGCGCTGTCTGAGAATGATGACGAGGATCTGTTGCCGGAGCTTCCGCG
>JAFSJO010000035.1 GCA_017449415.1 Synergistaceae bacterium
AGCGATTCTACCTCGAAGCCGAAGCTTCGACATACCTAGAAAGGAAATTTCTGGCTGTGTTTAATACCGCGTGAACACGCCGACTGTTACAGCAGTCTTGTAGATGAGGTCGATCGTGTCGCGCAGGTTCTCAAAACTCTGACGATCCGTGTACTTCACAGGCACTACGATGGTGTCGCCGGGCTCGACTTTCGCGGAATATCCCGGAGGTGCCTTCCATTGCTTGCTGGTCATCATTGCCGTTGTTCTCGTTAGTTTTATGATGCGTCCGTCGCTCTTGATAAGATATAACATTCGCTTGTGAGCCGTCTTCGTCGCTCCGCCAGCCGCGTTGACGTAGGCGTTGATGCTCATCTTGCTGTTGAAAGTCTGGGACGATGCCGTGTACACCGCCCCCACGATGTTGACGGTTAGAGGCCGCGTCGGGATACGGAGGTGGTCGCCGTCCTCAAGCTCGTAATCCCATTCAGTGCCGATGATGTTCTTGGGAGTGTCGATCTTCGTGACCACGCGCCCCATGATATCAATCGTTCGGAGCCTTTGTATTAATCTCCTGCGTCGAGTAAGCTCCGCGCCCGTTACCTGCGTCGTGTTCTGAGTGGCTTCGAGCAGGTCGAGTTCCATTTGATCCGCCATGTCAGACAGTGCCGCACGCTGTCGAGCCGCCACGCTAGGTCGAGTGAACACAGCACCATCAAGGAACGCCTTCGACGTGAAGCCCTCCGCGCGAGCGATCAAGTCCGAGATCCTCTCGCCCTGGAACATATAATAAGTCCCCGGACACTTCACCTCGCCTGTGATCGTAACAGTGAGCTGACCCTGCCACTCCGGGATCACCATGACAGTGATCTTGTCGTTGGCTTCGAGTGCGAGGTTATTTTGCGGGTCGCCCTCCAACGCTTTCTGTAAATCAATCGTGAAACGTTCATTCACCGGGCCTTCGAGCGAGGGAGTTACTCGCGTGATGATGGCTCTGTTGGAAGCTGTGCTGACCAGACCTCCGCCGCGCTTGATGATGTCGGCTATGCGTGTGTGGCCGGGGGTGATCGCGTAGCGTCCGGGATTGAACAAAGCTCCCGTGATTAATATCGAGGTCGAGTAATTGAAGACCGGGTAGAGCCTCAATATGTCGCCGTCATGAAGCTCCGCGTGTTGGAACTCAGCTAACGTCCCCTCGACCGCGCTCGCGTATGTGTGATCCACGACCTTGAAATATTGAATCCTCCCCGTGAACGTCCGTGCGTTGAGGCCGCCCGCGATGTACAGCAAGTCTTCGACCCTCGTTTTGCCGTTCAGCTCGTAAACTCCCGGCTTCTGAATTTCTCCGGCTATCCCGATAAGCTCACCGACCTGAGGAATGTATATAACGTCTCCGGCTTGAAGCCTCACGTCCTGAGATTTATCGCCGCGCATGAGCATCGCGTACATGTCGAACACCGCGACCGTATGACCTCCGCGCTTAAGCTCGATCCGCCGCAATGTTCCGTTAGCGTTCGGCCCTCCCGACACAAGCAGAGCATTGACGAGCGTCGAGAATGACGAGATCGTATAAGCTCCCGGCCTGCGTACGTTGCCCGTAACGTAGACCATAATAGAACTCAGCCGACCCATCGACAGGTGCATTTGATAGCCGACGTAATATTTGCTCAACTGGCGATCAAGAAGCCTCTCGACCTCCTCGAATGTATAGCCGACGAGCCTTATCGTGCCGATCCGTGGAAGCCTCGCTGTCCCGTCGCGACGAACGACGAAACTGTAATTGCCCTCCTGAGGGATCCCCCAAATACTCAGCGTCATCTGATCACCGACGTTGATACGATAATCGCGAGCTACCGGGAGAGTCTGCTGTGGCGCGTAGGTCGACGATGGCCGACGGAAGAATGACATTCCATAGCGCGGCAACCGCCTGAACAAATGCGCGATCGTACTGCGGCCAAGCCTGCCAGAGTCCAGAATTTCATCGAAATATTCGTTGATCTCGTTCTCGGTGAGAGGTGTCTCCGCGTCCGAGAGTTCGTCGTTGGTGATGTCGTTGTTCTCTGCTTGGTTCTCGTTGAGGTTCGTGGACTCGTTGAAGTCCTGCGGGGTCTGCTCATCAAATTGCGAGTCGTAGCCGTCGATGTCGACCTCAGACTGAACATTCTGACCTTGGAAGCCCGTACCCGGGGTTACAGCCTCAGGCATTGAGCCAGCTTGATAGCCTTGACCTCCCGATGGTGCTTGAACGTCCACGCCCGGCGCACCCACCGCGGCACCATGAGCCGACGAGAACATTAAGAATGAAAATAGGAAAGCTAACGCGATACTGGTAAGAAAATTTTTCTCGTGATATAATCCAAGTTTGTGAGTTAAGTGTGGACGGTCACGAAACACAGACAGCAAGCCGCTGTTCGCTGTTCGCTGTTCGCTGTTCGCATTATACACGGGTTCATAGAAATTGCAACCTTTCTTTCTGCACTTTTTGCTAGTTTTGCGAAACGAATTATATCATCGATCCGAAAAAATTTTAATCCATAAAAATATCCCCGCCGAAAACGACAGGGATTAGCGATTCTACCTCGAAGCCGAAGCTTCGACATACCTAGAAAGGAAATTTCTGGCTGTGTTTAATACCTCGTGAACACACCGACGGTTGCAGCAGTCTTGTGTGTCGCGGTTTTCAAAGACACTCAGGGATTACCATGATCGTGTCATGATCGTGATCTTGTCGTTGGCCTCGAGCGTCATGTTGTCCTCCGGGTCGCCCTCCATTGCTCGCTCCAAATCGACATTAAAACGTTCGTTGACCGGGCCTTTGAGCGAAGGCGTTACTCGCGTGACGATGGCTCTGTTGGAAGCTGTGCTGAGCAAACCGCCGCCGCGTTGTATTATCTCGTCTATCCTTGTGTGGCCGGGCGTGATCGCGTATGTCCCCGGCTTGACCAAAGGTCCCGTGATCGATATCGAGGCCGAGTAATTGGAGAGCGGGTAGAGCCTCAATATATCTCCGTCGTGAAGCTCCGTGTGTTGGAAGTCGGCTAATGTCCCCTCGACCGCGTTAGCGTACGTGTTATCTGTGGCCTTGAAGTACTGGATCCTCCCGGCGAACGTCCGCGCATTAAGGCCGCAAGCAATGTAGATCAAGTCCTCGAGTCGCGTCTCGTCGTTCAGCTCGTAAACTCCAGGATTACGAATTTCGCCTGCGATCCCAATCAGCTCACCGACCTGCGGAATGTCTATAACGTCCCCGGGCTGCAATCTGATATCCTGAGGCTTGTTGCCCGGCATGAGCACCGCGTAGGTGTCGAAGTTGGCGATGGTCTTTCTGCCTCGTTTGAGTTCGATACGCCGCAATGTTCCGTTAGCGTTCGGCCCGCCCGACATCTGCAGAACGTCTATGAACGTCGAGAATGATGAGATCGCGTAAGCTCCCGGCGTGTGTGCCTCGCCCGTAAAATAGACGGGTCGCCCCATTGAAAGGCTCATTTGATATCCGACGTAATATTTGCTCAGCTGGCGCTCCAGAAGCCTCTCGACCTCCTCGAACGTGTAGCCGACGAGCCTAATGGTGCCGCTCCTCGGGATCCTCGCTGTACCGTCGCGACGAACAACGAAGCTGTAATTAACCTCACGAGGGATCCCCCGTATGCTCAGCGTCATCTCATCGCCGACGTTGATGCGATAGTCGCGGGCGACTTGGAGAGTTTGCTGTGGCGCGGAAGTCGACGAGGGCTGACGGAAGAGAGACATTCCATAACGCGGCAGCCGCCTGAACAAACTCGTAACCGTGCTGCGGTCAAGCTTGCCGGAGTCAAAAATTTCATTGAAATATTTGTTGATCTCGTTCTCGTTGAGACCTTGCAGGGTCTGCTCGTCGATCTGTGGGGCATAACCCTCCGAGGGTGCTCGAATACCCACACCCGGCGCACCTACCGCGGCACCGTGAGCCGACGAGAACATTAAGAATGAAAATAGGAAAGCTAAAGCGATACTGGTAAGAAAATTCTTCTCGTGATATAATTCAAGTTTCTGGGGTAAACGTAGATAGTCACGAAACGCAGGCAGCAAGTCGCTGTTCGCTGTTCGCTGTTCGCTGTTCGCTGTTCGCATTATACACCGGTTCATAGAAATTGCAACCTTTCTTTCTGCACTTTTTGCTAGTTTTGCGAAATGAATTATATCATCAGTCTGAAAAAATTTTGCAATGGATTTTTTCGTCGGTGGAGTAGACCCTTCCGTCAGCCTTGCGGCTGACACCTCCCCTTAAAAGGGGAGGCATGGAAAATTTCGACAACAACGGGATTTCCTGCGCCCCCTTTCAAGGGGGGGGAGAGCCACGAAGTGGCGAGGGGGTCAACACAAACGAAAAAATTTTAACATTAAACGCAAGAAGTCTCCCACTTCTACAAGTGGGAGATGAATTGCGCTTTATGTCCTAAGGAGTAAATGATAGAATTTGTCTCATCATGAACAAGGCGTATAAATTTCGTATCTATCCGAACAAAGAACAGTGCGTGATTTTTGCGAAGACGTTCGGTTGCGTGAGATTCATATATAATCGAATGTTAGCGGACAAGATTGCGCACTATAGGCAGACTGGCAAAATGCTTCAGACGACACCGGCGCAGTATAAGTCGGAGTTTGAGTGGCTAAGGGAAGTTGACAGTCTGGCTCTTGCCAATGCCCAGCTAAATCTCCAGTCAGCGTATAAAAATTTTTTCAGTCAGAAACGTTCGGGCTTCCCCAAATTCAAGAGTAAGAAGACGAGCCGAGCGCGTTACACAACGAACAATCAGCACGGGAGCGTTCGTATCGAGAATGAGAAGCTGAGACTTCCGAAAGTAGGATTAGTGAAGATAGTTCAGCACCGCGAAATTATCGGAAAAATTAAGAGTGTTACAATCGAGAGAACGCCGACGAATAAATATTATGTGAGCATACTTACGGAATACGAAAACCAAGTGCCCGAAGTAGAGCTGAGAAAGTTTATAGGTCTGGATTTCTCAATGCACGACTTGTATGTAACGTCCGAAGGCGAAAGAGCAAACTATCCGAGGTTTTTGCGAAAGAGTGAACGGAAGTTGACTCGGGTATGTCGCTGGCATTCGAGACGTAAACGGGACGGCAATAACCGAGAGCGAATGAGGCTGAAAATGTGTCTCGTATATGAAAAAATTACAAATCAGCGATTAGACTTTCTGCACAAAAAATCATACAGGCTGACCGAGGACTATGACGCTGTGTGCATAGAGACGCTGAACATGCGGACGATGGGCAGGACATTGAAATTCGGAAAGTCAGTCGCAGATAACAGTTTCGGAAAATTTCGAGAAATGCTGGATTATAAGTTATATTTTCGTGGCAAAAAGCTGATTATGTTAGACAAGTGGTTTGCATCGAGTCAGCTTTGTAGCTCATGCGGATATAAAAATTCGGAAGTTAGAGACTTATCTGTGAGAAAATGGAAATGTCCGTCATGCGGAACCGAACATGACAGAGATATAAATGCAGCAATAAATCTTCGAGAAGAAGGTAAAAGATTAGTGGCAACTACCGTAGGGACTACGGGAAGTAACGCCTTTGGAGAGGACGTAAGACGACTTCAGCCAGCAAGAGTGGAGCGCAGCCTCGATGAATTAGGAAGCCGCCACTTCTACAAGTGGCGGTAGTTCACCAAACCAGCGAAACTTTTTTATCTTTGAGGGTGTCTTTCCAATCTTGCGAGGGTTCGCGATCTGTAACGAGCATGTCGAGCCGTTCAAAGTCAAGGAGCTTCACGAAAGCGACCTTATCGAACTTCGAGTGATCCGCGAGCAAAATAATTTTCTGTCCGCGCTCGACCATTAATTTTTTAATCTCGGCTTCGTCCTCATTGGAGTCGAAGATCCCGCCCGCGAGGTTCAGAGCCTTGCAGCTCAGCAACACGACATCGACATACAAACTCTTCAAGACGTTGCGGACGATGCTGCCCTGCATTGAGAACGTGCTTTTGTTGACGGTGCCGCCGGTCGAGACGATCCGGAATGACGAGTCGCTGAACTCATTGATAATCTGCGTCGAGTTTGTGAGTATCGTGATGTTGGGTTCGTTGGAGAGGAAGCTGACGGCCTCCACGACGGTGCTGCTGGCATCGGCGGCAATGACCCCGCGTTTCGGGACGAGACCGCGCACGAGGTCGGCAATGATTTTTTTCTCTTGTCTGTGGTGGCTGGCACGCAGGAGGAAGCTGCTGTTCTCGATCACGCGGGCTTCGTTCAAGACAGCTCCGCCGTAAGTCCTCGTAACGATGCCGTCGGCCTCGAGCCTCGCAAGGTCGCGCCGAATGGTCTCGGGTGTAACTTTGAAGTCGGTGCTTAACTCAGCGACTGAAATTTTTTTTTCAAGCTGAATGACCTGCTTTATATGTTCGAGTCTGTCCTTTTGAGCCAATATTTTCTCTCCGTGGTAAGTTTTGAGGTGAGGAGTTAGGATTTCAATGTCTTACTTCTTGATGAACGGAGTTAATAAACCTTCGTCCCAGCCGACCGGCCTGAAGAATCCGCCGTAAAGCTCCGCAAGGTGAGCCTTCATCTCTTCGCTCTGGTAGGCGTTGACGATCTTCATGTAAGTGTCGAGCTTCGCGGGGTCTTCAAGGTCGCTTGTGCGTGCGGCGATGAGGTTCCAGTATTCCTGCTCACGAGCCTGATCAGCGTAGACAGCGTCGCTTGCTTTCAGTCCATAGTCGAGAGCGTAGGTGTCGTTGATGACTCCGGCGGCGATATCGGGAAGAGCTGACGGGATCGTGTTGGCAGCGAGTTCCTGTATTGTGATCTTTTTGCTGTAGGAGGCTATGTCCTCTTTCGTGGGGTTGAAGCCTGCGCCGTCTTTGAGCGTGATAAGTCCCGAAGTCGCGAGAACTTTGATAGCGCGTCCGCCGTTGGTGGGGTCGTTGGGGATCGCGATAACGTCGCCGTCTTTGATCTCGTCAAGCGTCTTGATCTTGATCGAGTACAGGTTGAGCGGAACGACGAAAGTGTTTGCAATGTTCGTGATCTTGTAGCCGCGGCTCTCGATCTCGTCATTGAGATAGATTCTGTGCTGGAAGCCGTTGAGGTCAATATCTCCGTCAGCGAGTGCCCTGTTGGGGGTTACGTAGTCGGTGAACTGAATGACTTCGAGGTCGATCCCCTGCTTCGCGAGCATCTCTTTGACGGGCTGCCACATCTCATCGTAGACGCTGCCGGTAACTCCGAGCCTCACGGTTACATCAGCCGACGCAGACAGCGCAAGCGCAAGCACCAAAGCCAACGCGAGCAAAAATTTTTTTGTCATTGAACAAAACTCCCTTCAAACTTAAATTAACGAGAGATTATATCATAGGCTCGAATTGTTATGACAGTTTGGAGACTTTGTGATATAATACTTCTCGAACAGCTTTCGTGAATGAAGAGAGCTGTTTTTTTCAACTACCTTTGCAACTACAAAAACTCAAAAACTTTTCAGACATCGCAACTCGCCACGACGCTATCGCAAAAAATAAATCTGCGAGATTTTTCGAAGCTCGATGTTGGAAGAGGCAAAAAATTTTGTCTCAAAGCAAACTCACAAACGCATATTCGCCCGGCATGTTTTTGCGTATGACACTGATAGCTTCGTCGGAGCTGTCGATGCCGATCCATTTTCTTCCGAGTTCACGCGCACATAAGAGGCTCGCGCCGCTGCCCGCGAAACAGTCGAGGACAATGCTGTCTTCCAAGGAAGATTGCGAGATGATCAGCTTCAGCATATCGTGATTTTTTTCCGTGGGATAGACCGGGTTTTGAGGATCCTTAAACGTCCAGATATCCTGAATTTTTTTGCCGCTATGTTCGTCAGCGTATTTCTTTATACGCGGGTTGCCGTTGGACGACCATTCTATTTTCCCTTCCGCGTCGAGCCGATCGAACTCAGCCGGATCAGTGCGCCAATGTCGGCCGCTAGGTGTTGGGATACCGCGCCATGCTTGGCCTGTTGCGCCGTCCTTCGTCTCGCCGGGAGCATGAAGCGGGATTGTCGTGTAGCGTCGGCCGTCAGCGTCGAGCTTTGGAAATCTCGTGGCAATCTCTTCATCGCCGAGAGAGGTTTTCACATCGTTCCATATGTTTTCTCTGAAATTTTTTGCGTAAAACAGAATCATATCCTTTTCGTTGCCCCACGCTTTGCGATGAAAATTTTTGGGATTGGATTTAATTCTGGCGATGTCGTTCTTGAAGTTTTCGGCTCCGAAAATTTCATCGAGGATTACTTTTATATAGTGTCCAGTTTTGCAGTCAATGTGAAGATACAGAGACCCGCGCTCCGAGAGAAGCTCGCGAAGGATGATAAGACGCTCCCACATAAAGGACAGAAAATTTTCGAGCGCATTTTGTCAGCATAGGCTTTTCTGTCCGTGGCTTTGCTGATTGAATTTGCACGTCCGTCAGAGATGAAAAAGTCCTGCATGGTGTTGAACGGCGGGTCAATGTAGACTAAATCTATCTTCCCACGATAACGCTTCAACAGAACCGCCAGAGCCGTGAAATTTTCGGATCTGAATAGGTAATTTTCCGCGCCTGGAAGTTCTACGTTTAGCTTTGAAGCCAACAGCGACGCTTTACGTAACACGTCATAAGGCAGCGACTTGTTATTGAAGTTGAGACGCAGCATTTTTCATAGAGAATAGAGAAACTCTCGTAGCACGAGCGCGGAAAATATATAATCGCGTTCGTTGGACTCGAGATGCCTATACAATTTTATTACTGCCCCCTTGTTGCGTCTGAAACCTAAAAATTTTCGCGCGAAGTCCTGCATAACGCTGTCTGAGGAATTGAGAAGACAATTTTCCTTGCAATTCAAAAACTCCTCGGGGTTGTGAAACATCTGAACGCCGATTACATTTTTGCTGATCCAGTGTTTGAACAGCGGCCCCATTTGTCTGTTTGCTTCTTTTGGAGCCGTACAGTTTTCGATGATAGCGTTCAAACCGATCTGATAGAGATTGCCAGCAATGCGATTTACAGTTTGAGGATTGCGCGATATAGCTCCGCTGTCATGACGCAAAAAGGGGACATAAGAATCTTTTAACGGAAATAAATCCGAACTCAACAGAGTTTCAACCAGCAAAACATTATCGCGAGCATTAAAAGCCTGTGTTATCTTATCAATTTGCGTTTGCGAAAGCTCCCTGCGTAAATTCGGATTTACTGGATAAACTTTGAAAAGCTCGTCCAAATAATTTCGCTGTTGAGCAAATTCAATACTTTGTCGCGTCCAGTAATTCATGTTAGTGCGTGTTCTTCCTCGCGAGCATCTCCCCGAGCCACTGCACCACGCTGACACCGATAACCAGCACAGACACCACGACCCACGTAATGTCAATCATGTTTCGGTCATGTCCGTAACGGATCGCGAAGTCCCCGAGTCCTCCAGCCCCGACAGCTCCAGCCATCGCCGTCAAGCCGAGCAAGCTTATTATCGTTATGGTTATGGCGCGGATTATGGGAGCAAGGCTCTCGCGAAGATACACACGGAAGATAACTTCAAAAGGACTCGAGCCCATCGACAGCGCAGCTTCGATTAGTCCCTTGTCAGTCTGAGCAAGAGCACTCTCAACCTGACGCGAGAAGAACGGCGTCGCTCCGAACACAAGCGGAACGATGACGCCTCGAACATAAATCGCCGTCCCCATGATCCAACGCGACAGCGGCATCAACGCGGTCAATAATATAATGAAAGGAATTGAACGGAATAAATTTATGATCTTGTCGAGTACCTGATATATCGGCCTGTTCTCCATTATGCCGCCGGGCTTCGTGACCGTCAGAATGATCCCGAAGATCAGACCAAACACAAACACAATCCCGCCCGCCCACGCTTCCATTAAGAGCGTATCTCCGCAGGCTTTCCAAAACTCCGGCAGCCGCTTCATGAGGTTGGGGAGTATAACGTTAAGCTCCGGCATCTTTGATAACCTCCACTCTGATATCTTTGCTTCTGTAATATTCGATTGCGCGATTGATCCGCTCGCGAGGTCCGTTGAAGATCACGACAGTCCCGCCGACCATAGCTCCCGCCACGATCTCAACGTCAGCGAGGATTATATTAATCTCAATGTCGAACTCACGCGACGCATACGAGATGAGAGGCTCCGACACGTCAGCACGAATGTAGACAAGCCGAGCCATCAACTCGCCGGGCTTCAGCTGAACCATCGGGGAGTCGTCCTTGATGAGGGTCTCTATCTTGGAGAGGTTTGAAGTCGTCCGAACGAAGTTGCGCGTAACGGGGTGCTGAGGATCCGAGAATATCGTGAACACGTCGCCGCTCTCGATGATCTTCCCCGCGTCCATTACGGCGGCTTTGCGACAGATATTCTTCACGACTTCCATCTCGTGAGTGATCACGACGATCGTGAGGCCAAGTTTCTTGTTGAGGTCTTTCAATAGCTGTAGGATCGCGCCGGTGGTCTGTGGGTCTAACGCGCTGGTCGCCTCATCACAGAGCAGAATGTCCGGGTCATTCGCCAAGGCTCTAGCGATAGCGACACGCTGCTTCTGACCTCCCGAAAGCTCCGAGGGATAAGCGTTCTCTTTCTCGCCGATCTCAACAAGAGCCAGCAACTCTCGAACTTTGCTTTTAATCTCGTCTTTGGTCATGTCTTTGAGGGGATACGCGACATTCTGAAAGACAGTTCGCGAGGGCATCAGGTTGAACTGTTGAAAGATCATTCCGATCTTGGTTCGAGCCTTGTAAAGCTCGCGGGGCTTCAGCTTCGTCATCTCGACGCCGTTGATCCTGACGCTGCCGGAGTCCGGACGTTCGAGAAGATTTATACAGCGCACGAGGGTCGACTTGCCTGCGCCCGAGAAGCCTATGATCCCGAAGATATCGCCGTCGTTGATCGTTAATGACACGTCATTGACGGCGTGGATCGCGTTGTTCTTATCAGCGTGAAAATTTTTCACTACGTGTTCAAGCTCAATCACTCAAATCTCAAGTCCTTTCATTATTTGGATTTCGTCGCGGTGAAAATTTTTGTCTTTTCACTCCTAACTCCTAACTGAAATCATTTTGCTCGTCTTGCTGCTTCCTTGGTGATGACATCGTGGGCTCCGCCCTCCATGAGCGTAACCGGCGACACCAGCGTCAGCTTGGCTTTCTCGCGCATCTCCGCAAGGTTCAAAGCTCCGCAGTTGCAGAATGTTGATTTAATCTTGCTGAGAGTCTCGTTGACATTGTCTCGCAAGCTCCCGGCGTATGGTACGTAGCTGTCGACTCCCTCCTCGAAAGAGAGCTTCGACTGTGAAGAGTCGCCGCTGTCGTAGCGTTGCCAGTTCCGAGCGCGTGATGAGCCTTCGCCCCAATATTCTTTGACGTAATTGCCGTTGACCATGACGCGGTTGGTCGGGCTTTCGTCGAAGCGTGCGAAGTATCTCCCCAACATGCAGAAATCCGCACCCATGGCCAGCGCGAGCGTTATGTGATAATCCATGACGATACCGCCGTCGGAGCATATCGGAATGTAAATCCCGGTCTCTTTGAAATATTCGTCGCGTGCCTGTGCCACCTCGATGACCGCCGTAGCCTGTCCGCGCCCTATGCCCTTGGCCTCGCGAGTGATACAGATCGAGCCGCCGCCGATGCCGATCTTCACGAAGTCAGCCCCGGCCTCAGCCAAAAATCGAAAGCCATCAGCGTCAACGACATTCCCGCCGCCAACTTTGACCTCATCGCCGTAGTTCTTTCGGATCCATTGGAGGGTTCGTCTCTGCCATTCGGTGAAGCCTTCCGAGCTGTCGATGCACAGCACGTCTGCGCCAGCTTCGAGCAAGGCAGGGACTCTCTGTTCGTAGTCGCGGGTGTTGATACCGGCTCCGGTCATGTAACGCTTGCGGCTGTCGAGCAGTTCGAGCGGGTTCTCTTTGTGCATGTCGTAATCTTTTCGGAACACGAACGCCACCATGTTGCCATCTTTATCGACTATTGGGAGCGAGTTCAGCTTATGCTCCCACAGAATATCATTAGCTTCGCTGAGGCTGAGGCCCTCGCCCGCGGAGATGACTTTGTCTATCGGGGTCATGAAGTCGCGGACTTTGTCGTCGAGGTTGGAGCGGCTGACGCGGTAGTCCCGGCTCGTTACGATGCCCAGCAGTTTGCCCGTGAGGCTTCCATCGTGAGTAACAGCTACGGTGGTGTGGCCGGTCTGCTCTTTGAGCGCAAGGATATCCTTGAGAGTCTGCTCGGGGCTGATGGCACTGTCATTGGCGACGAAGCCGGCCTTGTATCGTTTGACCTTCTCGATCATGGCGGCTTGCTTCTCGATTGGCTGCGAGCAATAGATGAAGGATATTCCGCCCTCACGCGCCAGAGCTATCGCCATGCTGTCATCGGACACGGACTGCATACACGCGGAGATCAGCGGGATATTTATCGAGAGCGGAGGCTGCTCGCCTTTTCTGAACTTACAAAGCGGAGTCGTCAGGCTGACGTTTGAGGGCACGCAATTTTCTGATGAGTACGTGGGGATCAGGAGGTACTCGGAGAACGTGTGTGAGGGGTCGTTGTAATAATAGGCCATGGATATGTGAATTTCTCCTTTCAAAAAATTTTGTCCTTAATGATAGCATACACGCCCCCCGAGGGTGGGTGGGTGGGGAGGGGGGCGTGATAGAATGAAGAAAATTTCCGTTTGAGGAGGCTGCG
>JAFSJO010000036.1 GCA_017449415.1 Synergistaceae bacterium
AGTGATATTGAAATTCCCGGGTTTGGTCGGAGTCCCCGCGAGGTCGCCCGACGCGCTGAGGGTCATTCCCTTTGGAAGCCCGGAAGCTGACCACGTTATAGGCTCGGTGCCCGTGCAGTCGAACGAGTAACCCGCGTATGCGTCGCCAGCCACAGCGATCGGAAGCCCTGACGGCTCAGTGATTGCCGGAGCGTTGGCCTTGATCGTGAGCTTGACTTTCTTGGTTACCTCGGTGTCGTTCAGCTCCGTGAAGATGTTCGAGGCTGTAACGTGCATCTCGAAAGTCCCCGCCGCTGTCGGAGTCCCGGTCAAAGCTCCCGTCTCGCTGTCGAGAGTCAGGCCGTTCGGTTCGCCCTCGATGGTCAGCGTGACAGGCTCAGTACCCGAGAAAGAAATCTTTCCCGAATATTCCTTGCCGATCTCTCCGTCAGGAAGTTTTGAGGTCGAAATCTTCGGCTTAGTCGGCTTGGGATTGATGAGGAATTTCACGTTGCCGCTGACATCACCCGCGATAGTTGACGCTGTTATCGGCACTGTTGTAGTCCTGGCGGCTTTAGGTTTGCCCGTGATCGCGCCGGTAGACTCTTCGAGCTTGAGTCCGTTCGGGAGCTTGCCGGTCGTAACTTTCCAGCTCGATGCCGTACCCGCCGAAAGTTCAAGGCTCTCCGTGAAAGGCTGTCCGACGTAGCCCTCGAACTCCGTAGATGTGATCGTCGGCTTCTCGATTACGTTCATGGTGTAGCTTGCCGAGTCATTGCCGTTCGCGTTGGTGACGGTGATCGAGAAAGTTTTGCCCCCGTGAGTTGCCTCCGTGGCTGTCCCGGTGATCTCGCCGGTGGCCGTGTTGAACTCCAGCCCGCTTGGAAGCTCGCCGCTCTTTGACCAAGTGAGAGGTCTCGCGCCTGAGGCGTTGAGCTTGTAATAATACTCGACATTAACGACCGCGTCGGGCGGATATGAACTCGTGATCTTCGGAGGCGTGTCCTCTGCGCTGTCTTTGAGCGTGAAAGCCTTTATGCAAGCGTTCATGTTATTCACGGCCTGCCACGTCGTGCCATTAACTGAGATGAAGCTGCCTGTCTCGATCTTGGCGTTTGGCGAGGAGCCTGAGCTGCTGCTCTTGATTTCGATGGGGATATCAGTGCCGCCGAGCTTCAGCACGACAGAGAAATATTGACCCTCCGTCAAAGCTACAGGCGTGTCGAGGGCGACGGTGTGATAGCCCGCGAATGGAATTGTCCCGGAGGCCTGCGAGACTGCGCTGCCGCTAACGGGGTTGCTCGAAGGCATTGCCACCATGCCGGTGTAAACTTTGACTTCGTAAGTCAAATTGTTGTCGGGAGTGAAGAATGCGACCTCGGTCAGATATTCGCCGTCCCGCTCGCACTTGAAGACGTTCGCCGACATTGCGCCGGTCGCTGTGCCAGTCCAGCCGAGAGCGTCGTAATAGTAGACTTTCATGTCGCTGTTAGCGTCCTCGGTGATGAAAGCCGAGCCGTCATAGAGACACTGCTCGTATGACATCCAGAAATAGCCCTCGTCTCCGACGTTCTCAGTGCCGTTGTCCCACTTGTCGCCCCAAGAGTTTTTGATGAGCCATGCGCCGTTGTTGGCGGGTTTGGTCTTGAAGTTGTCTTTTGAGTAGTTGTCGTCCCAGCCCGCGATCAGCACGCCGTGATCGACTTCCGTAGCGTCTTTTCCGTTGTAATAGAATGACGTGCCGCCCGCCGTGGTCTGCTGGTAATACGTCTGTTCGTCGTTGTAGTTCACGAATACAGCTCCGGACTCCATGATGCGCCGCTTGACGATGTTTCTGTTAGCTTCATCTTGGTTGACGTTGAGATTGACGAACGTGAGGTAATAAACATCTCTGAGCCTCAAAGCCCGCGTGTACTCCTCAGGGGTCGACTTCGTGGGCTGCACGCCGTACGCGACCTCGGATTCAAGGACAGGCCCGGCGAGTCTCCCGTAGAGTGCCGTAGGTGAGAAAGCGTTGCCGCCCATATCCATCACCTTAGTGAAGTCAGTTGTTGTAACGTTGCCGAAGGCTTTGGACTTGTCGGAGTTCTTGTAAGCGAACCAAGCGAGATGCTGTTCGGACAGATCCAACGCCGAGCCGCCGCGCTTCAACGTGTTCGACTCCATTGCGCCCATGGTCGCGAACGTCCAGCAGGCTCCATAAGGCGACTGATTTTTGACGCTCGTAATGTAGCTCTTGCCGCCGACGCTTCGGAGGTCGTAGGTTGCCGGTATGGGTTCGTCGCCGACGTTAGCTTTCAGTAAATTCTTTCCTAGCGATTCATTCGGGGGATTGCTTGCGAGGTGCGAGAGGTCAACGGGAGGTCGAACGTATCCGCCTGCCGCGAGAGCCGGCACAGCCCACATGGCGAGTACGAACATCAGCGCAGCCACGCGCACAAAAATTTTTCTCATGATAAAATCTCCTTTCGAGCTTGATAAGTCTATTCAGTTAAATTTCGGTGTAGACTTTCGTATATTTTATTACAACAGGAGACAAAACTTCATGAGATTATTCATAACTACTCTTTCATTGCTGAGCGTGATCGCGTTCGGGTACGCGCTGGCGGGTTACGGAGCTTCGCTGGGCGGCGGAGCCATCAACACCGACTACGTGATAAAGGGACTCGGGGCTGGCGCGGTCTGCGGAGGGCTTGCGATGCTCTTGTGGTACAGACACCGAAAGGATTTCTTCAACGAGGAATGACAGACAAAGAGATCGCCGAGTACGTCGAGCAATGTCTGCAGGATTACCCTGCCAACTTGACGCGCATCGACGTGCTGAAGAGAGACTTGGAAGTTCTGCGGGCGCGGGGAGACGTTCAGGCTCAGAATTACGTCAGGATTTACAACAGCGACTCGCGGACGACTCCCTCCCAGCCTGTTCCGACTTTCGTCGAGAGTGTCATGAGGATCGAACAGGAGATCGAGAGGCTCGGACGCATCACCGACCCGATCACGAAGATGATACAGGACTTGAAGACCCCTTACGCTCTCGACGCGTCTCTCAACACGGACATGATAAAAATTTTGGGACTTTGCTACTTCGGACGCAACCCCGTCAGCTCCATACTCGAAGCGACGGGCTGGAGTCGTGCGGGCTTCTTCCGAAAGAAGAAACAACTCGCCGATCTCGCCCGAAGCTATTTAGGCTACTAGTGCGTAGCTTTCAGATATTGAAGATCGCCGTACCAGTACGAAGCCGTCGTGCCGCCGTCGATCAGGAAGTCGCTCCCCGATATCCAGCGTCCCCGGCTGCTCATCAGGAACTCAGCCAGATCTCCGACCTCGTCAGGAGTCCCGGCTCGACCCGCAGGACGTTGCAGCGTTTTGAATATTGATAGGCTTTCAGCGTGTCGGTGATCTCGGTGATGAATGGCAGGCTCAATAGCTCCTCCGTCGGAGACGTGGCGAGCTGTTCGTTCTGATCTTCCGAGAGCGCACCGAGACGATGACCCGACTGCGAAGAGATCACGACCCCCGAGCCGCCCTCGCCGATAATCTTCCCGAACTCTTCGAGCAACACAGCCGTCCCGTAGAGATCCACGCGGAGGATATCAGCCACTGAAGCCTGCGACGGTGATACGCCTGCGGCGTTGATGAGGTTCTTAACATTCCCGAAGCTCTGAGCGTGTTCGGCCAGCTTCAAGATAGATTCTCTCGATCCCAAGTCTGACCTATTGAGCCTGTCCCCAAGAGCACTACTACATCTTTCTTGCTCATAACATTCTCTCCTTTTAGATTTCTTTGACGAGCTTCGCCGGCACCCCGACAACGACGCAGTTATCCGGAACATCTTTCGTTACGACCGAGCCGGTGCCAACGATCGCGTTCTCGCCAATTGTAACGCCGGGCAGGATATTTACTCTCGCGCCGATCCAAGCGTTTCGCTTTATGTGGATCTCTTTCGTCATGATGACGCGGATATTCTTAGGCTCGTGGTTGACCGTGAACAGTCCGACCTCGGGCCCGAACATCACGCCGTCTTCGATGATGATCGAGCCGATTGACATGACCGTCAGGCCGTGATTGGCGAAAACATTTTTGCCCATGTGAACGCAGCACGCGCAGTCGACCTGGAACGGCGGAGTTAAGAAGCTCCCCTCCGGTAAATTCCCGTTGAACAGTTCGCGCTCCAGCGTGATGATCGCGTCTCTGTCGTTGGGGTCGGTGTTGTTGATCTTCCAACAGAGATGACGGCATCGAGCCATCTCACCGTGAGCCTCCTTGATATATTGCGCGTCTCTTATGTCGTACGGCTTCCCGCTGCGCAAGTCCTCGAATACGCTCATAACTCTTTACCTTTAGAAAGCGTGCTGCTTGGTGTGAGCAACGTATGGAGCTTCGAGAGCCGCGATCTCGTCATCGCTGAGCTTGATATCGACCGCCGAGGCAGCTTCTTCGACGTGCTTGACGCTCGTGGTGCCGACGACCGGCGAGCATATGAACGGCTTGCTTAACATCCACGCCAGTGACTCCTGAGCCATCGAACGGCCATTCTCTTTCGCGACCTTTTCGAGATTATCTACGACGGCTTTGTCCTGCTCGGCAGTCTTCTCCGTCCAGACCATCGGGGAGACCGCGTCGATCTTCGTCCTTGCTGTCTGAGTTCCCCACGGGTGAGCGCACCTTCCGCCGGCGAGAGGGCTCCACGGGTTGACACCGACTTTGCGATCGAGACACAGCGGCATCATTTCGTGTTCCTCCTCGCGATAGATCAGGTTGTACTGGTTTTGCATCGTGATGAACTTCGTCCAGCCGTTACGCTCCGCGATGTTCTGAAGCCGCTCGAACTGCCATGCGTCCATCGTGCAGGCTCCGATGTAGCGAGCTTTGCCGCTCTTCACGACATCATGCAGAGCTTCCATGATCTCTTCCATAGGCGTGAATGCGTCGAGCCTGTGAATCTGATACAGATCGACGTAATCGAGGCCAAGACGCTTCAAGCTGTGATCAATCTCGCTCATGATGTTTTTGCGCGACGAACCTGCTCCGTTGGGTCGGCCTGCTCGCATCTCGAAGTTCACCTTCGTAGCTACGACGATCTCGTCGCGGTTGAGATTGAACTCGCGGATAAGTTTGCCCGTGATCTCTTCGCTGCTCCCGAGCTGGTAGACGTTTGCGGTGTCGAAGAAATTTATTCCAAGCTCGACGGCCTTTTTGAACAGCGGCTTTGCGTCCTCAAATTCCATTGCCCACGGGAAGACTCCATTTTCGGAGCCGGGCTTGCCGAAGCTCATCATTCCGAGACATATCCTCGATACATCGACTCCGCTGTTGCCGAGTTTCACATACTTCATAAGAAAAATCTCCTTTCAAACTTTCATTTCAAGATGGATTTATTTTATAGGCGAGCGATATAATCATCAAATAGAATTATTCGATTATCAATTAAAATTTTTTATTGTAGGTGGATTTATGAACACGAGACAGATTGATTACGTCCTCGAAATTGCTCAGACAAAAAGCTTCAAGAGAGCTGCTGAAAATTTATTCATCTCTCAACCTGCTCTGTCGTATCAGATTAAGCTCGTCGAGGAGGAGATCGGCTTTCCGCTGTTCGAGCGTTCAGTGAGGGGAGCTGTCTTGACACCTGCGGGCGAACAGTTCTGCACGACGCTTCGCAACATTCGCACCGAGTTGAAGCGTGCGATTGAGCAAGGTCAGAATTTCAGCTCGCGCTACCAGACCAATATTTCTATCGGGCTTCCCATGCGTTCGGCCTTGTATTTTTTGCCGCAAGCCATTGAAACTTTCGAGAGCGAAAATCGTTCGATCTCAATCACGCCGCACTTCTTGCCGCTCTCCGATCCGTCTTCATTCCTGAAAGGCGAGGAAGATATATTATTTTCAATGGAAGTTGACGTTAAAAGGATCCCCGATATAAAGCTTCATCATCTCTTCGAGAGCCGCATATATCTGATCACGGAAAAATCTGACCCTTTGGCTCAAAAAGATCTCATCACAATGAACGACTTGAAAGGCCGCATATTAATGGTAGGAGGAGGCTCGCCGCCTGAGCTTCAGCTCGTCCAACGCAGAGTCATCGAGGAGCTGAACATCTCGCACTTCAACAGCAACGACCACGAAACGACACTAACCAATGTCGCGACCCATAAGGGCGTGTGTCTCGCTCCGGGCTTCCTCAACGATCATCACGGCGAGTTTGCTTGGATACCTTTCGACTGTCCCGAGACTGTCTCGTGCGTGTTGTGTACTCATGCGAGCGAGCAAAGAGAGCCGGTGTTGAGTTTCGTGAAGCTCCTGCAAAAAATTTACGAAAATAATTTGTCTTTCAAACTCTGAAGCTCACTCGGCAACTCGAGACCGCGCTCAAAAAGTCGTCGATTTATTTTTGGATTTACGTTCGTGAAGATTTGCGAATGGTAAAATTTTGAAAAGTTTTTGTAGTTGCAAATGTAGTTGAAAGATTGCCTTCCTCTCCGACCTCTTTCACGCTGAACATTATAACAGAAAATTTTTATCTTGCAAACTTTTGACCTTCAAAGCCTCCGTTCAAGGTTGCGAAGGTCTGTTGACATTTTCGGCTCTCTCTGCTAACCTTATCAGCGTTGAAATTGTAATAGCACTCGTTAGGTCTGAGTGATAAAAATAAAAAACGGAGGTGAGTTGATCAAATGACAGAAAGACAGTTGAGCATCATTCTTGCGGTGGTTTACGAGTATATCAAGACCGGAGAGCCTGCGGGATCGCGCACGATTGTGAAGAAGTATATAAAGGGGTTAAGCCCGGCGACGATCCGCAACGAGATGGCCGACCTTGAAGAAATGGGATATTTCTGCCAGCCTCACACGTCAGCTGGGAGACTTCCAACTGCGAGGGCGTACCGCGTTTATGTTGACTCTGTTACCGCACGGGCGCGGGTTCATTCGCACGAGGACGATATAAGGCGCGAGATACTCGGAAGCAGGAGCGGGATCGAGGATCTTCTCAACCAGGTAACTCACCTCATGGCGAGGCTGACGAACTGTGTAGCGGTCGCGGCTGTGCCAACCCTCGATGATGCTGAAATAAAGCGCATTGATTTAATTCTCATGGGAGGCAGCAACGTTCTTGCGCTCATAGTGTTGAAAGGCGGACTGGTTCATCATTCGCAGTTCAATCTGCCATACGACATTGACGCTAAGACGCTCGAAGAGCTGACCCGGCGCATCAACACCGTAGCTAGCGGCCATGCTTGGAGTGAAGTCCGTGATGCTCTGTATGAGTACGTGCTGGGCGGGCTTGAGGACGCGGAGGCATCTTGCCGAAATGCGATAACGGCTCTGGATAGATTTTTGACTGAGCAGAATTACAAGTTCTTCAGTTCCGGGGCGCGTCAGATTTTGGCATTGCCGCATTTCCAAGCGTTATCGAGGCTTCAGGCGGTCTTGAATATCCTCGAACAGGAGAAGCCGCTCGCGAACATGATCGAGAAGTGCCGCAAAAGTTCAGACCTCAACATCTCTCTCGGCGAAGAGAACGAGACCGAGGGCATGGAAGATAACGCGATGATCTTGATACCGGCGCGGCCACGACAGCAAAAGGCGGTGTTGGGATTGATAGGGCCGCTGAGAATGGATTACGAGAAGTCGATCAGCGTACTTGAAAGCGTCGCGAATGCGTTGGACGAGGACTCAGGGAGGTGAAAATCTTGGACAGCGAAAACGAAGTCGAAAGCACCGAAGAGACTCAGGAGGCTACGGAGCCGGATCTTGAAGCAAAGGTCAAGGAGCTTGAACATGACTTGGCGGTCGTGAGGGCGGATTTCTACAACTTCCGTCAGCGCACCATCAAAGAGCGTCAGGAGACGAGGGCACGAGCTAAGGAGGAAGTGATCGTTGAATTTCTTCCCGTGCTTGACAACCTCGACAGAGCTTTGACAGCCGCCAATGCCGAAGACGCTACGACGATCGTCAGGGGCGTTGAGATGGTTCAGCGGCAGTTCGTGAACGCTCTTGAAAGTTTGGGGGTCAGCATGATCAAGGCTCAGGGCGAAACTTTTGATCCAGCTTTGCATGACGCGGCAGGCACCGAAGACGTAGAGGACGCGGAGCTTGACGGCAAAGTCATCACCGAGCGGCTCAAAGGCTATCGGACTAAGGACAGAGTGCTGCGCCCAGCTCAGGTTACAGTCGGGAAAACAGTGAGGAGTTAGGAGTTAGGAGTGAAAAAGCTAACTCGAAATTTACAGATTAAGATTAACAAAGGAGAAAAAATATTATGGCTAAAGTAGTAGGAATTGACTTAGGAACAACAAACAGCTGCATCGCAGTGCAGGAAGGCGACCACACCACCATTATAGCGAACAACGAGGGCGCGAGAACGACTCCGTCAGTCGTTGCTTTCACGAAAGACGGCGAGAGACTCGTCGGACAGCTTGCGAAGCGTCAGGCGATCGTCAACGCGGACAGGACGGTAATGTCAATCAAGCGCGAGATGGGGACAGATTACAGGGTCTCGATCGACGGCAAGAAGTACACGCCTCAGGAGATCTCCGCGATGATCCTGCAGAAGCTCAAACGCGACGCTGAAGACTACCTCGGCGAGCCTGTAACTCAGGCGGTCATCACGGTCCCGGCTTACTTCACGGACGCTCAGAGACAGGCTACGAAAGATGCCGGAACGATCGCGGGGCTTGAAGTCCTCCGTATCATCAACGAGCCGACGGCGGCATGTCTTGCTTACGGTGAGAACAAGAAAGAAGAACATAAAATCTTGGTCTTCGACCTTGGCGGCGGTACGTTCGATGTGTCTATTCTCGATGTCGGCGAGGGAGTTTTCGA
>JAFSJO010000037.1 GCA_017449415.1 Synergistaceae bacterium
GGTCGATCGAAATCTTCGATGCTCCGCTGTCAACTGCGTATCCAGCTCCTGCCGGTGCACTTCCAGCAGCTTTCTGGGCCGCACCACCAATCGTAACTGTCCAGTCTGCACTGTCAGGCAGGTTCGTAGCACTTATTTCAGTCCTGTACGCTGTCTTGGTCTTGATCGAGTTGCCTTTTGCGAAAACGAAATCGTTCGTGATCTTCGGAATGTCCCAAACCATCAAGTCCTGAGAAAGCGTAGCTTCTTTAGCTACAACGTTGTTCTTTGCTGTGATGCTGTAGTGGATATCCGTGTCCTTTGTCGAGGCTCTTGCGCCCGTGTACGTTCCCGAAAGGGTCGCTTTTCTCGAGTCGCTCTCGTCAACTTTCAGCGTCAAGCCTGCAGGAAGGTTAGCTGTCGACCACGCTACAGGTCCGGGGAAAGCAAGCAGTTTAATCGTGCCCGATGACTGTCCGACTTTGGCCTTCTTCGCGTTCTGATTACTGGTTGTACCGCCGGGTAGCGCGTTGTCATGGGTTGCCTGCGTTGCATCATTGGAAGAAGCTTCCAGTCTGAGATAGAACGTATCTGACGTGATCGAAATTGTCGGCTCAATGGTTACGGAGTCGCCTTTTTCGTTGGTCGCCGTGATGCTGATCTTCTGGTTGTTGCAGGTCGTGTTCGGCGTACCCTTGATTTCGATCTTGGCTTTGTAACCGCCTGTTGTGGCTGTTGCATTTGCCGCCAAGCCGTCCGGGAGGTTCAACACTGTCCAGCCGGGCGATTTTTTACCAGCTGCCGCCGTCGTTGATACAGTAGCCGGGATTACGCCAGGAGCATCGACTGAGATAGTAACGCCTCCAGCCTCGTTTACGTTATATTTCCAATCGATATCGCCGAAAGCCGCTGTGTAATCCGCGACAGACTTCTCGAACGTCGGCACCGATCCCACAAACTTCAGCGTGTATTCCTGAGTAGTTGTCGCCTTCTTACTAGCGTCAGTTCCACGAGTTGCCACGACGACGATCTTTCTGCTCTGATCGCTTCCGTCCCAGCCACTTGCTCCAGCGGCATTGAAGATTTTTGTTTCCGCAACAGCCGGTCTCCAACGTCCCGCTAGTGTTCCTGATCCTGAAGAGGCAGTGAACGTAAGTCCGGCTCCGGCCTGTCCAGAGGCGAAATCTGTCTTGATCAGATAGTCGGTGCTGGCTGCCTGTACGTAATCGCTGGTGTCAATGTCCAAAGCGTCACAATTCGAGACCGACGGCGTGAACGACCAGTTATCAACTCCCCAAACGATGTCAGTGGGCTTTTTGCTGGTGTCGAACTTCGGCTTCGCGTAAATCCAGAACGGATATGTTCTCGAGACAGAATCGATGTCATCCTCTGCGGTAACTGTCAGGGTGTACTTCGTGTCAACGTCAACATTAGCAGCGTCGCCACTGATGTAACCTTCGAGGTATTTGTTAGAGGCTACGCTAGCAATGCCCTGATCGCCAACAAATTCAAGTCCGCTTCCGCCGGGGGTGATTGTTCCGCGAAGGTGGAATTTCGATGGGTCGTTGGTGGTTGAAGCTTTCCATTTAGCGAAATCTGTCAAATTGTCCGAATCAGACTGAGAAATGCTGTTGCCGGCATAGATGACCTTATCGGTTGTGTTGTACTTCTCTCCGATATCTGTTCCGCTGTCCGCGACTCCATCATCAAACGCAGGAGGAGCAGCCTCGACGACAGTAAACTTTACAGACCAACTCAGGGAATTACCGGACGCTGTGTCCGCTGCTGTGCCGTCATTATCCAACACTTTTGGCGTTACCGTATAAACACCAGTTTTTGAGAAGGTTATAGACACCGTCCCCTCTCCCTTAGTATTGTTCGAGAAAGAGGTTGCCCAACCGTTGCTAGTAGCATTACCCAGATCGGAAGCCCAAGCAAACTTAGCCGGACTATAACTCCACGTAATTCCAGAGTTCGAGGGAACAGATAACTGCGGGGTAACATCGTTTTTTTCGTTAGCCGACGCAGCAAGCTGAACAGTAAACGTGTAGGTCTTCGCACTGGCTCCTTTATCCAGCGACACCAACGCCGCGTACGTAGTAGCGGAGTTTCCAGTGAACGTTACGCCACTTGACCCAGCAAGGTACTTTAGGCCGTATGTCGTACTCGCCGCCGCCGCCGCCGCCATGATACCGACGAGGAGCGAGGCTGTCAAGAGGATGGCCAAAAATTTCTTTTTCATATAAAAAACCTCCTTGTCCTTTCCTTTCCTAAAATTTTGTAAGGATTTAATATGAAATTTTCCAAAGAACACCGCCTCCGTGCGGAGGAGACATTCCAACCCAAAAGCGCGTGATTTAGCGTGATGATGAACACCTCCATATAGATCGAATTAGTTAATCTACACTCACTGCCCCGAAGTCCCGTGCGTCCGTTCCTCCTGAATGAATCACCTGCGGGAGTTGCGGGGAGCTTGTTTCCTCGTTGCGTCAATAGATATTTCGGCGGGGTTGGGGCGTTACTTTAGCGTGAGGGTGAGTGAGGGGTTAGGAGTGAGGGGTGAGGGGTTTTGTTCTTCTCTTTGTTTCCCTTATATGCTATAGACCCTCCTCCGGCTACGCCGGTTTCCCCCTTAAAAGGGGAGACTTTAGCGACACTCTACTCAGCCCGCGATAACTTGATTTGAGAATAGGCGGCCGACTTATCATCAGGATGCGGAGACCAACCGATGATCGTTATGTGTCTCCGGCCTGGCCCATACACCCAAAACAGCCTGCCTGCGCTCGGATTGTTGTTTTCCAGATACGACTCCCAAACCTTCTCACCGAATCTTTCGGTCAGGGCAGAAATCTCGTGTGTCTTCAATCCCGGATAGCGTGGATCTCTAGCGATAAGATTTAACGCTTTGCCAAGTTTTTTGTAAAGTTTTAACTCATTTTTACTAGCTTTTCCGGATTCTGCTTTTGACTTCAATTCAAGCCAAAAATCTCTCATCTCCGGTATGCCCATGTCCACGGAAAAACTACTCAATCGTCAAACTCTGACAAATCAATCGGGCCGAAAACAATTCCGGCTTTGAAATTTCTCATCGAAGCATCCATCATTGCCAGAGTTTCCGGCGAGATTGAAAAATCATCATAATGAAAACGACGACGATATACAAATTTTCTTGTCTTGTGTTGAAGCCTTGCTCTGTTCTTTACAAGAACGGAATGTTGCATTGACAAACCTCCTCAAATGATCTGAGAGTTATTCTAGCATATCTCAGGGGATATAATCGTCAGCCGTTTCGTCTTTTTCTGAATTTTCTTCAATCTTTGAGAGGTTCAGCAAGGTTATGCGGTGATCTTCGAGGGCTTCGACCCTGATCTTCCAGCCGTTGTACTCAAATATCTCGCCGGCCTCAGGGAAACTCCCCGACAGCGTCAGCACCAGACCGCCAAGGCTTTCAGCGTCGTCGCTCTCGAACTCCGAGCCTAGAGCTTCGCTGAGATTTTCGAGACTTATCCCTCCTTGCACTGAGTAAGAGCCGTCTTCGAGCTTTTGAATTTCCGGGACTTCCTGATCGTATTCGTCTTGGATCTCGCCGACAATCTGTTCGAGAATGTCTTCCATGGTTACAAGCCCGGCAACTCCGCCGTACTCGTCAACGATGATCGCAATGTGAATATGTTCGCGGCGCATGGCTTCGAGGACTTCGGCTGTGCGGATCGTCTCAGGAACGAATATAGGCTTTCTAAGCAAGCTCCTGACTTCGCAGGCCATGTTGGAGTCGAGGAGGTTCTTTAATGTGTCCTTGACGTAGAGTATTCCTATTATATTGTCGGGGCTTTCTTCGTATACGGGGATCCTCGAGTGTCCCTCGTCGATGAAGAGCTTCACAGCCTCGGCGAGAGTGTCATCAGCTTCAAGAGCTATCATGTCAGTTCGCGGTATCATGATTTCGTGTACTTTGGTCTCGTCGAAGTCGATGATCCCGTCGATCATTCTGCGCTCGCTGGCTTCTAATGCGCCGCTTTCCTCGCCAATCTTTACGAACTGTTCAATCTCGTCGCGTGTAACGAAAACTTGCTGAGTCCCCAAATCCATGTGAAGCAAAAATCCTATGCCAGTAACGCACTTCTTCATAGCCCACGCAATCGGAGATATCAGGAACGCCAAAACCCTTATGATAGGAGAGGCGAGTATCAGAACATTCTCCGAGTAGACCATGGCCGCGCTCTTGGGCAGGATCTCGCCGAAGATGACTATTAACACTGTCATGACGGGGACGACCACGACGAGCGCACCTGAGCCGAAGAGTTCCAACATGACACTCGACGCGAGAGCTGACGCTGAGATGTTCACGACGTTGTTGGCGATTAGGCAGACCGTCAAAGCCTCCTGCGTGTCATCGATCAGCCATTGAAAGGTCGAGTTCAGAAATTTATATTTGTCCTGCTCCTGCAATGTTCGGAGCTTGCCCGCGCCGGTTGCGGTTATGGAAGTCTCCGCGCCGCTGAAGAATGCCGAGAGGAAAAACAAAATCACAAAGCCAAAAATTATCCCGGCCATTTAGTTTGCCTCCATTGCCGCGAGAATTTTTTCTTTTATGGCGTTCTGCGTCTCCCACATCGCGACTTGCTTCTCGTCGGTGTCGTGATCGAAGCCGAGCAGGTGCAGAAATGAATGAGCGATCATCAGATAGATTGCTTCGTTGCTTTCAAGTTCGGGGTGAAGTCTTGCGACCTCTTCGGGACAGATGATTATGTCGCCGAGCGCAAGCACTGGAAGCTCTGGAAGCCCCACGGGCTGATTCTCGTCGAGCATTGGGAACGACAGAACGTCCGTAGCTTCGTCAACGTCTCTGTATTCTTTGTTGAGGTTGCGAATGTCTTCGGGGTTCATGAAAGTTAGAGATATCTCGACGCTCTCGTAATTTTTCGAGTCGGGGTACAGTGTCAGAAGCTCCCGCTCCAGAACGTCTGAAATTTTTTCGTAATTGCGGCCGCTACTGTCGCCTTCGCTGTTGGCTGTCGTGTCTTCGGTGATGCACAATGATAACTTCATTAAAACAAACTTACCTCTTTCTCATATTCGATTAGGGATTAGGAACTAGGGATTGACATATGAAACCCCTCACTCCTCACTCCTAACCCCTCACTCCTAACTCTTGTTTCCTGACTATCTTTTTCACTTTGCGGGTGTGATACATCGACATCAAAACTGAAATCAAAGTCTGCTTGATGAGCGTCAGATCTTTGAGCGTGAAGCTGACATCATCGAACTGGCCCTCGTTGATCTTGCTCGTTACGACCTGATTAACGATTTTTTCGATCGCGCTCACGGTCTTGCCCTTGTCGCGGTTGCTGTCTTCGGCTTCAAGCTCGCGGATATTGGCGGCTCTGACGGCGGCTTCGACCGAGTCGACGATCATTAACAGAGCTGTCTCGCGGCTCTGAGGTCTTGGCCCGGGATAGCAGAACGACGACCACTCGACATTCTCGCCATTAGCAACGGCTTTGTTATAAAAATATCTGGTGCATGTCGTGCCGTGATGCTCGGCGATGAAGTCCCGGATCCGCTTCGGAAGATGAGCTTCCCACGCGAGTTCGAGGCCGTCCTTGACGTGAGATATTATCGTCAGCGAGCTTAACATCGGGGACATCTCGTCGTGAGCGTTGACCCCGCCGCCTTGATTTTCGACAAAATATTGAGGCTTTCTGAGCTTCCCTATGTCGTGATAATACGCGCCGGCGCGAAGTAGGTTTGTATCCATTCCGAGCTTCATTCCGACAGCTTCGATTAATGTCGCGATCGTCAAGCAATGCTGATATGTTCCCGGAGCGTTCCGTTGTAGGTCGCGCAACAGCGGGCTTGATGGGTGGCTAAGCTCCCTGATGCTCAGGATCGAGAGCGTCCCGAGGAACTCCTCGAAGTATTGCAGCACGACCAGCATTAAGTGAGTCATCAAGACTTCATAGAAGAAGAACAATCCCGCCTCCTGCCAAAACTCGCCAAGCGGAATGAACAGCCTGAAGTTATCGCGAACGAACGGAGGCCCTTGAATGGCGCGTATTGACATCTTTAGGACAGTCAAAATGAACGACATCAGAAAAATTCTTTGAGAGACCTGACGGCGAGACTCGGAGTTCCTCATCAGGTAGAAGCCCGCGATTGACGAGAACACCGCGAGGACTGCCAATATTGTCTGATGCGAGACGGCCTGACCCGTGATTATGAACACGCCCGAGCTTGAGGCCATGATCGCAAGACAGAACGCGAGGTAATCTTGAACGCACAGGAACGCAACGCTGACCGCCGCCAAGGCTCCCGCGCCATATATTCCAAGACGTGCCGCGAATGTCTCACAGCCCCACGCCGTCAAGATTATGAAGACCGCGCACCAAAGAGAGGGTTTATGTTCGCCGGCTCCTTTGTTGAGTATGTTCATAAGCAGCGGCATCGCCAACACACACAGCACCACGATAGTCAGCTGAGTAACCGGGAATACGTCCTCCGTGTAGCCTTGGAGCCTCAGCAATATTGCCGTCTGTGGCGTAACGATATCGCCCTTGCTGACGATCACGTCGCCGGGTTCGAGCTTTCTGTCTATCACTGGGACATCTTCAATGGCGGACTTTCGCGCAAGTTCAGTTAAATCTTCGTCGATCCTGACGTTGAGATTTCCGAGCCGGGTCAGTATCTGATATATGAAGTTCGCTTCGTCGGTCGGAGGGTTGGCCTTGTGTATCTCCTCCCACAGCACCGTAGCCATCAAAGCTGTGTTGCCGCGGAAGATTTTTTCAGCTTCCAACCTGTCGATGTACGCACTGCCGACCCTGTAGGCCAAGTTCAGAATTTTGGCTTTCTCTTCCTCTTTGAGCCTCAACACAGCCCGCAACAGCGGCTCCGGGAACGCTGAAAGATAGCCCGTGTTCTTAGGAGTGTTCTCTTTCATGTCGCGGAGAGCTTCGAGCCGTCTTTGAAGCCGAGACTTCGCCGAGATGTCGCGAACCATAACGCCGACAATGCTGTCGTTGACCATGGAGCGCAAAGTCTTCGCCGAAGCCTGATCGTCATAGCGCATCTGCGAGATCACTCTGAACGTCTCCGGCGATGGCGAACCGACCGTGAAGCTGTCTCCGCGTTTGGTCAGGACAGCCCACTGAGCCAACACGATCAGCACCCCTGCGATAAGGAGAAAGGCCAGCGGGGTCATGAATTGCGAGATGAATTTGAAATTTATGTTTAGCTTGCTGAAAAAACTTTGCTCCGAGGTTATCAAAATTCTTGGCTTGCTTTTATGCTTCATTAGTCTTCATTCTTTTTTCGATATTATTTTCGTAGCTTTCATAAGCCTGTACGATCTTCTGAACGATCTCATGGCGCACGACATCAGCGTAGCTCAGATCCATGAAGCCTATTCCGTCAATGCCGCTCAAAATCTCTCGGACATGACGCAGCCCCGAGGGCGATCCTCCCGGCAAGTCGACCTGCGTAATGTCTCCCGTAACGACAGCTTTCGAGCCGAAGCCCAATCGCGTCAGAAACATTTTCATCTGTTTGGGCGTGGTGTTCTGAGCCTCGTCAAGGATTATGAAACTCTCGTTGAGGGTGCGGCCGCGCATGTAAGCCAACGGAACGATCTCGATAACTCCCTTGTCGGCGTAACGCAGAAATTTCTCAGGCGAGAGCAGATCATAGAACGCATCATATAACGGCCTCACGTAAGGCTCGACCTTCTCGCGCAAGTCGCCGGGCAGATAGCCGAGACTTTCGCCAGCTTCAACGGCAGGTCGAACGAGAACGACGCGATTAACTTTCCCGGCTTTCAACATCGAGACAGCTTCACAGACTGCGAGATAAGTCTTCCCGGTTCCGGCCGGGCCTGTCGCAAAGAGAATGAAATTGTCGCGAATGGCTTTGATGTAGGCGCGCTGTCCCGGGGTCTTGGCTCTGATGGGCTTGCCCCGCGCTGTCGTGCAGATTATTTCGGAATATAGCTCGCTGAGTTTAAGCTCCCGCCCCTCGGCTAGAGCGTCCATTGCGGCTCTGACATCGGCGGTATGGATCTCGTGGCCTCGCTCCGCGACTGACGCAAGCTCACGGATCAGATGGCCGGCTATTCTGACTGGTTCGGGATCAGGGCCGCTGACTTTCACGACCCCGTCCTTGATTGAAAGTGAAACGGGATAACGGGCTTCAATCGCTTGAAAATTTTCGTCGTTCTGCCCTGAGAGCCTGGCAAGTACGAACCCGTCCCCGGATAAAGGAATTTCCATGTTGACGCTGCGCTACGCCGGGTAAGCCTCCGGAGCTGCCTGAGCCTGAAGTCCTACGTCTCTCTTATTGGCCTTCGCGTATTTCTTCGGCAGGAAATCTTTCGCGACCTGCGGGAACATGATCCACGTCAAAGCGTCCTCGGGCTGCAATGACCACGGTTTGCAATCCTCGCGAGCCTGCTCCATCTCAGGGGCAATCTTCTCGCCGGGGCGGCACGTGATCGGCTCCTCGTTGCCAATCGCGAGCTTCTGAACTTCGGGATCTACCGGTGCGGGCGGCTGACCGTAATAGCCAAGGAAGTACTGACGGATCTCCTTGGGGAAGCTCTTCCAGCGGCCGCGCAGCACGTTCACTGTCGCCTGAGTTCCGACCATCTGGCTCGACGGCGTAACGAGCGGAGGATAGCCCATTGCCTTGCGGACGACGGGGACTTCGTTCAAAACGTCTTCGAGCTTGTCGAGAGCGTTCATCTCTTTCAGCTGGTTGACCATGTTCGAATACATTCCGCCCGGGATCTGATAGCGAAGAATGTTAATATCAACTCCGGCGATCTCCGGGAGAAGGTCTTTATATTTCTCGCGAAGTTTCTTGAAGTGGTTGCAGATCGGGAGCAAGTCTTCCATCTTGATGCCCGTGTCATACTCCGACCCTGCGAGAGCTGCGACGATCGACTCGGTGGGAGGCTGGCTCGTTCCGAGAGCGAAAGGCGAGATAGCTGTGTCGACGATCTCAGCTCCGGCCTCGATGCCCGACAGGTAAGCCATGCTCGCAAGTCCTGTTGTGTAATGGCTGTGAAGCTCAACGGGAACGTCAACTTTCTCTTTGATTGCCTTGACGAGTTTGGCGCAGTCCATCGGCCCAATGAGTCCGGCCATGTCCTTGATAGCGATCGAGTCCGCGCCCATCTCCTGCATCTGCTTGGCCATGTTGGCGAACGAGTCCAGCGTATGAACCGGCGAGAGCGTGTAGCTCATGCAGAGCTGTAAGTGTGCGCCCTCTTTCTTGACCTGATCGGCGGCGATCTCGACGTTGCGGAGGTCGTTCAGAGCGTCGAACACGCGGACGATGTCGATACCATTGCCGACAGCTTTCTTAACGAACTCGCGGACGACATCATCAGCGTAATGACGATAGCCGACCAAATTCTGACCGCGCAGAAGCATCTGGAGCTTCGCTTTCTTCACACGCGCACGAATGAGCCTGAGCCTCTCCCACGGGTCTTCGTCAAGGAAGCGCATGGCTGAGTCGAACGTAGCTCCGCCCCACATCTCCAAAGCCCAATAGCCCGCGTTGTCCATGTATTCAAGTACAGGGATCATGTCATCGGTTCTCATTCTCGTCGCGATCAACGACTGGTGAGCGTCGCGCAGCGCGGTTTCTGTAATTCGTACCTTTGGCATAAAAATATTCTCCTCCTGATAAAAATTCCAATTTCAAAATTTTTCTTATTATAGCAATTATTCACGTGAGTTCGCGATACAATTAAGCAAACACGAACCGAAAGGGACACATTACAAACATGCAAAAAATTTTCAAAGTTCTGGAGGCGTACTCCGGCGACGCTATGAAAGGTCTGGCACGAATACACCCGGACGACATGAGCGCGTTGAACCTGAGCGAAGGCGACCTGATCGAGATAACCGGCAGGAAGACAACCCCCGCGAGGGTCAGAGCCGGAGACAGAGAGACAGGCCGCGAGGTCATTCAGATCGACGGGCTTATCCGTGAGAACGCCGGGACATCGCTCGATGAGATGGTCAACGTCGAGAGCAGCGTTACTCACCACTTCGCGGGCAGCGCGACCATTCAGCCGCTCGGTGATGTCAAGCTCACTGACAAGGAGAAAGACGAGAGTTACATCTTGTCGATGCTCGAAGGCCAAGCCGTCAGGACGGGCGACAGGCTCCGCGTGAATTTCTTCGGGACGCGAGTGTGCGACTTCTCCGTCAATGCCACGACCCCGGAGGGTACAGTGATCTTTAACAAGTCGACGTATCTGAACATTCTCAAACCGTCAGGGGCAAGCCATGTCCATAAAATTTCTTACGAGGATATCGGAGGACTAAGCTCACAGATCCGAAAGGTTCGCGAGATGATTGAGCTGCCTTTGAGGTTCCCGCAGATCTTCGAGAAGCTCGGGATCCAACCTCCGCGCGGCGTGCTGCTCTACGGGCCTCCGGGCACAGGCAAGACAGTCATAGCTCGGGCTGTCGCGAATGAGACCGACGCATGGTTCACTCACATCTCCGGGCCTGAGATAATCGGAAAATTTTACGGCGAGAGCGAGGAACGTCTGCGGAAAATTTTTGAGGAGGCTCAGGATCGCGCACCCTCGATAATCTTCATTGACGAGATCGACGCGATAGCTCCCAAGCGCGAGGACATGGGAGGCGAGAAGCAAGTTGAACGCCGCGTGGTGGCTCAGCTGTTGGCTCTGATGGACGGCTTGAAGTCCCGGGGTCAGCTGATCGTCATCGGAGCGACGAACATTCCGAACTCTCTCGACCCTGCGTTACGGAGGCCGGGACGCTTCGACCGCGAGATCTCGATCCCGATCCCCGACCGAAAAGGACGGCTCGAAATCTTGAAGATACACACTCGCGGTATGCCGCTGGCCGAGGACGTTGACATGAAGAAGATCGCTGACCTGTCTCACGGCTTCGTCGGCGCAGACCTCGAAGCTCTCGCAAAGGAGGCGGCTATGTCGTGCGTGCGGGATATCTTGCCATACGTCAACTTCCAAAGTCAGGAGATACCTTACGAGAAAATTTCCAGCCTCGAAGTCGGAATGAAGCACTTCATGAATGCGCTGTTGGAGACCGAGCCGTCAGCGACCCGCGAAGTCTTCGTAGAGATCCCCGAGGTTACATGGGAGGACGTTGGAGGGCTTGACGATATCAAAGCCGAGCTTATGAACGCGGTAACGTGGCCGATGACCCACGCGGAGATTTTTGAACGCTACGACATTCAAGCGACACGCGGGATTTTGCTTCACGGTGCGTCGGGGACAGGCAAGACCCTACTCGTCAAAGCTCTAGCTCATGAGAGCGGCGTGAACTTCATCAACGTTCAGAGCGCGAACGTCCTTTCACGTTACCTCGGTGAGTCCGAGCGAGCCTTGAAAGACATATTCAGAGTTGCCAAGCAGGCCGCGCCCTCGATCATTTGCTTCGATGAGATTGAAACTCTGTTCCCGGATCGCTCCGCGGGAGGCAGCTCGCAATTCGCTTCAACCGAGAGCAGGCTGACGGGTCAGTTCATGGCGGAGATGCGAGGCATCGAGGAGCTTAACGGCGTTACGGTGATCGCGGCAACGAATAGGCTCGATCTGGTCGACAAGTCGCTGTTAGCTTCGGGAGTGTTCGATATGAAGCTCGAGCTTTCGATCCCCGACGAGGCGACCCGCGAGAAGATCTTCGAGATACAGCTCCGAAAGAAGCCGCTCGATGAACATGTGAACATCTCTGAGCTTGCCGCCATGAGCAAAGACTTCACGGGCGGGGATATCGCGCTTGTGTGCCGCAGGGCTTCGATGGAGGCGTTGAAGCGCGACAGTGAGAACTTCATGTTGAGAGTGTCGGACTTCGAGAGAGCCTTTGAGGTCGTGAAGAAATGAACGAGAACGAATATCTAGCTGAAGATGAGTATGACAGGCTCGATACATTCCTGACGGGCGAGCTTGGCATCACTCGGACGCGAGTTCAAGGACTGATCAAGAATAAGCACGTTACCAAGGTCGGAGACGATACAGGCAACTTGAAGCCCTCAATGAAAGTTCAGGCGGGCGACAAGTTCATCGTGAATATGCCGGTGTCGGATAACGTCGCGTATCTCCGAGCCGAGCCGGTTGACTTTGATGTCGTGTACGAGGACAAATACATCATCGTCGTAAACAAACCCGCCGGAGTTGTCGTCCACCCGTCGCCGGGCAATTGGCGCAACACCCTCGTGAATGGCCTCGTGTATCGCTACCCGGACTTGAAAGAGCTGATGCACTGGCTGAGGCCGGGGATCGTACACAGGCTCGACGCGGGGACTTCGGGGCTGATGGTCGTGGCTCGGACTGAAGAGGCGACCACGGAGCTTATCCGAATGTTCCAAGACCGCGAGGTCGACAAACATTACATAGCCTTGGCGCATGGCCGACCCAAGAGACTCGAGGGGACGATCTCGGGGCCTCTCGATCGCGACCCGGGCAACCGTCTCAAACGCGCCGTCGTGTTGGGGGGCAAAGCGTCGCTGACGGGTTACAAAGTTCTGTGGACGCGGAACAATTTCTCGCTCGTCGAGTTCAAGCTCTTCACGGGACGCACGCACCAGATACGAGTACACTTCTCGGCGTTGGGCTGCCCTCTCGTTGGCGATGTGCCTTATGGCGCACCGAGTGAGGAGATCGAGCTTGGCCGTGTGATGCTGCATTCGTGGCGGCTCGGCTTCAAACACCCTGCGACGGGAGAGCCTATGAGCTTTCGGCAAAAGATCCCGGAGGCCTTCATAGAGTACATAAGGGACACAGTTAAACTATAATTAAAGAAAAAATTTTTTGAAAGGATTTCTCAGTAATGAAACTAGAGTTAAAGCGTCAGGATTTCCTCAAAGCGTGGCAGATCGCCGAGAGGTTCGTCGACTCCAAGACAGCCAAGGAAGCTATCGGAGGAATTTTAATCTCCGCCGGGGAAGACAACACCGTGAGGCTCGAAGCTACTGACCTCAAAACTTCCGTGAGATGCAGAGCCGAGGGGGTCAACGTCATTGAGCAGGGGCAGGCTGTCGTTCCGGCAATGATACTCGGCAGCATGATCAAGAAGTCGGCGGCTGATGATCTTATGTTGGAGGTCAACGCGGAGCGCGGATTTCTGAACGCCGGCAACAGCAAGACGAGATTCGCAGTCTTCACGGTCGAGGAGTTCCCGAAGATCCCCGAGAGCGCGTCGGCTGATAACATTTGCGAGATTGCGGCTTCGGAGCTTGCTCGCGCCATAGTGGAGGGCGGCTCGTCAGCTTCACAGCCCACGGACTTCCCGCGATATATCGGAGCTTGCATGTTGAGAGCCGGGGACGGCTGTCTGAGAGGCATCTCGACCGACGGCAAGCGTCTTTCGCTCTCGAAAGTTCTGTGCGAGACCATCACCAAGGACGAAGATTTATTGCTTCCGGCTCAGGCTCTGAAAGATTTCGGAAAGACTCTGAGTTCGAGCTACGACGGCAGCGCGACCGTAAAGATCCTCGCGGACGACTCGACGGTCTGGTTTGGGCTTGAAGGTGTCGAGTTCTCGATTAGGCGCGTCGATGCGACATTCCCGATCTACGAGCGCATACTCAACAACGTCGTGAAGACTTCGCTCGACATTGACAGCCTCACGCTTGCGTCCGTCCTCGAAAGGATCGATATCATAGCCAAGACGACAACGGCTCATATCATGTCGATGACGCTCAACCCCGCGGGGTCGTTGAAGATCATGGCACGCGCTCCCGAGAAAGGAACAGCGAGTGAGGAGCTTGAGGCCAGCGTAGGCGGCGAGTATATGCAGATCGGCTTCAACGTCGCGTACTTCCTTGACGGCTTGAAAGTCCTCGGCCCCGGCAATGTTCACATTGAGTTCAGCGACGAGGAAGGACAGACCCGAATGAAGCGTGCGGGACACGAGGAAGAGTTCCTTTACATGCTCATGCCGGCACGACTCAGCCCGCAGGATCGAGCCGCCGAGGACGAGATGGGCGAGTTCTACAACCAAGCTGACCCCGACGATGACGATGAGGAAGATCAGGACGGCAACGCGGACGAGAACAACGGCGAAAACTTTCAGCAGTGAGATTTAACTACAGCGTCATCAGAAATTTTAGAAATTTTTCAGGCCCGGAACTCAAAACAAAATGGGGACCGGGCATTAATTTGATACTCGGCTCGAATGGCTCAGGCAAGACGAACCTCCTCGAGTCGTTGAGCGTGCTGTGCGGTTGGGGAGGCTTTACGCGGACTCAAAATATTCTGTCGTGGAATGTCCCGGCTCGTGCCGAAGCTTTCGCTGACGTTGGCGGCGAAGAGAGCTTCAAGCTCAGTGCGTCGATAGCGTCCCGGGTCTCGCTGAGGCTCAACGACAAAGCGATCTCCTTCACGGATCTGCGGCTCGTCATTCCGTCGATAATCTTTTTGACCGGCGGGGTCAGCCTGATTGACGGCTCTCCCTCGGCTCGGAGGCTCTTCATAGATCGGCTGTGCGCTCTGCTCGTCCCACCTTATGCGAAGCGACTTGCGGACTTCAAATATGTGATGAGGTCGCGGACGGCTCTGTTGCGTCAGAGGAAGTCGCCTGCTCCCACGACGGAAATTTTTTGCAAGCTCGGCGGCTGGATCATGGAACGGCGAAGAGAAGTTCTTGAAATGTTGAAGGGAGTCATGAAGCAAGATAAGTTCGAGATGAAATTTTTGCCCGAACTTCAGACCTCCGGCGATGAGTATCTGCGGCGAGCTATCGAGGAAAGCTCTGCGCGTGAGCTTCACGTCATGAGGCCGCTGGTCGGGCCGGGCTACGAGGAGCTAGCCATAACGCTGCGCGAGAACAGCAAGCCCGTATCCGAAGCTCTGAGCCGAGGTCAGAAGCGCAGGCTGATCCTCTACATGATAACGACGGCCGGGAAGCTGACGGCTCTGAAGCTGAAGCGCAAGCCGATCCTCCTGTTCGACGACTTCACCGCCGAGCTTGACGCGCCCGGGCGCGAGTGGACATACAAAAAGCTCATCGAGACCGGCTGCCAAGTCTTCATCACAGCCCCCGAGGATCCCTTCGGCAAGAAGAGATCAATCACTCGCTATCATCTTTAGGAAGTCTTCCTCGCTCAAAATCTCAACGCCGAGTTTCTCCGCCTTAGCGAGCTTCGAGCCTGCCTTGTCACCCGCGACTACGCAGCCCGTCTTCGAGCTTACGCTGTTGGAGACCTTGCCGCCCAACGCCTTGACTCTCTCGCCAGCCTCCTCGCGCGTCATTGATGTCAGCGTCCCCGTGAAGACGA
>JAFSJO010000038.1 GCA_017449415.1 Synergistaceae bacterium
GAGAATTTTCCGTTCTCGATGAATGACAGCCTCAGTGCCTCGAACAGCGGATAAGCGACGAAGACCAGCGTCATCAGGAACAGACCCGCGAGCGCAAAGCCCACGATCGGATCGCGGCTCAACATCAGCTGCCATATCACGACCGCGAACATGACGAACGCTCCAAAGAAGAGAGTGTTTAACATTCTCATGAAGCCCTGTTCGCCGTCCGTGTTGAACGCAAAGACGAGTGCGCCCTCGATGTCGTGAGTCTTCAAGCTGACCGCCGGGGCGAAGAACAAAGCTTGCTCCTCTTTAGCTCCGACTGTCCAATTTTTTTCGCTCCTGTAGATCTCTTCGTAGGCGGCATTGTCGAAGCCTTTCGAGAACTCCGGGTCAAGCGCAGAGCTTTCAGTCAGCGTTGCGAGTTCGCTGTCGCCTTTGGGAGTTGCGTTGAGCTTCTCGCCGGGCATCGGTATCTCAGGGACGAAAGCAACTTTGTACTCGTTCGCCTCGTCGGCAAGACGCTTCAGCCAGTCTTCAACGTCCTCAGGCTCAGGGTAGCCCGCCGCGACGGTCTCGACAGTTCGACGCTGGGCAGCTCGCGACTGTTTCAGGAACTCATCGCGCACACTCGTGTAGATCCACGAGCCGACGAGCACCACGAACAGCATCGTTAATAAAAAATTTATCAGTCGTTTATTCAAATTAATTCATACCTCCTAACTCCTAACTCTCTTTAGCCAGTCTTTTCCGTCAATAAATCTCGAAACGATGAACGACACGACGTAATCGCCAGCCGCGTTAATCATCGTCGCCGGAGGATCGACAAGGTTTCCAATCGCTACGAGGATCGGGAAAGCGAGTTCCATGTTGTCCGGGAAGAATATCGTGCAGATGATGTACTCGCCGATATATCCGCCGCCGGGGACTCCGCTCATTCCGACCGACGAGAACACCGCCACAAGAACTATCAGCGGCAGATCCGCGAACGTCAAAGGCTTACCCAAAACTCCGAGGACAAACGCGATCTTCAAGACGCACGAGAAGCATGAGCCGTCCATGTGCATGGTTGCGCCCAACGGGAGGACGATATCGCTGACATCTTTCGATATTCCTGTGTCGGCTGCGGCTTCCATGTTGGTGGGAATGGTCGCGATTGATGAGCAAGTCCCCAACGACACGAGCGCGGGCTTCAGAATGTGGCGGAACATCTCGCGGACTCCTAAAGAGCCTGCGCCTATCCATGCCATGACCGGGAACGCCGTGAAGATATAAATGAAGCAGACGGGATAGTAAAGACCCAACGCCCTCGCGTAAGCGTCCGTGATCTGTGAGCCGTAACTCGCGACAAGGTCAGCGAAGATCGCGAAGAAAGCTATGGGCGCGTAATACGTGATGATGTTCACGAGCTTCAACATGACAGCCGTCAAGCTCGCGAGGAATTTTTTCACTGGTTCGCCGTCCTCGCCGGTCAGGTTCACTGCAAAGCCGAACAGAACTGAGAAGACTATCAGCGGAAGCATTGCGCGTCTCGACAGCAACGCCGCGAAATCTTCAACAGTGAAGAAGTTCACGATCATCTGCGTCATCGTCGCATGAGAGCCGATCTCCTCGGTTGCGATTTCAGTCCACGCGCTCGTTACAGGCGGGAAGATCACGACAAGCACGAAGTAGATCACAGCCGCCACGGCTCCGGTGATCACGAACGTAGCTATCGTCGTCCACATGATGCGACCCGAGCGGCGTAAGTCCTTCGTCCCGGCGACAGCCCCCGCGATCGACGCGAAGACCATCGGAACGACGATACAGAACATCAAACGAATGAAAATTGTTCCAAGGAACGCGATGCTCGAAGAAAACTCCGGGAACAGAAAGCCCGTCGCGGCTCCGAGTATCATAGCGAAAAGAAGAATTGTGAGGAAAAGAAAATTGCGTGCGATAGATTTTTTTTCCATTTTCTTAATACCAAGAGAGGAGTCAGGAATTTTTCAACTCCTAACCCCTCACTCCTATCTTCGTAAGATTAAAAATTATTTCTCCGGGGCTGTGGAAATTTCTTTGTTCCAGCGTTCGAGCAGTCTCTCTTTGTTGGCCGCGTCCCACTGGTCGTCCTGATTGACGAGGTTCATCGTGTCGAGCGAGAAGCCCGTGTCCGTCGGCGTAGCGAGGTTCGACAGCGGAATGACGTACCAGCGCGCGATCGTGTCCATAGCTTTCTGACCTAACACCCAATCATACAACTTCTTGGCGTTGAGAGGATCCGGGCCGTCTTTGAGGATTGACATCGAGGCAGTCTCGAAGCCTGTACCGTCGGACGGAATGACGATCTCGATCTTCGCACCCTCACGCTGAAGTTTAATCTGGTCGTGGAGGTAGCCAATCGCTATTGGGATCTCACCGAGCGCGCAGCTCTTTCCGGGGGCTGACCCTGAGCGTGTGAACTGCTCGACGGACTTTGAAAGCTCTTTGAAATATGCGAAGGCTTTATCTTCGTCGCCGCCGTTGATCCTGATGACTGTCGTGATCATGTTGTAGGCTGTGCCCGAGGTGCTGGGGTGAGCTACGCGGACTTTCTTGGCGTACTCCGGCTTGATGAGGTCAGCCCAACTCTTCGGCATCTCGAGACCAAGCTCCTTCGCTCTGTCCGTGTTCATGCAGAAAGCTATCGGCCCGACATACAGACCCGTCCAATAATTTTCAGGGTCGCGATAACGCGCGGGGATACTGCTGGCAACTCTCGAACGATAAGGAGTTGAAAGGCCGCGGAGTTTCGCTTCGATGTGCTGAGTTCCGACACCGCCGACCCAAATGGAAGCCTGCGGGTTAGCTCTCTCAGCTTCGAGCCTCGCGATGGCCTCGCCGCCCGACAGTCTCACCCATTCGACTTTGATGCCGGTGTCAGCCTCGAACGCGTCGAACAGAGCTTTGGCCAAAGGCTCTTCCATTGTCGTGTAAGCCTTGACGGTCTCCGCACCGAAAGCCATGCCCGCGAACAGCATGACACACACAAGAGCAAGCGCAAATTTTTTCATAATGCAAATCCTCCTGATTGAAATTTTTTTGAAAGATTGAATTGGAGAATATTTTACCCGCGCCGATTTCTTCACGCAAGGAGCGAACTAACGAGAGCCGGAACTTTCCCCAAGTCCTCATCAGTCGGAACCCAAGCCGCTTTGATGTTCTCGTCGATGACGCTGAAGCCCGCGTCTTTGAGTTTCTCCTGCAGTATCTTGACGCTCTCACCGCTCCAACCGTAGCACCCAAACGCGCAAGCCTTCTTGTTCTTGAACTTCAACTGCTTCGCGAACTCAATCCACCCCGCGACGCTCGACAGAATGCTATTGCTGACGGTCGGAGACCCTACAGCGACGGCCTTGGACTTGAACAGCTCCGTCATGATTTCGTTCTTGTCAGCCTTCGCGACGTTGAAGACCTTTACGACGGTCTCGGGGCTTTGCTTGGCGATCTCCTCGGCGATTGCGTGAGCGATCTTCGTCGTGCCCTCCCACATCGTGTCATATGCGACGGTGATTTGATTTTCTTGGTAAGCGTTCGCCCACTCGGCATATTTCGTTACAATCTGGAGAGGGTTCTCGCGCCATATCGCGCCATGCGACGGAGCAATGATCTCGATCGGGAGATTGAGCTTGCCAATCTCTTCGAGCTTCTTCGCCAGGACAGCCGCGAAAGGATTTAGAATGTTGGCGAAGTACTTCATCGCTTCCTTCCATAACAGACACTGGTCGGCCTTGTCGTTGAAGAGCTCCTCAACAGCGTAATGCTGACCGAATGCGTCATTCGAGAATAGAATGTTGTCGCCGGTCATGTACGTAGCCATTGAGTCCGGCCAGTGGAGCATTCGCATCTCGACGAAGATTAATTTTTTTCCGTTGCCGATGTCGAGGCTGTCGCCGGTCTTTACGACTTTGAAGTTCCAGCCGCGCTTGCCGTACTGACCCTCGATGCTCTTAACCGCGTTGGCTGTGCAGTAGATCGGAGTGTCGGGTATCTCAGCCATCAGCGCAGTGAGAGAGCCTGAGTGATCGCACTCGCCGTGGTTGGCAATGATGAAGTCGATCTTTTTGAGGTCGATTTCCTTTTTGAGGTTCTCGACGAAGTCGAAGCGGTGAGGCGTCCATATCGTGTCGATTAGGACGGTCTTCTCTTCCTCAACAAGATAAGCGTTCTGGCTCGAGCCGTTCATGATGGAATAGTCATCGCCGTGAAAAGTTTCCAGCTCCCAGTCGATATAGCCGACCCAGCTGACATTGTTTTTGATGTGTCTTCGCAACTTTTTAACCTCGCTTTCAAATTTTGTATATAATTATATGCTAACTAAACTTTGATAGGAGGAATTTCAATCATGAAAAGTATTTTAGCTCTCGCGCTTATCATCACGCTGACGGCCGCGTGCGCATTCGCCGAACCAGTCAAGCATGGGCAGTGCTACACGTCCGACGAGCTTACGACGCTTGACAAGGAGAACGTCGCGGGCGGCAAGGGGACATTACACGGCGAGTTTGCTTTCACACGCGACAACGCGCTCGACACTGACGCAATAAAAGAGATCGGCTTCATGACCCTCAAACACGGCGACTTCATCGGCACCCACGAACACGCCGACAATGAGGACGCTTATCTCATTCTCGCAGGAACGGGAATTTTCACGGACGGAGCTGGCAACGCCTGGATCGTCAAGCCCGGCGACATGAACAGAGCAAGACCCGGGCAGGCTCACGGCCTCGCGAACCTTTACAAGGACGATTTAATCTTCCTTGACATCATCGCCAAGAACTCCGGTGCCAACCTCGAAGCCATCAAAGCCAACCCGACCCCGCAATTTTTCCCGGCCGAGAAACTCTTTGACAAGAACGTCGAACACGCGGGCGGAACAGGCGAAGGAACTTTGTATGGAAAATTCGCTTTCAGACGCGAGCAGGCAACCGATGATCAGGCTATCAAGGAGATCGGCTGCATGACGTTGAAGCCCGGCGACAGCATTGGACTTCACAAGCACAACGACAACGAGGACACTTACATAATCATCTCGGGCGAAGGTCTCTTCACGGACGGCAATGGCAACGAGTACATCGTCGGAGCCAACTCCGTAACTATCGCAGTGGCTGGTGAGTCTCATTCGTTGAAGAATACTGGCAAGGAAGATTTGATCTTCATCGACCTGATCGCGAAAAATCACCAGTAGGTCATGAATAAGAAGTTTTTGAGCCTCGCGCTGGCGTTGCTTATCGTGGCGATGTCCGGCGCGTGCGTCTTCTCAGAGAGCAGAGCCGACCTCAAACGCATGAGCGACTTTCTGAACTGCTTCACGGAGTTGAACCTCTTCAACTTCGACACCAACGCTGACGCGACAGACGGCGAGGAAGAAGGCATCTTGCACCTCGGCAACCCCTACAACCTCTCTGAGCTTATAAGGTTCGGGATCCGCCACAACTACATTCACAACGCCGCCCAAGCTATCCAGAGCGCACCGACCCGAAACGACTACGGAAGCCTCGTCATTGACGGGAGGTTTGTGGCCGAGGCTGTCGAAAGATATTTCGGCTTCAAAATCAGAAATCGAAGCGTCATTGATACTGAGCCGTCATTCTATTACGATGGCCGCAATTATTACTTCGAGGCTTACGAGACTTTCGACGACGGCGCACCGATCTATTACACCGACGTTAAGCAGATTAAAGTGGAGGGAGACGGGGTCGAACTCACCGGGGAGATCTACGACTCCCAAGACTCTGCGGACAGGCCGGGAACGTTTACGGCTCACGCTCGGCGCGTTGGGCGGGACGGACTCGTCATAACCTCAATGACGACTGACTGGATCGGCGAATGGAGAGGCGACGAATGAAAATCTTTCGGAACATCTTTATTCTGATTTTAGTGTTTGTTGCTCAGTCAGCTTTCGCTTCGGGATATCCTGATTATGGCTTCTCGACGGGCAACGGCGTGAGGCTTCGCGAAAGTCCAAGCACCGACTCGAAAATTCTTGGCCGCGTTGACGAAAGCTCCATGCTCGTGCTGTTGGGTGAGGTCAAGGCCGGCGGCAAGACTTGGTATAAGGTCGAACACCCCACGAAGCGCGGAACGGCTTGGA
>JAFSJO010000039.1 GCA_017449415.1 Synergistaceae bacterium
ACGTCTTTCAATCCCTAATCCCTAATCCCTAATTGTTTTCCGCGGCGTTCTCAGCGAGTTTGATCGCGCCCATGATGCCCTGATTGCCGTTAAGAGCCGCCGGCGTGATGAAGCTGTTAATGTTGCGAAGCTCCTTCGTGTCGATGTACTCGTTGACGTATTCAAGAACATACTTGCGAACGAGCGGGAACAACTGCGCCTGAGCCATGACACCGCCGCCGAGAATGATCTTCTGAGGGCTTAACACCAACAGAATATCCGTTATGGCCTGAGCGATGTACTTGGCCTCAAGTTCCCACACTTCGGGCTTGTCAGCGAGTTCTTTAGCGGGCTTGCCCCACCTGTCCTCGATAGCCGGGCCGCTGGCCATACCCTCAAAGCAAGCTCCGTGCGACGGGCAGTGACCTTTGTAATCATCGCCGGGGATCGCCGACATGATCAAGTGCCCCGCCTCGGGGTGCAGCATTCCGTGAACAGGATTGCCGCCGGAGATCGCGCCCATGCCGATGCCTGTGCCGATCGTGATGTAGATCGCGTCTTCGAGACCTTTCGCGCAGCCCCACGTAGCTTCGCCAAGCAGTGAGCCGTTCACGTCCGTATCAAAGCCCATCGGGATATCGCCGAGAGCTTCTTTCAGTGTCTCTAAGATCGGGTAATTGCGCCACGCGATTTTCGGAGTGTTGAGAATGCTCCCGTAGGTCTTCGATCCCTCGCGGACATCGACAGGCCCGAAGCAGGCTATGCCAAGTCCCTTGATCTTCTCGTCGTCGGGCAATGAAGCGTCAAGTTTCGACTTGAAATACTCGATAACTTTCGGCATCGTCTCATCAGGCGTTGAGGTCGGAATGGAGACCTGATCCAAAATCTGTCCGCTTTCGTTGCCGACCGCGCAAATCATCTTCGTGCCGCCGGCTTCCAATGCTCCGTATAACATGTTAGCTAAATAACCTCCCAAAAAATCCCTTCGGCTTCTCGGCTTCGGCTTTGACTTCGGCCTTTGGCGCGGGGGATTCAGTTTTTTTGTACTTTGAAAGATCTGTGTTCCTGATCCTGTCTCTCAACGGAAGAATGCTCTTCGGGTTGACGGAAAGTTCATCAACGCCCCACTTCAAAAACTCTTCCGTAAGCTCCGGGTCAGCTCCAAGCTCGCCGCAGATCCCGACCCACGTGTTATGACGGTGGCCGGCCTCTATGGTCTCCTTGATGAGCCTCAGCAGTGCTGGGTGATGAGTGTTCGCGAAGCGTTCGAGGTTCGCGCTCTGACGGTCGATGGCGCAAGTGTACTGCGTGAGGTCGTTCGTGCCGAGCGAGAAGAAATCAACCTCTTCGGCGAGTTCGTCAGCGCAAAGAGCCGCCGCCGGAGTTTCGATCATTATTCCGATCTCGTACTTGCCGACCTTGACACCCTCAGCCTCAAGCTCTTTCTTGCACTCTTCGAGAATGGCTTTGCACTCCTGAACTTCCCAACGGCTGATGATCATCGGGAACATGATCCCGAGGTTGCCGAAAGCCGAAGCCCTGAGCAACGCCCGAAGCTGACGCTTGAAGAAATCCTTGCGCGTGAGACAAATTCGGATTGCTCTGAAGCCTAACGCGGGGTTCTCTTCCTTGTCGAGGTTCATATAGTCAATGGTCTTGTCAGCTCCAATATCGCACGTCCTGATGACGATGAGACGCGGCGCGAGAGCTTCGAGAACTTTCTTGTAAGCCTGGAACTGTTCTTCTTCTGTTGGGTCTGTCTTGCTGTTGAGGTAAACGAACTCCGAGCGGAACAAGCCGACTCCCTCAGCGTCGTTCTCGATGACGGCGTTGATGTCTTTCGGGCCGCCGATGTTCGCGTAGAGCCTGACCTTGTAGCCGTCTTTCGTCTCGGTGGGCTTGCCTTTAAGCTCCTGCAGCTTGGCTTCTTTCTCCTTGTCAGCTTTCTGCTTGGCTGTCAGCTCGTCAATGAGAGCCTGATCCGGCTCGATGTAGATGCACGAGTTGTAGCCGTCGAGGATCGCGAATTTCCCGTCCCAGTCGTCAGCTACGTCGTGGCACTGAATGAGCGTCGGCCAGTTCATACTGCGAGCCAAAATCGCCGTGTGGCTGTTGGAGCTTCCCTGACGAGTGATGAGGCCAAGCAACAGAGATTTATCGAGCTTGACTGTCTCGGAGGGTGCGAGATCCTCAGCGACCAAGATAGCCGGCTCAGTGCCCTGCAGGTTGGCGGTGTCGGCTCCGAACAGGACATCGAGCATTGCGTTTTTGAGGTCGATAACGTCCGCGCTGCGAGCCTTGAAATATTCGTCTTCCATGTTGCGGAACATCTCTGCGGCAGCCTCGAAGCCGTCCCGGACAGCGAACTCCGCCGTATGCCCCTCGCCCATGATCTCTTTGCACGAGTCGATCAAGTCGTCGTCATCGAGCATCAGCGCGTGAGCCTCGAAAATTCCTGCCGTGTCCTTGTGTCCCTCTTTCATTTCCTTGTCATAGAGGGCGTTCTGTTCCTCCTGAACTTTCAGCCGAGCCGCTTCAAAGCGTTCAATCTCTGCGGCGATGTCGCTGATAAGTTCTTCGTTGATCTCATAGACGGGAGCTTTGTAGATTTTGATCTTGCCGATTGCGATCCCGTTGACGATCTTCGTGCCTTTGAAGGTCTGCATTAAAAATTCTCCTTCAGGAACTTCTCGATTGCGGCGGCGCAGGCTTCCTCGTCTTCACCCTCTACGCGGACGGTAACTTCATCGCCCTGAACAATTCCCATTCCCATGAGCTTCATTAAGGCCGTGGCTTTCGCGCTCTTGTCGCCTTTGATGAAGGTGGCTGTGCTCTTGAAGTTCTTGGCCTCTTTGACGAGCAGTCCTGCGGGGCGTGCGTGGATTCCTACCGGGTCAGTGATGACATACTTAAACTCTCTCATTGTCTTCTACTTCCTTTCACGATTAAATAAAAATTGTCCATAAGAAAATGACGCAGTGCTACGTGAAATTATAATATATATTTTGAAATTCGCGCCTCCGAAAATTTTTCACTTGACCAAAAATAGCGCGTCGTGTAAAATTCTCTGAGTTTCAAGCCGGGCCCATAGCTCAAGTGGTTAGAGCCACCGGCTCATAACCGGAAGGTTCCTGGTTCGAGTCCAGGTGGGCCCACCAGATGACAATTCAGATACACCCCCGCCAAAACGATACGAGAGTTCGCTATATCAAAATTTTCAAAACGAAAAAGGAGTTAGGAACTGAGTGGATTTTTTACTGCTTTGACCTCAACGCGAAAGCCAAAATCAGCAAACTGACAATTCCTAATCCGCCGACTTCACAGCCGCTGCCGCTCGAGCCCGGTGTGCTGCTTTCCGCATCAGTCGCAATGATAGGGCTGTAGCTCTTGCCCGCTTCAAGGTAAGCCGCCACAACGACTTCCTGCCCGTCTTCCGAAAGCCTGTTGTCTTCGAGCTTGTTTCCATCTTTATCAAGGAACGCAACTTTTCCCTCTTCGTCATCGGCAGCAACAGACGCGACATTGCTGGCTTGCGGCATTGGGTACCAGTACAAATACATTCCGCTGTAGAAGTTTTCAAGCACAACACGGAAGAAATATATTCCGGGGTTAGTTATCTTCACCTTATCCAAGTGAGCGCCCGCCTGTTTGCCCTGTATCGTAACAGACACATCTCCGCTTCCCAATATGTCAGCATCTTCAACCGAACAGAAATCGACATCAGACGTGATGCCTAATTCCTCTTTCACTGATTTAGTGATGTCGTTATCGGACTTGTAGTCGAATGTAGGAGCTGAGATGCCAACAGCCTTGGCCTCAATTTTGGGAGTCGTGTACTCAGTGCTGCCACCGTCTTCGATTTCAGTTTGCTCTTGCTCCTGCTCTTTCTTGCCGTCGTCGGGTGGTGTTCTGATCTCGGAGTTCGTCAGGCTCTTGACCAACTCTTCAGCGTCGCTTGCCAAGCCCGGTATCTCATATTTGCCGGTCTCTTCATTGAACGCAAGCACCCAAATTTCATGAGGTGATGTCGGATAAAATTCTTCTTTTCCGTCCTCATTCACCTGCGAGGCAATCATAGTTATGGAGTTGACATACTCACCCATGCCTAAAGGCAGGGGATTCTAGTATCCACAACAACTGCCTGCCGAAACAGGTCTTACATTGTCTCCTCTAAGGGTTGATGCCCCAACCCGCAGTATATTTTTTGCCGCGTTTATATCTCTGTCG
>JAFSJO010000040.1 GCA_017449415.1 Synergistaceae bacterium
GCGTCTTGTTGCAAAAGCGAAAGGAGAGTAAACAATGAAAGCATTATTCATCAACGGTTCGCCGCGAAAGAACTGGAACACTCACAAGATGCTCGACAGCGCAATGAAAGGAGCTTCGGAGGCTGGAGCTGAGTGTGAGCTTGTTCATCTCTATGACATGAGCTTCAAAGGTTGCATGAGCTGTTTCGCTTGCAAGCTCAAAAATTCCAAGACCAACGGACTGTGCGTAATTCGCGACGAGCTTCGGCCAGTGCTTGAAAAGGCGTTAAGCTCCGATGTTATTGTCATGGGTAGCCCGATCTATTTCAGTTTCCCGACCGGAATGTTGCGAGCGTTCATGGAGAGGCTGTTATTCCCCGTGATGAGCTACAGCATAGGCGAGGACGGTCAAAGGCTTCGAGCGATCGACAGGACGATTTACACCGCCACGATCTACACTATGAACTGCCCCGAAGATTTAGCTCCGAAAATCGACTACGACACCATCATAAAAGATAACTCGATGGCTCTCGGGATTGTCATGGGGTACACGGAAAATCTCTGCGCGTACAATACGTACCAGTTCAGCGATTACTCGCGCTACGAAGCAAACATGTTTAGCGAGGAAGACAAGGCCAAGTATCGCGATGAACATTTCGAGCAGGATTTGCAAGCCGCGTTTGAACTTGGCAAGCGTTTAGTCGCGAAAGCGAAAGGAGAATAATTTAATGTCAAAGAAAAATGTAGCTGTCATTCCCGGCGACGGCATCGGCCCGGAGGTCATCAAAGCAACCCTCGACGTGTTGGACAAAGTCGCGCCCGGTCAGTTCGACTTCACCGAGGTAGCTATGGGCGGCAACGCGATCGACAAGTACGGCGAACCATTGCCCGACTTCAGCCTCAAAACATGCCAGAACGCCGAAGCAACCTTGCTCGGAGCAGTCGGCGGCCCCAAGTGGGACAATCAGCCCCCAGAGAAGCGTCCTGAGCGCGGATTGCTCGGAGTACGAAGCGGGCTTGAAGTCTTCGCGAACATCAGGCCGGCAAAGATTTTCGCTCCCCTCGCGTCAGCGTGTCCCCTCCGAAAAGACATCGCCGAGAAAGGAATTGACTTCATCATCGTCCGAGAGCTTACGGGCGGGATTTACTTCGGCAAGCACGAAGCTTTCAAGACTCCCGACGGTGAACGCGCCGCGCGTGATGTCATGGAATACACCGAACACGAGATTAGGAGGATCGCTCACGTAGCTTTCAAAATGGCAATGGGGCGGCGGAAGATCGTTACGTCCGTCGACAAGGCGAATATCCTGACGACTTCGAGGCTGTGGCGCGAAATCGTTGAGGAGGTCGCGAAAGAGTATCCCGAAGTGAAATTAAATCATCTCTACGTCGATAACGCTTCGATGCAGCTGATCCGGGTTCCGTCGGAGTTTGACGTTATCGTAACTGAAAACACGTTCGGCGATATCCTTTCGGACGAGGCGAGTCAGATCGTCGGCTCGATCGGCATGATCCCCAGCGCAAGCCTCGGCGAGAATAACCGCGGACTCTACGAACCGATCCACGGGTCAGCTCCCGACATCGCAGGTCAGGACAAAGCCAACCCGATCGGAACAGTCTTGGCCGGGGCGATGATGCTGCGCTACAGCTTCAACATGAACAAAGAAGCTGACGCGATCGAAAACGCGGTTGATGAAGTTCTGAAGGACGGCCTGCGAACGCCTGATATCTACACGGACGGCACGAAGCTGATCACAGGCTCTCAGATGCGCGACGCGATAATCGCGAAGTTATAGCTCAACGGAAGCGAATGATTTCTCCCGAAATTCTCAGGGGGAAATTTTTTTTGGTCGGTGCTATAATCGCGCTGATTTTTCAGAATTTGAATTACAATTGCAATAATTAAAAACATCAGGGGGAATTTCTTTGAAGCGTTGCAAGAGAGGCTTCACGCTCATAGAGTTGTTGATTGTAATCGTCGTGATCGGCGTGCTCAGTGCCATGATGATGCTGTCGAGTACGGAGGCGGCAAGCTCAGCGGAGGCGATCAAGATCGTTAATAACCTCAGGAACTGGAAGACAGCGGCGTTGGAATGGTACGCGGATAATTACGAGCGCGTCAAAGAGACCGGCCGCATTAACGTGGAAAGCGGCAGCGATGGCTTCAGATATAAGGAGGCTGTCCCAACCGGCGAGCTGGTCAAGTATCTCGGGGAGGGAGGCCTGACGGTCAACAGCGACGGCACTGTAACAGACGACGACGGCGGGATATATTACACGGACTTTCTCATAAGGAAAGATATCGGAGGAAAGGAAGACCGCATCAACGGCGTGATTGAGTGGCTCATCATTTACAAGATGCCGGACGACGATTACAAGATCAAAGAGAAGCTCGAGGCTCGCGCCGAAACTTCACATCTTGTGAACAAAACGCCAACAACCGAGGGAGACTTCCACGATCCGTATAAAGCTGACACCGAGCAAAGCATCAATGTTGGCATCAGGGTCATTGATTTCTCGAAGCAATAGATCACAAGGAGGTTAATTTCATGAGAAAAGAGAAAGGTTTTACGCTAGTTGAACTTTTAATTGTCATCGTCGTAATCGGAGTGTTGAGCGCGATGATGATGTTCTCGAGCACCGAGGCGGTGTCCTCGTCGAGAGCCAGCAACATAATCAGCAACCTTCGCAACATGAAGACGGCTGTAACGTCGTGGTACGTCGATAACAAGAGCAGGATCAAGACCGTTAATAACGACGCAAACTATGTTGTGTCTTATCAAGATGGCTCAAAAACCGCGAATTTTGAGGGATTTGCCAGAGATTCCAAGCGCGCCACTGAGATATTAAAGTACCTCAACAACGAAAGCTCGGTTAAACTTTGGACGAAGCAAAACAACATCGGGGGAGGCTATTACGTACTGGGCTGCGCCACTAAAAACGAAAAAGTTACAAACCACAAAGATAACGACTGGTACGTCGGCTATTGCTTCGAGACAAGCGAGGCGAGAGTTAAAGAAAAGGTTGCGGGCAAAGCAAGCTCCTCGAAACTCCTCGGCGGCATGAACGCCACGTGGCCCGACCCAACAGCCAATGATTTCGATGAGACATACGACATAGCGTGGCTGCACATCCTAACGCTCGGCGAATAAGAAAAATAAAATCTCCCAGCCATGACACAGCCGGGAGATTTTTTGTTACATACCCTTAGGCCGAAGCCTTCTTGCCTTTCGCGTACGACAGATACACAAGCACCACCGCCGCCGCTATCAAGCAACCCGCCACGATGGGTCTGAACCTCACCCACGCGATCGCAATCACAACGAGCGACCACGCAAGCCCAAGCAAGAACGCCACTACGCCAGTTCCAGCTCCGACTATCGTTCCAAGCAACGGGATCACGTCAGCAATCACCGAGAGCGGCTTGAAGATCATTCCGATCCCAACGACCACCAAAATAATTCCGACAACGCGCAATATCCACGCCATGATCGTGTTGTCCGAGCGCGCTCCCTCAAACATTCTCGTCATTCCAACCTTGCCCATGTCGAGCCTACTGAACGTGTAGCCATTCGAGGCCGTGAACTTCTCAAACGTATCGCGGATCACCTGCGCAACGATCGAAACGTCAGCTTCGGGCGTGTACGAGAAGCTCACGCGGACATCTCCGACTGTGGGGCTTCCGGGGTTCGCTCCGATATAGACAGTGCTGCCCGAGACATGGATCAACATATCCGGACTCGTCGCATACTCACGCGGAGCCGTCAGCACTCCTGCCACTGAAGCCACATCGACGCTGGTCAGTGTCATAGCCTCCGAGCCTCCGATCGAGTGGACTAAGAAGTCCGGGAGTTTGTAAGCTCCGAATGTTACGTTGGAGGCCCATATCGTTTTGCCATCGAGCTGTGCGAGCGTCGTGTTCAGTCCCCTGTAGGCGGGGTCTTTGAACGAGTTCGAGTCCACAGGGCGCGAAGTCCATTCTTTTTCATAGGTGTATGTTGTAACAGTCTCTTCGCCGCCGCCGAGCTTCTTGCGTGTCTCGGAGTGCGAATGTTCCTCCCACTGATAATACTCAACGTCCTTCGCGAGGTTGATCGCCTGAACCTCAACGCCAAACACGGGGTCGCGCAAAATGTCTTTGGTCTCGGCTCTCGCGATTGCGTGGATAACCTTGCCTTCGAGTGCCGGGTCTATCCTGCTAACGTCCGACACGTCCTCCGTAACTAACTCAGCCTCGCCGATCGCTCCCGCGGTCTTGAAAGTCCGACCCTCGTTCCACCATAGGAGCCACGTCGCCAGCGCGATGAGGACAAAACCTCCCAATATCCCGCCGAACGACTCGCCGATACGCTGAAACCAGCTCTTGCTTGTTACTTCAGTGTAAGCCATGAAAAAACCTCCGTTTTAAGTTTGATTGAAAAGCTCTACTGCTTTCTTCTTCGTTTGACCGGGGCCTCGGTCTTCCATAGAAATTGCTGCTTCGAGATAGATGAGCCACTCAGCGGCATCTCGACCCAGCCCCAAGGCGTTACGAGCAAAAATCTCAGCGTGATCCCCTGCTCGGCGAGCGCGTCAACGTGCGGGACAAACCTCACGACCTCCCCGAACGTGAACGAGTCGCTGATGATCCACACCCTGTGGCAGCTCGACCGGTTGAAGACTGCGGCGTAGTCGATGGCGGCTCTAAGTCCGCTCTCGTAGTCGGGAGATTCGAGACTGATTATTATTGCGTCCGACTTTCCCCCGCCTTTCTTCGTGTTCGGTATGAGGTCGGCAAAGTCTTCTATCGCGCCAAGACGCTTGTAGAGATCTTCAAAGCTCCCTGTGTCATCGTCATCAAATTCGTTGCCAAAAATCTCGGCA
>JAFSJO010000041.1 GCA_017449415.1 Synergistaceae bacterium
GAGGTTCAAAAGGTCGAATCGGCAAAGTCAGAGATGAAAGCCAACGCCGTGGAGTTCGACGAGACATTCAAAGAAAATCTTTTGAGCAAAGCGCACGATGAAGACTTCACGAGCTACTGCGGACTGTACGACGCGAGACCTTACGAAAGAGACGGAAATCTAATCCTCGACATGGAACACATATACTGCTACGAGGTTCTGAGAATGTCCAAAAACTCCGCCGCGCTCTCGAAAATATTTGAAGATTACAAGGCCGTGATATTGAAATTCGGAACGGCTGAATGTACCTGCGCAAGCTACGAGGTCGCGCAACCTCAACCGCAAAAGACAGCTCCCGAGGTCGACGAGCAGATCGCCCCGAGAGATGACGAAGAAGAGGCTCAGGACACGCGCAACACACCCTCGGCGTTCGATAAGTTCAAGAGGGAGCTGACACAGCTTCAGACAAAGCCCGAAATAATCTTCATCAAACACAGCGAACAGGACGAGAGCATCGACGAAACAGACTACGAAGAGGAAGGAGACGACGATTAATTGGGAAAGGAATTTGTTCACCTGCACGTACACACGGAATACAGCCTGCTCGACGGAGCGATCCGGACAAAGAAACTCGCTCAGAAAGTCGCGGAGTGGGACAGAAAGGTCGTAGCCATGACCGACCACGGAGTTTTATACGGAGCTGTCGAGTTTTACGAGAACTGCCTCGCCAACGGTGTCAAGCCGATACTTGGCTGTGAGACGTACGTGTCGCCGCAAGGTATCGCAATGAGAGAGAACAAACGCTTCAATCACTTGCTGCTGCTCGCGGAGAATGAGACGGGCTGGCACAACCTCATGAGGCTGATATCAATCGCGAACACGCAGGGATTTTATTACAAGCCGCGAATAGATCACGAGCTTCTAACGAAATATCACGAGGGGATTATTGCGTCGTCGGCGTGTCTGGCCGGTGAGATCCCGCAGCTTATCCTATCCGGCAACGTTGATGAGGCTGAGAGACTCGCGAACTGGTACAGGGACACGATGGGCGCGGGAAATTTTTTCCTCGAGATCATGCCCAACACGCTGCCCGAGCAAAAGAAAGTCAACGCCGCAATCTTGGAAATCTCGAAGAAGAATGATATCCCGGTCATTGCGACAGGCGACGCGCATTACCTCGAAAAGAAAGACTACGACTGGCACAAAATTTTATTGAAGATCAACACTCACGCGGACGCGAACGACGACGCTTTCGGCTTCACAAAGAACGAATTTTATCTCATGAGCCCGGAGGAGATGTACAGCGTATTCGAGACCGAAGCTCCGCAAGCTCTGACCAACACGATCGAGATCGCCGAACGCTGCGACGTGAAATTACCTTTGAAGACAGGACATTACATTCTTCCTAATCTGGATCTGAAAGAGGGTCAGACCGCCGAAGACGACTTGCGGGACAAAGCTCGCGAGGGGTTGCGAAAGAGATTCGAGGCGAGAGGCAGCGACGTTCCCGAAGAATATTCCAAGCGTCTTGAATATGAGCTTGGCGTGATAACTCAAATGGGGTTCTCGGCGTATTTCCTCATCGTGTCGGGTATCATTCAGGCGGCCAAGGGCATGAACATTCCTATAGGGCCGGGACGAGGCTCGGCGGCTGGCTCGGTCGTGGCGTGGAGCTTGAAGATCACGGAGCTTGACCCGCTGAAATATAATCTGCTCTTTGAAAGATTTCTTAACCCCGAAAGAATTTCAATGCCTGATATTGATACGGACGTGTCGGACAAGGGACGCGACGAACTGCTCCGCTACATCTCGCAAAAATATGGCAGCGATCATGTCGCTCAGATCATAACCTTCGGGCGCATGAAAGGCCGTCAGTCCGTGAAAGATGTCGGGCGTGCGCTTGGCCTCGACTACTCGCTGATGGATAAAACGGCGAAGCTGATCCCGGCAATGGCGAAGAACATCAACTCGGCTCTCGAGTCGACTCCCGACTTCAAAGCCTCCTACGACACTGACCCAACCGTACATAACATCGTCGACAACGCTACGAACATCGAGGGGTTGGCTCGCCACACGTCGCAGCACGCGGCCGGGGTCGTCATTACGCCAGTGCCAATAACGGAGCTTGTGCCCGTGAAGCGCATCAGCACGGATCAGAACGTCGACGGGGTCAGCCAGATCGTAACGCAGTTCACTATGGAACCTGTCGAGAAGCTCGGGCTTGTGAAGATGGATTTTCTTGGCCTCAGCACGCTCTCGATCATTCAAGAGGCTCTCGAGAACATCGCGAACAACGGCAAGACAGTCCCCGACCTCAACAAGATCAACGACGAGATGAACGACCCCGCGACTTTCAAGATTTTGCAGGAGGCCGACACTATGGGAGTGTTTCAGCTTGAGTCCGACGGCATCCGGGCAATGCTGCGGAAGCTCCGAATAGATCGCTTTGAAGACCTCGTGGCGGCGTTGGCGATGTATCGCCCCGGGCCTTTAGATAGCGGCATGGTCGACCAGTACATCGACTGCAAACACGGACGCTCGAAGCCTGTGTATCCTCACCCGCTACTCGAAAATGTCTTGAAAGAGACCTACGGCGTTATCCTGTATCAGGAGCAAGTCATGCAGTGCGCTTCGGTCTTGGCCGGGTACACGCTCGGCGAGGCGGACATACTGCGGCGTGCCATGGGCAAGAAGAAAGTTGAGGTCATGCAGGAGCAACGGGCGAAATTTCTGGCGGGAGCTGAGAAAAATTCCATCGACCCCAAGACGGCCTCGGACATATTCGACAACATCGAGAAGTTCGCGGGCTACGGCTTCAACAAATCTCACAGCGCGGCTTACGCTCTGATCTCCTACGACACGGCGTGGCTGAAGGCTAATTTCAAAGTCGAGTTCATGGCGGCGTATCTATCGAGCCAGATGAAGGCCAAGCGGGATGTGTTGGGACGTTACGTCCTCGAGGTCAGACGCAGCGGCGTGAAAGTTCTCCCACCCGACATTAACACCTCAATGGAAAATTTTACGGCTGTCGGCTCTGTAATTCGTTTCGGCTTGGGCGCGGTCTCGCGTGTCGGACACAACACCGTCGAGATGATCATCAACGAACGGATCAAAGGCGGCGTGTTCAAATCCCTTTGGGACTTCATTCAGCGCGTGGATAAGAGCCTCATCAACAAGTCCGTCATTGAGAATTTAATCAGAGCCGGCGCGTTCGATGAGCTTCACAACAATCGCGCACAGCTGATAGCGTCGCTGCCACTGTTCCTCGACGCGGCTCAACAGGTCAAACACACGGAGCAGTTCACGATGTTCGACGCGTTCCAGTCTGACGAGGCTGTCGAGTCCGAACCCACGATGCCGAATGTCCCGGAATATGACGAACACGAAAAGCTGAATTATGAAAAGAATGTTACGGGGCTGTACATCTCCGGCCACCCTTACGAGGCGTATCAAGACAAGCTCGCCGCGTACACGAATTGCACTATCGGGGATCTGTCGGACTGGCGGAGCCTCAAAATCAAACCGTGCGTCGGAGGCATCATAACCTCAGTAACGGAACGGACAACAAAAAAGAAAGAGACGATGGCCAACATCAGCATCGAAGACGCAGAGAACAGCGTCGATCTCGTTATCTTCCCTCAAATGTGGGCGGAGCTTAAAGGATACGTAACCAAGGGTCAGGCCTGCACGGTCGAGGGACGAAAGGACGATCGGGGGCAGATCATCGTGGACAAGCTCACGAGCCTTGACGAGCTGGACAACTCGCCGCGCTACGCGCTCATATCCATAGACTTGAAATTAAACGAGAATTTGAACATGAAAGAATTTGTGCAGAAGCTGAGAGGTTACAAAGGAGATGCGAAAGTCGTGTTGGAACTCAAGAGCGACGACGAGACCTGCCGAATGTGTTTGAACGGTCTGAGCGTCGACCCGGCACTCGTCATGTCCGAAGAGCTTGGAGTCAGGAGCTGAGACAACTCCTCACTCCTAACCCCTAACTCCTCACTGATTATCTCTTCACTCTCGCGCCTGCGCCGCCCATGATAGCTTCGACTTCCTTGACGCTCGCCATTGACGTGTCGCCGGGGGTCGTCATTGCCAACGCTCCGTGAGCCGCGCCGTAGTTCACAGCTTTCTCGGGGTCGCCGGTTGTCATGAGGCCATACACAAGCCCTGAAGCGAACGAATCGCCGCCGCCAACTCTGTCCATGATCTCCAGCCCGTCGTAAGCCTTCGACATGTAAATCTCACCGTCAGCCCAGCAAATCGCTTTCCAGTCGTTCACCGTAGCCGTGCGCACAGTTCTGAGCGTCGTAGCGACTGCTTTGAAGTTCGGATATGTCTTCGCGGCCTCGCCGATCATCTTCTTGTAGCCGTCGATGTTCAGCTCTTTGAGATTTTCGTCGTTGCCCTCGATCTGGAAGCCCAAGCACGCCGTGAAGTCCTCTTCGTTGCCGATCATGACATCGACGTACTTCGCGACTTCCTTGTTGACCTCCTGAGCTTTCGCCTGACCGCCGATTGCGCTCCACATTGACGGGCGATAGTTGAGGTCGTAGGAGACGAGAGTTCCATATTTCTTCGCGACCTTGCAGGCTTCGATTACCGTCTTGCAAGCCTGTTCGGACAGTGCCGCGTAGATCCCGCCGGTGTGAAGCCAACGCACGCCAAGCTCACCGAAGATATATTCAAAGTTGAAATCTTCCGGGGTCGCCTGAGAGATCGCCGTGTTGGCTCTGTCGGAGCAGCCTACCGCGCCCCTGATGCCGAAGCCGCGTTCGGTGAAGTTGATGCCGTTGCGGCAGATGCGTCCGATCCCGTCGGTCTTCTTCCAATAGATGAGACTGGTGTTGACTCCGCCCTGCTCGATGAAATCTTTCATGAGCTTGCCTACTTCGTTGTCAGCGAACGCTGTGATTACGGCCGTGTCCATGCCGAAGCATTTATGAAGTCCGCGAATGACGTTGTAC
>JAFSJO010000042.1 GCA_017449415.1 Synergistaceae bacterium
GGGGCCGAACTCTCCGGGCTACGTCGATCCAATGAAGTTCATCAAGTCAAAACCCTCCACCGTTACCCCCCCCAAAAAAAAATTTTTTTTTAGACTCTGTTGTCAGGCCGGCTGAAGAGCTTGAGGAGTTTGCCCCGATCGCTGACTTCGTGTTCGTCATTGATACCACGGGTTCAATGGGAGGAGACATCACGGGGGTTAAAGATAACCTCTCCGTGTTCGTCGACACGATAGTTGAAGCGGGAGTTGATGTTCGCTTTGCCGTCATCGAGTATCAAGACATCACCGTCGACGGCTTGGAGTCAACCGTCATTTATACTTTCGGCGATGATGGAAATTTTTGGACTGCGAAGAGTTCTGACGTGAGCGAAGCTCTAACGGAGCTTGTAAGTCATGTCTTGAAGGGTGCAGGCGGAGACGGCCCCGAAACTCCGACGGACGCTTTCGCGAAGATGTTCGACAAAATGTCATTCCGGCCTGACGCCTCGACGTTCGCGTTTTTGCTGACTGATGCGAGTGCCAAGGGCAACGGCGATCCAGTTTGGCCGATAGATGAAACTTCGTCCGACGATTTAATCGTCCCGATGGCTGAGATCGTCGACTCGCTCGCTACATATCCGATCAGGACTTCCGTTGTGAGTAAAACATATTGGGAAGATCATTATCGCAGCCTGTTTGAAACGACGGGCGGAATTTTCATCGACATCGACACGGATTTCGCTGATACGATGCTCGAACTCGCTAAGATGGTCGCTGAAACTGTGAAGCTAGCCGCCTCAATGGACGTTGCAGTTTTGGAGCGCGGGAGGCCAACAGACGGCTACAGCAAATACTCATTGAGGGCTGCGGGAATTATCGGCGGCATCAGCAGCAGCGGCGCGTACGTCGACTCAAGCGGCAACCCCGTAACCGAAGCTTCGCTCTCAAGCCTTGGCGATGACTTTGTCAAGAGCGGTTTCACAGCCGACGGCAACACACGACTCATCATAAGAGCCAAGACAACGAAGTCAGGGACTGTTACCTTCACGATCCCGGAGGAGCTCGGCGGAACGCTTGAAAACCTCGCGCGCTCGATGAAGAGTTCCACGACCGTGTCAGTAGCTACGACCGAAGTCGACGATGAGAAATATCCGTATCAGGCTTCGGCGGTGCTGATTGCGCCCAAAGATTACCCATATCCGGACAGATGGCCATCTGCAACCTTCAGCGTCGGGATATCATTCACTGATCCGGAGGGCGACAAGCTCGAAACGTCGAAAGGTCTGTTTGTTCAAGCTGTGCCCGTGGTCTTGATACATGGCTTCACGCGAGGTTCGACAGTCGTAAGTACTTTCGGCAACAAGCACACCGACAAAGGCATCAGGGGCAAGCTCAACGAAGCCGGAATGAAAAATTTCGTCTTTGAGTGCAACTACAACGGCGCGTATGGGCCGAGGACGAATATCCCGCTGAACACTGAGAACACTCAGATATTCCAACAGATCGCCACAGCCATTCGAAGCGTCTACTTAAACAAGATCGCCTGCACGCGAGTTGACTTAATCGGCTACAGCATGGGAGGTTTGATTGCAAGACGCTTCATTCAAGACGATAAGAGCAACCTCACCACTCCGATGGCATACGGTCAAGGAACAGTTCACCGCCTTATCACCGTCGCGACTCCGCACGCAGGTTCGCCGCTGGCAAGCTACATGATGAACCCGCTGTTTGAGCCAATGAGGGACATCGTAGACAGCACGATCACGCTGACTGGAACCGACCGCCTTATCTTCGCACTTTTGGGAGCTGCGCGGCTTACAGTTCACAGCGTTTATAACATCTTCAACGGCAACAACGACGACGCATTGAAAGATCTGATGCTCAACAGCAATCTGATCACGTCCCTCGGAAAGCCGTCTGTCCCGATCCATTCGCTGTATGGCGATATCACGTTGAAGTCGCTGCTCGGCGAGGGCGCGAAAACTCTCTACGATATTGATGGCTTCAGAGATGGACTGCCGCCGCTGTTCGGAATTTTGTTCCGCGTCATGCCGTACCTGCTTGACAGTGCGCCCAACGCGTTGGCGATCGAGAGAATATTCTACGGCTCAGAGGGTCATGACCTCGTTGTCGGAACGGATAGCGCCACGGCGGCTTCGAGCGAGGTAACCAAGCACACGGGCTGGGACTATAGACACACGAATATTTGCAAGATGGACGATGTCGGCGAAGAGGTCGTTGAACTTTTGAAAGCCACTGAAGCTAGCTTCGATGTAACCGGCGCGAGCGTCGTTGCTTCGTCGAAGGTACGCAGCTCGGCTCCTGTCATGATTGCCGACGGAGACACTGACAGTCTCGACCCGGATAAATATTTCGTTGAGAAGCTCACGCTCTCCGCGGACGCAGGGACTGCTACAACTGACGGCTCAGTAACTGTCGTAACGCTCGACGGTGCAAGAGCTATAAAGTTCACTGCGACTGCCGAGAACACGCTGTCATTTAACGTTTATCTTCAGGCGGAGGGCGCAGGCGAGAGCAAGCTCTACAGAATGACGAGCGACGACACGAAGAAAATCTTCACATACACACCCGAGAACTTCGCTGAGGGTGATACGGTTGAGCTGTCGTGCTTCTCGCAAGGCAACGACGACAACGTCTACATCTCGAACACTCTCAGGGTCGTGGTCAAGCCCAAGCTCGAAGAGGAAGAGATCGCGGCCTCGACGCTGAGCTTCATCAACGCTCCCGATATCTCATACAGAGAGAAAGTCATTGAGGAAGGCAGAGTGAAGTTCAAAATGAACTCGACCCCCGGCGTAATCTACACGAACGTCGACGGCGAAACTCCAGCCGGATTGTATCTCACGACCGCGGCCGGAGACATGTACGACGTATCATCGCCTGCAATGGGCACGACATGGACAGAGGACGAGTTCGCTGAAGTTACGGATCAGGGAATGATACGCGGCCTCAAGGAGGGCACAACGACGCTCACCGCGAAATTTGGATCTCTCACGAAGTCAATCAGCGTTGACGTTGGAGCGCAGCTCGTCGTCGCCAGTGATGTTGATGTTGATGACGCTGAGGAGCTAGGAGAGGAGGAAGAGGAAGAGGAAACCTCCGAAAGCACGTTGCGTTCATCGGGTGCAGGCTGCGGAGTTGGATTTGCGGGTCTCGCATTGTTGAGCCTGTTGTCGCTGTTGATAGTCAAGAAGTGAAGAAAAAATTGAAGCCTCTCGAAAACCGAGGGGCTTTTTTTATGACCTAATTGTAGGATAAGCGTATTGAAAAAATCTTGGGGGGGGTAAAATTACGAAAAAGAGTTAAAAGGGGGAGTTTTTTATGAAACATTCAAAATTTTTGGCTCTGCTTTTGGTGGGTGCTGTGTTGTTCGGAGCCGTTCAGCCTACTATGGCGGCTTATCGCACGGGGTCGGCCGGTGGTGATGCGGTGGCATACGGTGCTGGAGCGGGGACTCTTGCGGCTGCGGGGGCGGCGGCGGTTTTGATATTCTTCACTGGCGGAGCAGCTTTGCCATTCGTGGTTGCAGCTGGCGCGGCAGGTGGAGCTGGCGGTGCGTACTACGGCTATAAAGACGACGACAAGACCCTCACGAAAGATCTAACGGTTGCCGGAGCTTCTCTTGTAGGTGGCGGGCTCGTTGGCGGAGCGGGCGCTGTTGGAATTGTGGGGACTGCGGTAGCCGTCGAGAAAACTAAGGAAGCTGCGAAAGTTGCCACGAAAGCTGCGAAAATCGGCGGAGAAGTTGTGGGAGTGGTCGAGACTGCGAAAACTGCAAAAGGTTGGTTCTCATCAGACGACGACAATAAGAAAAAGAAAGACAGATATTAAAAATCAAAGCCTCCCGAAACCCGAGAGGCTTTTTTAATTCCCTTACGCCTTTTCTAAATCGTCGACAAGAACTTTCGTTAATGTCGGATCGAACGACAGCGAGACTGTCTGACCCTCGTCCCAAATCTTTTTCACGTCCGGGTTGTCGATCTGAACAAGGACGTTGCCCAAGTCCGTTTTGACCCACGTCTCGACGCTGTTGCCAAGGTAGATATTCGCCGTAACAACTCCGTCCTCAACGCCCGAGCCTGCCTCGCCGATCGAGAGCGACTCAGGACGCGCCATAACGAGAGCTTTATCGCCAACTTTCAGCTTGTCCGAGTAGCGCGGAGCCGTGAAGCTCTTGCCCTTGACCTCGACATGACACGCGGAGCCTTCAATGCCCTTGACTTCACACGGGAAGAAAGCCACCTTGCCGACGAAGCCCGACACGAACGTGTCAACAGGGTCTCTGTAGATGTCGCTGGGTGTCCCGGTCTGAATGATGTGGCCGCCCTTCATTACGATGATGCGGTCGGAGAGGCTCATAGCTTCGACACGGTCGTGAGTTACGTACATCGCCGTGATGCCAAGAGACTTCTGAAGCCTGCGGATCTCGACTCTCATCTGCTCACGCAACAGAGCATCAAGGTTCGAGAGAGGCTCATCGAGCAACAGCACTGACGGTTCGACAATCAAGCTTCGTGCCAACGCAACTCTCTGCTGCTGACCTCCCGAAAGTCTCGACGGCGGTCGCTTGCCCATGGCTCCGAGGCCGACCATCTCCAAAAATCTTTGAACTTTCTCGACGATCTCAGGCTCGGGGACTTTGCGAAGCCTCAGGCCGTACGCGACATTGTTGAACACGTCCATGTGAGGGAACAATCCGTAGCTCTGGAAGACCATTGCGGTATCGCGCTTGTTGGGCGGCGTGAATGTTACGTCGTTGTCGCCGATCATGATCTTTCCGGAAGTCGGCTGCTCGAAGCCCGACAACATTCGCAGGATCGTCGACTTGCCACAGCCCGAAGGCCCAAGCAACGTTACAAGCTCGCCCGGCTCCAGCCTGAACGAGACACCGTCAACCGCCCTCACGTCCTGTTTCGACTGAGGATCCCAGAAAATTTTCGTTATGTTCTCAAAGGTTACTGATTTTGATTTTGTATTCGCCACTTAAATTTTCGCTCCTTTCGCATTTATTCGATTAGGAATTAGGGATTAGGGATTTTCACTCCTAACTCCTCACTCCTAACTCCTCACTAATTCACGCTCTTCGCAAGATTTGTGTTTTCACGCACCAAGAGCCGCATTATTCCAAACGCTCCGAACACGATGATGATCAACACCGTCGACAGCACGCTCGCAAGTCCAAATCTCAAATTCTCCGAGAAGTTGTAGATCAAGACGGTGAGGTGATACCACTTGGCCGAGATCAGGAATATAACCGCGCTAACCGCCGTCATCGAACGCACGAACGTATATGACAGGCTCGACAGGAAAGCCGGCCTCACCAACGGCAACACGATCGTTCGGAACACGGTAGCTTGATCCGCGCCCAAGTCCGTAGCCGCCTCTTCGATTGACGGGTCGATCTGTCTCAACGACGCTATACCGCCCTCAATGCCGACAGGAAGCTCGCGAATGACGTAGTTGATGATGATGATCGCGGCCGTTCCAACGAGGATAATCGGCGCGTGGTTGAAGGCCAAGATGTAGCTGATACCCACGAGAGTTCCCGGCAAAGCGAACGGAGTCATCAACAACATTTCGAGCAGTCTCTTGCCGTGGAATTTTCTCCGCACGATGAGCAACGCCGCTATCATTGCCGTGATGCCCGCGATCGGTGTCGCTATGGCCGCGAGGGTTACGGTGTCGAACAGTGCGTCGGTCGAGCGCGTCAGAGCCTCCGTGATATTTTCGAGGCTGAACGTGTAATCGATGCCCCAGTTCTTGACGAAGCAGCCCGCGAAGATCGTCCCGTAGAGCAATATCAAGAAGAACACGATCACAAAAATTATTGTCGTTAAGATCTTTCTCACCAGCGGGGTCGTCAGCTCGGTTATGCGTCCCGAAGGCTTGCCCGTTACGGTTACGTATGAACGTTTCGCAACCCAAAATCTTTGAGCAAGGAACGCCGTCAGCGTCGGGAGCAGCAGCAAGATCGAGAGTGCCGCGCCATGTCCGAGCCTGTTCATGCCCGTAACTTCGATGTAACTTTCGAGCGACAAGACTCTCAGGTCTCCGGCGAGCAACAGCGGGTTAGCAAAATCCGCCAGCGATGTCGTGAAGACCAACAGCCACGCGCTCAACAATCCGGGGATCGCAAGCGGGAATGTGATTGACGAGAATGTCTTGAAGCGTCCGGCGGACAGGTTCAGCGAGGCTTCCTCGTATGTCGAGTCGATTGCCTGCAACACGCCGCTCAACGTCAGGAACGCGATCGGGAACATTCCCATCGTCTGCACCAAGACCAGCCCCGGCAGTCCGTATATTGAGAAGCTGATCCCGATGACACGAAGCCACCGCGTTATGAGTCCGTTGTTGCCGAAGAGCAATATTATCGAAAGTGTCAGCGAGAACGGCGGCGATATGACAGGCAACACGCCCATCGTCGAGATTAATTTCTTGCAAGGCGCGTTCGTCCTCGCGACAACGAAGGCGAATAAAAATCCAACGATCGTTGAGAATGTCGCCGTCCAACAGCCGAGCTTGAGGCTCCCCCACAATGCCGAAAGATAACCTTCGGAGTTCAGGATAGTCTTCCATATTGAAAGTGAAAATTTTCCGTTCTCGATGAATGACAGCCTCAACGCCTCGAACAGCGGATAAGCGACGAAGACCAGCGTCATCAGGAACAGACCCGCGAGCGCAAAGCCCACGATCGGATCGCGGCTCAACATCAGCTGCCATATCACGACCGCGAACAAGACGAACGCTCCAAAGAAGAGAGTGTTTAACATTCTCATGAAGCCCTGTTCGCCGTCGGTGTTGAACGCAAAGACGAGTGCGCCCTCGATGTCGTGAGTCTTCAAGCTGACCGCCGGGGCGAAGAACAAAGCTTGCTCCTCTTTAGCTCCGACTGTCCAATTTTTTTCGCTCCTGTA
>JAFSJO010000043.1 GCA_017449415.1 Synergistaceae bacterium
ACTCCGCCTAGCGACGGCAACGAACGCCATAATCAGGGTGAGGGTGCTAATCTCAGCGACATTATCCCCGAGGGTTACGCGCTCTACAATCCTGCGGGAAGTCGCCTCATTCAGTCCGCAAACACAGCCGCCGAAAACGTCCTTGCTATGGCGATTGATGATGCCGCCGAGGAGACCGGCCTCCCGCTTGACGAGATAATTAATTCAATGGGAGCGAATGGCGAGGAGTTCTTCAATCAGCTCTGGATTATCCCCAAAGAGATTAAGGAAACTTTACGAAACATGAGCAAGGGACGCGACAGAGGACTTCTTGGCAACACCGCAAAAGCTATCACGACCGCTTGGAAAAAGCTCGTGCTGTTCAGCCCAACGCGAAACTTAAAGTATAATTTCAGAAACTTCACGGGCGACTTGGACGCCGTAATAGCAGGTAACCCAAACGCGCTGAAATTCTTCGGGCAAGCCGTCAGAGAACTCACTGCTCATTTCACCAAAAACAAGACAACGCAAGACTTAAAAGACTACATGGAACGCAGTGGCGGCATGAATGCTGACAGCATGGCTTTCAACGACAGCGAGATTAAGGAGTTGCAAAACATGGCTGAAATCCTCAAAGATGAAAAAGCCTCAATCCCCAAAAAGGGCTGGAATTTAATTAAAAAGTTCTTTGCGAATGAAGTCGCATTCACACAGTGGCGTGAACATATTTTGAGATATGCGGCGTACTTGGCCTACAAACAGGATATGGATAATAACAAAGGGACACCGTCAACGTGGGGCGCGTCTTTGAAAAATGAAGTCATGGCTCTTAGCGACAACCGCGATAAAGCCTATAAAATGTCGAATGAGCTTCTCGGAGCTTATGACCAAGTTAGCGACACTGGCAAGCAGTTGAGAGAGATGTTAATTCCGTTCTATTCATGGATGGAAGTGAACATGAGACGCTACTACAGGCTTCTCAAAAACGGCTTCAGCGGGCAAAACTCCTCTGACTTCACGAAACGGCTGTTGCTCGGTCAATCTGCGAGAGTTCCTTTCTACGCTCTGAGTGCGGCTGAGACTTTCGGCAAAATTGCCCTGCTCACTATGGCGGTACAGGCGTTTAACCGCATGGTCTTCGGTGATGATGATGACGAGCTTCCCAACGACGTGAAGTACAGGCCACACCTGACACTCGGCAAATATAACGGGAAAGTCTATTATTTCGACAGGATAGGAGCTTTAGCTGACGCGGCGGACTGGTTGAGCCTCGACAGCATTTTCCTCGATGCAAAAGAACTCGCCAATAATCAACAGACACTCGGTGGCTATGTTAAGAAAATGGCGCAAGCACCAGTGAATAAAGTCATTAACGGGCTTAATCCTATCCTCAAAATGCCAATTGAGCTTGCAACAGGCCGGACAATGTACCCTGACGCGTTCAACTCGCGAACAATCAGAGACAGCAAGAAATATATTGCTCAATCTCTGGGGCTGGCTTGGCCTTATAAAGCAGTTACGGGTGAGCCACGAAGTGATTGGGACGAACTCTCGCGAATGTTGGTGTACTCACTCGATCCGAATGAGGCGGCTTATTTCCAGACGCTCGACAAAGTGCGGCAATTCCAAGAGAGAGTTCTTGATAAGAAATTTGACGGCTTCGCGACTACTCGGCGCGGTCAGGTGCTTCAAAACTTAAAACGAACCATGCGATACGGCGACAAAGCGGCTGTCAGGCGTTATCTGAAAGAGTACGCGAAACTCGACGGGACAAAGAAAGGTCTGAAACAATCCATGAAAGCTATGAACCCGCTTTATGGGTTGAGCAACGCCGAAAAGAAACAGTTCCTAAAGTGGATTACAGCCGACGACAGAAAATACCTAAACAAAGCCAATAGGTACTATCACGCCTTGGCTGACCGCTATTTAAGATGAAGAAACCCCTCCGATTTGGAGGGGCTTTTTTCCTAATTTAACTTATTCCAGACGTAATGCCCTTCCTGCTCTCTGGTATTTTTTCAGCACTTCGAATTTCGCAAAATCTCGGTCAACTCCCCACTGCCCTAACTCGTTCACATGTTTGTCCAAAAAATTCACTATATCAGCAGGAACTTTATAGTAAAAACATTTTGCCGCTTCACTATATCCCCACGCCCTCAATGTCTCTTTATTATTTCTCTCCAGACAGCCATTCTCATACAAACTTTTTGCATTAAGGTTATTACAAGGGATATATGCCGCATGAGATGAATGATGATAGATATATCTCAACAAAGAAGACATCTCTTTTGGCAACAGCAACAACAAAGCTCTTAGGCGATTATCGCTACTCCGCTGTCGTTCCTCACACTCAAAAATTTTCTCCTCCTTTTCATGTTGCAGGCGTTTTTCAGCGAAATAGCCTATCAGCCCGTATACCACTTCCACTATTACCCTACTGATGAAATATATAACCAACAGCGAAAAAATTGTTTTCATTAATCCTTCGTCGTACATGGGATCAAATATACCACCCCAAAACGAAATACATAACCTACCTATTACCGAAAAGAGAAAAAATGTGAAGAAGTCCTTTCCAGTAGTCCTCAGTAGAAACTCTATGAAAAGTTTAAGGCAAGCAAATATCTCAGAAAGTTTAGAGTTCATTTGAAGAACGCCAACACCGTAAACGCGACTGTCAGTAGGCTCAATGACACACCAAAAACTGTGAACCACTTATTTTGAGCGTCCTTAACGTCGTTAATACGCTCGATTAAAGACGTAACGGTGTTGTCCAATACCGCATCAGTCTTATCAATTCTCGTATTGATGGTTGCGTTCATAGCCCTTACTTCGCCAGTAAGTTCCGAAATTTTCCGCTCTATGACAGCTTCAAACTTATCAAGGCGTTCCGCCGTAAGCTCCTTATCAGCGTCCGCTCTCTCCCGCATGTTCTGAAGATGAATATCAAACAACTTCTGCGG
>JAFSJO010000044.1 GCA_017449415.1 Synergistaceae bacterium
GCCGGGGCAGTCGATGTGCGCATAGTGTCGCTTCTGAGTCTGATACTCGACGTGAGCGATGTTGATCGTGATGCCGCGCTCTCTCTCTTCGGGAGCCTTGTCGATCATGTCGTAAGCTGTGAACTCCGCGAAGTTCTCGGTGGCCAAGCACTTCGTGATCGCCGCTGTAAGCGTGGTCTTGCCGTGGTCGATATGTCCGATTGTTCCGATATTCAAGTGAGGCTTGTTGCGCTCAAACTTTTCTTTTGCCATTGTTCAAAAAACTCCTTTACTATAAAGATTAAATTCTTCCCTGCAAAATCTTTTCACTGACTTCGGCAGGTGTCTGCTCGTAGTGGTCGAACTGCATTGAGTAATTCGCGCGTCCTGATGTCTTGCTCCTCAAATCAGTAGCGTAGCCAAACATTCCGACCAAAGGCACGAAAGCTCGAATAATTCTGGCGTTGGCTCTCATGTCCATTCCGTCAATGCGTCCGCGTCTCGAAGACAAATCGCCGATTACGTCGCCGACATACTCCTCGGGCGTAACGACCTCGACCGACATAACAGGCTCCATTAAGACAGGATCAGCACGCTTCATAGCTTCCTTGAAACCTATCGAAGCCGCGATCTTGAATGCCATTTCGGAGCTGTCGACCTCGTGATACGAACCATCAACGAGAGTTATCTTTACGCCGATAACGGGATAACCGCCCAAAACGCCTGACTGAACAGCTTCTTCGAGACCTTTCTCAACGGCCGAGATAAATTCTTTCGGGATCACGCCGCCGACGGTCTTGTCCTCGAACTCGTATTTTCCATCATCGAGAGGCTCAATGTCAAATACAACATGGCCGTATTGACCGCGACCGCCCGTCTGACGAATGTACTTGCCCTCCGCGTGTGCCGGTTTCCTGATCGCTTCACGATACGAGACCTGCGGGTTGCCGACCTTGACATCGACTCCGAACTCGCGCTTCAATCTGTCAACGATGATTTCGAGATGAAGCTCGCCCATGCCGGATATGACGGTCTGACCGCTCTCCTCGTCGTTGTGGACTTTGAAAGTCGGATCTTCGTCCGCCAGAGCGTTGAGTCCTTTCGCGAGCTTGATCTTGTCCTGCTGCGTAGCAGGTTCGACCGCCAGCGAGATGACAGGCTCCGGAAACTCGAGGCTCTCCAACACGATCTGATTGCCCTCATCGCAGAGAGTGTCTCCGGTCTTCGTTGACTTCAGCGACGGCACCGCGACGATCATTCCGGCTTCCATCGAGTCAATGTCCTCGCGCTTGTTCGAGTGCATACGCATGATGCGCCCGATGCGTTCTTTCTGTCCCGTCATGGGATTGTAGACCGCGCTTCCTTTGTCCAGCCTGCCCGAGTAAACTCTCAGGAAAAATAATTTTCCGAGGAACGGATCAACCGCGACCTTAAACGCCAACGCTGTGAAAGGTTCGTCAGGGTTGCTGTGTCGTTCGAGAACTTTCTCAGGATCATGCGGCGAAACTCCCTTGATCGGCGGGAGATCTACCGGGCTGGGCAGGTACTCGACAACCGCGTCAAGCAACGGCTCAATACATTTATTCTTGAAAGCCGATCCGCATAACACGGGGACAGCTTTGAGGTTGATGACGGCTTCGCGAAGAGTCTTGCGAATAAGCTCCGAACTCACGGGCGTGCCTTCGAGGTAGAGCGTCATCAAGTCGTCGCTGTAATCCGAAAGAGCTTCGATGATGTTGTCGCGTCCCTGTTTGGCTTCCATTGCAAGCTCGGGAGGTATCGCGCCCTCCGCAGGAGGCTGACCCAACACACCCGAGAAATAAATCGCCTTTTGCTCAATTAAATCCACTACTCCGGCGAAATCGTCTTCGGCACCGATCGGAAGCTGCAAAGGTATCGCATTCGCGCCGAGCCTATCGTGCATGGCCTTGACGACTGAAGCGAAATCCGCGCCTATTCTGTCCATCTTGTTGACGAAAGCAACTCGCGGCACGTGATACTTGTCAGCCTGTCGCCAAACAGTTTCGGACTGCGGCTCGACTCCTCCGACAGCGCAGAACACAGCTACAGCACCATCAAGGACGCGCATAGAGCGTTCAACCTCGACCGTAAAATCCACGTGGCCTGGCGTATCAATAAGGTTGATAGTGAAACCTTTCCAAGCGCATGTAGTGGCAGCCGACGTGATCGTGATACCGCGCTCACGCTCTTGCTCCATCCAGTCCATGGTCGCTGTGCCCTCATGAACTTCGCCGATTTTGTAATTACTTCCTGTGTAATATAAGATTCGCTCGCTCGTAGTTGTCTTGCCGGCATCAATATGCGCCGCGATTCCTATATTTCTGACTTTAGTTATCTCCAAAAAAACACACCTTACCAACGATAATGTGCGAACGCTCTGTTAGCTTCGGCCATTCTGTGAGTGTCGTCACGGCGTTTAATCGAAGCTCCCTCATTCTTGTAAGCGTCCATCAACTCACGCATGAGTCTCTCGTGCATGGGCATTCCCTTTTTGGCTCTGGCGAACGAGACAATCCAGCGAATCGAAAGCTGAACACCACGCTCGGGCGTAACCTCAACGGGCACCTGATAGGTCGCACCACCGACGCGGCGCGGACGTACCTCTATATTGGGGGTTACGTTAGCCATAGCTTTCTCGAAGACTTCAAAGGGTTCAACGCCCAACTTCTCCGCAGCTCCCTCTAACGCGCCATAGAAAATTTTCTCGGCCAAGCTGCGTTTGCCGCCCTGCATCAAGGCACTGATGAACCTCGAAGCCGCCGGATTGTTGAACCTGATATCCGGGATCGGCGGACGTTTCCTAATATGTCCTTTTCTCGGCATGATTAAATCCTCCTAAGTTAGGCTTTCGGTCTACGCGCACCATACTTCGAGCGGCTGCGCTTGCGGTTTTCGACTCCTCCGCAGTCCAAAGTCCCTCTTATAATATGGTAACGAACGCCGGGCAAGTCCTTTACACGACCCCCGCGGACAAGAACGACTGAGTGTTCCTGTAAGTTGTGGCCGATGCCGGGAATGTACGACGTAACCTCGATGCCGTTCGTAAGTCTCACACGCGCAACTTTCCTCAAAGCTGAGTTCGGCTTCTTGGGCGTTATCGTGTAAACACGAGTGCAAACGCCTCTGCGTGCAGGATTTCCCTGTAATGCCGGAGAATTGCTCTTTGACTTCTTCTCCTCACGTCCTAAGCGGACAAGCTGATTAATTGTCGGCACAGACTCCTGCTGTTAAAATACTTCTTCAAAACTCGCGGACAAGCTCCAAGCCCGTCCGATTTAACAGCAGGTTACACCTCCTCTCTCTGATTTTCTGTTTGTACAGCTTGACAATATTAGCAATCACGCGCGGTAAAGTCAAGAAACAAATTAATATGGTATAATGACAGCGAAGAAATTCCACACGAAGCCGAGAGGCCACTTTTTCAACTACATTTGCAACTACAAAAATCCCAAAATTTTTCAGAGTTCGCAACCTTTCACGAGACAACTTCCAAAAATAAAAAAATGAGATTTCGGAGGCTCGCTGTCCCTTTCGAGGGAAGGTGGCTCACGAAGCGAAACGGAAAAGTCAGAAATTAAGTATAATAGTCGCAACTTTCAGAAAGGGACATATTCTCATGAATGACCAAATCCAATTAGAAGATCGCGAGTACGTCGCAGGAGTCTACAATCGCTTCCCGGTCGCTATCGTGTCGGGCAAAGGCTCAATAGCTACGGACGCGGACGGAAAAAATTACATCGACATGGCCGCGGGCATTGCCGTGAACATCTTCGGCTATTGCGACGAGGCTTGGTATCGAGCGATCTGCAAGCAAGCCGCCAAGGTTCAGCACGTCTCGAACTTGTTCTACTCTGAGCCATGCGCGAGGCTCGCTCACATGCTCTGCGACAGGACGGGCATGAAAAAAGTTTTCTTCTCGAACTCCGGGGCCGAGGCCAACGAGTGCGCCATCAAGACCGCGAGGAAATACGCCGCCGACACAAAAGGCTCGGACTGCTTCACGATCATCACGTTGAAGAACAGCTTTCACGGCCGCACGATAACGACGCTCTCAGCGACAGGCCAAGATCATTATCACGAACTCTACAGGCCATTAACGCCCGGCTTCGTTCACGCGGAGGCTGAGGACATCGACGACATTCGCAGGCTCGCGAGTGAGAACAAGACCGCCGCGATCATGCTCGAATGTGTTCAGGGCGAGGGCGGAGTTACGGCATTGAGCCGCGAGTATGTTCAAGCTGTTGCGAAGTTCGCGAATGATAACGACATCTTGCTAATCATCGACGAGGTTCAGACCGGCAACGGACGCTCTGGCAAGCTCTACAGCTACATGAACTACGACATTCAGCCCGACATAGTCTCAACAGCTAAGGGACTTGCAGGAGGGCTTCCCTTGGGAGCGACGATGCTCGGCGAGAAAGTCAAAAATGTTTTGGGACATGGCGACCACGGCTCGACGTTCGGGGGCAACCCTGTGGCTTGTGCCGGCGGCGTGAGCGTCCTCGAACGAATTGACGATGAGCTGCTCGCAAGCGTCAGACGCAAGAGCAAATTACTCTTCGAGACATTCGCAAAGTTCGACGGGATCGAGAAAGTTACGGGCATGGGCTTGATGATCGGGTTGAAGACAACGAAGCCAGCTCGCGAGGTCGCCGAAGCCTGCATCAAAGACGGCGTGTTATGCTCAGTCGCTAAGGACAGGATAAGGCTCCTGCCGGCTCTCAACATCGACGACAGTCTATTATTCCAAGCTATGGACGTGATCCGAAAGGTCGTGAGGTAATGAACGAAGCGGCGTTGCTAGTGTTGCACTCCGAGGGCAGATACTCGCTCAACGCCAAGAATCGCACGGACGGAATCGAACTGCTCGCGAGCGTCAATGATGGCTGTATCTCGACGGCGTTCTTTGACCCTCAATATCGCGGAGTCCTAGACAAGTTGAAGTATGGCAACGAGGGAAAATCACGAGGGCGGGCACGTTCCGCTCTCCCTCAAATGGACGATGCCACGATCACGAGCTTCGTTATCGAGATAAACAGAGTCTTGAAACAAAGCGGACACTTGTTCCTTTGGGTCGATAAGTTTCATTTATGTCAGGGAGTGTTGGATTGGTTTTTGGGCACCGAGTTGAACATCGTTGACATGATCGTGTGGGACAAGGGCAAAATCGGAATGGGCTACAGAACTCGCCGGAGGTCGGAGTATCTCATCGTGTTCCAGAAGTCCCCGGTGCGCGCGAAAGCCTGCTGGACAGATCACGCGATCCCGGACGTGTGGGAGGAGAGAGCCGAGAAAGTTCACCCCCACAGCAAGCCGATCGAGCTTCAGAAGCGACTTATCGCCGCCACAACGAAAGAGGGCGACTTTGTCCTTGACCCTGCGGCCGGAGGCTATTCGGTCTTGAGGGCGTGCCGCGAGCTAAACAGGAATTTCATCGGCTGTGATATCGTGTATGGCGAAGACGAAGACGAGGACGAAGATGAAAGCGAAGAGTAAACAAGTTTTGGCGCGTATATCCGACGCGAATCCTAAAAATTCTTCGGGAAATTATGCGAGACTGTTCGGCGATGAGGAGTTGGGAAATCTGATCTCGAAGATTCAATCTGCGAGCATCAAGGCTGGCTATGTGTTGGAGGAGATAATCACTCAAAAGTCGACGCTGATTCCAAATGAAGATTTGGATCGCTTCGTCGATGACTGCATGGAGGGCAAACACAGCGGAATTTTTCTTTGCACCAAGAGAATGATCAAGGAAAGCAACTACCGCGTTGACGGACATGAGCCGGACTTGATGATATTCTCACTGAACAGCAAAGGCCGGGGGATCTGTCATATCGTAGAGCTGAAAGTCGGCGCGGCTTTTGACACAAAAAAAGCTGACGGCGAAAAAGAAACCTTAGAGATATGCAGATCCGCGTTAGGCCCTAAGCTGCCGTTCATAACAAATTTCTACCTGTGTGCCTTTCATGCCGAAGACAGACAGGAGATAGTAACGGGGTTGAAGGGGCGTTTCACGCTCGAAGAGGTAATGACGGGGCGCGAACTCTGCGAGATTCTGAGCATTGATTACGACGAGGTCGTCGAAGAAGAGAGCCGCTTCCAACGCGATAACGCTGTATATTTCACACGCGCCGTCGTTAGGAAGGCTAAGGAGAAGATGTATCTGATCTCTGAAGAGGACTTCTACGGGGAGTAACGCCCTCCCCGCACATTCCCTTAACCCGGGAAAGTCTATCGCTGTTCAGGCTTGCTCAACATGACCGACAGCGACATGATGACGAACGAGAAAATTATTCCGCACGTCGAAGCGTTCAGCTTGATGAAGCCGAAATCAACCGCGCCGCTCCTGTAGAACGTTATGAAGAGCGCCAGCGCAACTCCCCCGAAAGCTGACAAGATCGCGCCCACGTTCGAAGCTCTCTTCGAGAACAGACCGAACACCAACGGAGCCGACAGCGACACGCTCATCAGAGAATAGAAGATCGTGAGTGCCGATATGATGCTCTCGAGCCTCAGCGCAAGCACGACACCAAGCACTCCGCATATCACTGTCGTAACTCGCGAGAGCTTGAACAAGTTCGAGTCAGAAATCCCGGGATTGAAAAATCTTTTGTAGATGTCATTCGTCAACGACCCCGCGAGCATGTACAGCACCGTGTCGGCTGTGCTGACTTCAGCGGCGAATATCGCGGCCAGAGCTATCGAGGCGACAACGAACGGCATCATCTCTTTCATCGCTGTGGGGAGTGCGAGGTCAGCCCTCGTTAAGCCCGGGAAACTCGCGAAAGCCGACATTCCTATGAACACCGGGATAATCGCGAAGACCAATTGAACGAGACCATTCAACGCCGTCCCGATCTTTATAGCTCTCTCGTCCCGCGCGGCGAAAACTTTCCCGATCAGGCCGGGCGATATGAAGAACGACGGCACCAACATCACAATGTAGCCTATTATCGCGGTGCTGCCCATGCCGTAAAAATCAAAATACGACGAGCTGCTCACGTTGGCCCGGATACCCTCCAAGCCTCCGGCGAAATTCCAGACGAACGGCAGCGCAATCACGAACCCCGCCAAGATCACAGCGACTTCGACGATGTTCACCATGGCTCCCGACAAGAGACCTCCCGCGGCGAAATATAACGTCGTTACGACAGCTCCGGTGATGACCCCGTAGGTCTTCGGAACGTCAGCGACCACCTCGAGGATCCACGCTATCCCGAGCAGCTGACCCGCGAACAGCGCGAGAGTCCCCACGGCCATCATGAGCGCAATGACCCCCGAAAAGAATTTGCTGTAGCGTTTGTCGAGATAGTCGCTCAGCGTGTAAAAATTATTCTCGCGGGCAATCCGCCATATCTTCGGGCCGACTATGAACGCCAAGATCATTGAGCCGATCCCGGCACTGCCGATCCACCACCACGCACTCAGCCCGTGAGTATACGCGAGAGCCGCCACTCCGACCGTCGAGCCTGCGCCCAAGTTCGCGGCTATGAGGGTCGTGAACAGCAGCCCCGAGTTGAAGTTTCGACCCGCGACAAAGAAGTCCGAAGCCGTCTTCGCCCTTCTGCCAATGTACACGCCGAGCGCGACCAAGATCAAAGCGTAGAGAATAATAAACGCGAGCATAATATCCCTCCATACAAAAATCCCTGCTCAGTAGTCATTGCTGAACAGGGAGTATTTTCTTCCGTCATCTAAAAAATTTTTTCTGGCTGGGGAACAGGGATTCGAACCCCGATTACCTGATCCAGAGTCAGGCGTGCTGCCGTTGCACCATTCCCCAGTAAGCTCCGAATGATTGCTTTTCGTAAAGCACTGAGAAATTTTAGCAGGTTAATTCAAAATGTCAAATCTACGCTACAATATAGCCACCATGAAAAATAATTTGCTCATAAAAAATCTTTACGAAAAACTTTGCTCGGAGCTTGAAGGCATCAATTTTTCCGAGCCTGTCGCGGTTGTCTACAATCCTTTGTTATATGCGTCGGATGGTGTCGAAAAGTACTTGCGTTACTCCGACGGCTCAAAGCGAGCTATCTTCCTCGGAATGAACCCCGGCCCGTGGGGAATGGCTCAGACGGGAGTTCCTTTCGGAGAGGTCGAGGCCGTGAAAAATTTTCTTGGCTTCGACGAGCTGACGATCACGCCGCCACCGAATGAGCATGAGCTGTATCGAGTCAAAGGTCTCGACTGTCAACGCTCCGAAGTCAGCGGCAAAAGATTATGGGGACTCTTCAAGGAGAAGTTCGGGACGGCGGAAAATTTTTTCCGGGATCACTTCGTGCTGAACTATTGCCCGTTGCTCCTGTTGGCTCGAAGCGGCAAAGACAGAGTCAGAAACTTCACGCCCGACAAGCTCGGAAAGTCCGAACGAGAAAAATTATTTGCGGCCTGCGACTCGTGCTTGCGAGCTGTCATAGAGATATTGAAGCCCGAGTATGTCGTCGGGGTCGGGAATTTTGCACACGAGCGAGCGGCTCAAGCTCTTAGCGGAATGAACATCAAAATAACGAAGATCCTTCACCCAAGCCCGGCATCTCCTCAAAGCAACAGGGACTGGGGCGGCAAGGTTACGGAACAGTTAATCGCGTCAGGAGTGTGGCAATGAGTTACGAGGACAGAAGTAATTTCGTGCGCGTGCGTGCGATCGTGAGCGGAAGAGTTCAACACGTCGGCTTTCGTTATTGGGCGTGTGATCAGGCTGAGAGGCTTGGCCTCACGGGGGGCGTTGAAAATCTTCCCGATGGTCGCGTCGAGGTCGTCTTTCAAGGGAGGCCGGAGATGGTCGCGGAGATGAAAGAGAAGCTCAAGCGCGGGCCGTCGATGGCTATCGTTCGTCAGGTCATCTTCTATAACGAGCGCGTCAACGACGAAGAGACAAATTTCGGAGCAATATATTAGGATATAATTCAAGACACTTCAAAAAATTTTCATTACGGGAGGTCAAAACATGTTCGTAAAAATCGTCTGCACGATAGGGCCGGCAAGCGATAACTTTGAAACTCTTAAAGCTATGGCGGAGGCCGGAATGAATGTCGCGAGGCTGAACTTCTCACACGGAGACTACGACGGCCACGAGAAGAAGCTGAAGCTGATACGCAGGGTCGAACGCTCAACCAAGAAGCCCATAGCCGCGCTGCTCGACACGAAAGGCCCGGAGATCCGCACGGGTCATGTCAAAGATGGCGAGGTCGCGTTAGCTCAGGGAGCGAAGATAATTCTCTCGTCATGCGAGGAGGCTTTCGAGGGAACGTCCGAAAAAGTTTGGGTGAATTACAGGCTGCTCGCCAAGGAAGTTCAGCCCGGACAAAATATTTACATCGACGACGGGACGCTGAACCTCGAAGTCGAAAAGATTGACGGCGATGACGTTCACTGCAAAGTCATTGTCGGCGGAGCCTTGCGCAACACGAAAGGGATCAACCTCCCCGGCTCCGATATAACCATGCCGGCACTCTCGGACAAAGACAAGTCCGACATCATGTGGGGACTTCAGCACGGAATGGAATATCTCGCAGTCTCGTTCGTCAAGACAGCGCAGGACATAACGGAGGTTCGCAAGCTCATTCAAAGCTGCGGCGGAAATATGAAAGTCCTCGCGAAGATCGAGACACGTCAAGCCGTTCAGAACATCGAGCAGATCGTTGACGTTGTTGACGGTGTCATGGTCGCACGCGGCGATCTTGGCGTTGAAGTCGCTACCGAGGACGTGCCGCTCGTTCAGAAAAAGATTATTGAGATGTGCCGAGTCCGCGGCAAGGTCGTCATTGTCGCGACACAGATGCTCGACTCGATGATCCGCAACCCCAGACCCACGCGAGCCGAAGCCAGCGACGTAGCCAACGCCGTACTCGATGGGACTGACGCGGTGATGTTGTCAGGCGAAACAGCTTCGGGAAGTTATCCTGTGCAGGCCGTCTCGACCATGCGCCGGATCGTCGACCGAGCCGAGAAAGAACTTGGCCTTTGGGGCAATCACAAGAACAACGAGCAAAATCCCGTAGAGCTTGAGGGGATCCCCGTCCCTGATGCCGTAAGCGGAGCCGCCGTCCTCATTGCCAAGCAGATCAAAGCTCCCGCGATCATTTCGCTGACCCGAAGCGGACTGACCGCGAAGATGATAAGCAAACACCGCCCCGAGTGTCCGATCTTGGGCGTAACTCCGAGTCAGCAGACTTGGCGAGAGCTTGCGCTGTGGTGGGGAGTTCAGCCCGTGAGGCTCTCGGAGATGTCGGACATCAACGTCGCGGCGCGTGAGGCTGTTACGACATGCGTCAACATGAAATTATTGCCCGAAGGCGAGCTTGTCGTTATCACCGCCGGAGTTCCTGTTGGCCGTCCGGGATCCACGAACGTGGTCGAAGTCCTCACAACGGGGGTCATATTGCTGTCTGGGACTCCGCTGTCGCATCGTAACGCCGTCGGAAAGGTCTGCATAGCTCGAACTCCAAAGGAGGCTATCGAGAAAGCTACGCCGGGCTGCGTCTTGGTGGTGAGACAGCTCAACGAAGATTATCGCCCTGTGCTTGAAAAGGTCGGAGCTGTTCTGTTCGAGAGCGGTCTGTTGTTCTCCGAGGGCAACGCGCTGGCCATGGACTATAACCTCCCGTGCGTTGTCGGAGTGGCTGACGCGTTCTCGACGTTGATGGACGATGACGTTGTCTCGATAGACGGAACTCGCGGGCTTGTCTATCGCGGTGTTGTGAGGCTCGTGGTCTAGTGAGGAGTGAGGGGTTAGGAGTGAGGAGTTAAGAAGAGCTATGTTGGTGAACGTAAGAAGCTTAATAGACATTGCGATAGTCTCGCTGATAATCTACAGAATTTTGGTCTTGCTCGTCGGCACTCAGGCGGTGCAGCTCGTCAAGGGCGTGTTCTTCCTCACCGTGATATGGGGAGTGGCTTCCATGTTGCGGCTTCGTCTGTTGACGTGGTTTCTTGGAAGTTCGCTGCTTGCGTTGAGCTTCGCTATTCCGATCGTGTTCCAGCAGGAGCTTCGCAAGATGCTGATCGAGATCGGGCGCGGACATTTCTACAAGCGTCAAATGTCGGCGGACGAGGCCAGCGTCAGGGTCAACCAGATCTCGAAGGCTCTTCAATATCTCAAAGCGAACAAGATAGGCGCACTCGTTGTGCTTCAGCGTGAAGTCGGGCTTGGCCAATACACACAGACTGCTGTACACCTCAACGCCAACATAACTGAGGAGTTGATCGAGTCTATATTCTGGGTCAACAATCCTCTTCATGACGGAGCGATAGTCCTCGACAGGTACAAGATCATCTCGGCGGGATGTTATCTTCCGTTGGCTGACGCGCCGGAGATCTCGCGGTGGTTCGGAACTCGCCACAGAGCCGGGCTAGGGATAACTCAGGTCTCGGACGCGCTGGTCTTCATTGTGTCGGAGGAACGCGGTGAGATATCTCTTGCGGCCTCAGGCCGACTCGACAAGAACATAAAAGATTTTCAGGTCGAAAGAATTTTGATGCACTACTTCGCGGGTGCGCAGGTCGTATCCGGCTGGAAAGGTCGCCTGCATGAGCTGAAAAAAATCTTCTGGGCCGAAAATCAAAGACCCGACACGGGCGGAATGGGGGGACTTGTAAATTGAAACTCAAAAGCCTTGACATCGATAGAATATTAACATCGTCGTGGGCGTTGTGGATCATCTCAATCGCTACGGCGGTGTTCATGTGGATATACGTAACCGGCATCGAGGAGAGCGAATATATCACCCGGAAATTTTCGTGCCCGGTCGAGTACAGAGGGCTGGACGCTCAGACGATATTGCGGGGTCGGCTCTATGAAGTTGACGTAGAGATCCGAGGCCCGGAGGAGGCGATCATGAGGCTTGATTACAACGCCGTGCTCGCGTACGTCGACGCTAGGAACCTGGTGCCCGGCAAGAAATACACCGTCAACATCAACGTAGAGACCCCGTCGAATATAAATCTGGTCTCGTGCTTCCCGTCGCAGGCTACATTGGATCTCGTCAGGCAGGTTACGAGGCTGATGACCGTCGAGACTGTCTTGCCTCAGAACATTCCCGAGGGGCATTACGTTGAGGGTGTTGAGATAATCCCCAAGGAGGTCGGGATCAGGGGCGCGGAAGATGATGTCGTGAAGATCGGCTCCGTTCGCGTAACTCCGACGATCGAAGAGCTGCAAGAGGGCGGCGAGCGTCTCATGGCGGTGAAGTTTTCACAGTCCGAGCCTTTCAACGGCAGCGTAACCGTCGAGCCTGCGCAGGTGAGATTTCGTGGCAACCTTGTTCGCGGACTTCCTCGCAAGCGTGTGCCTGTGAATGTGAGGCTGACCGGGAAGCTTGACGCTGATTACGAGGTGCGCTCGATCACTACAGACCCGTCGGAGGTTCAGATTGAGGGCAACGCCGAGGACATTGCGAAAGTCGAGGGCATTGACACTGAAGTTATTGACGTGTCTTCAGTAACTGAAGATAAAGTGATCGTGTCGCCGCTGAAGCAGCCGGAGGTTGAGGGCGTGTCGCTGGTCAATAACTCTTCTGTCCGTGTGAGCCTGCAGCTCAGTGAAGCGCGTGCCGAGAAGATGCTGACGAATATTCCCGTCGAGCTTCGTAATCTGCCTGACACGCCGGAAGATTGGATCGCGAACCCTCGCAGCGTCTCCGTTACGATCGAAGGCAGGCCGTCATTGATCGCGAACATGTCCGAGAATGACGTTGAGATAAAAGCCTTCGTTGACATGTCGAACATCTTCATGACACCCGTAACCTTGCCAGTGAGAGCTGAGATCGTCTCGGGCGACGCGTTTGCAATCACGAGGATCGAGCCGCAGAATGTTACGATAACAAGCCTGAACTAGCTGAGAGAATTTTTCCCGAACTCCTCAATCGTATTTTCACCAAATTTGCGGTTAGTAATTTGACAGATTTTAATTCACGGTGTAAAATGCCGGCTCAATGCAATTCAGATATATATTTACTTCATAACAATCTTTTCGTAATACCTTTCAGTGATGACAACAGCCGCTGGGCGAACCCGGCGGCTTGCAACTTACCTTAACCCTATGGCAATGGATAATGATCCCAAATAGGAACGCCAATGAAGAACCCGGCCTTGAACTCCTCGGAGCCATACATGACCGCGAGTTTCATATCGACGATGTTGTTCGGGAAGTTCACAGCCAACCCGACCTCCCACGGTGCGTCGACCTTGTGCCACTCCTTGTCCATGGCGTAGCCCCAGCTTGCGAACAGCTCACCCGCGAGAACTCCCATAGCCGTGCGCGATAAAATTTTCCTGATTGCGAGGTTTGTCCAGAACATTCGCTCGGCCTCGATCGGGTGGGCAGCAACCGAATACAATTCTTCAGCAGCTCCGAGATACACGGCGTGGCTTCGTCTGTTCATGTCGCCTTCGGCAAATCCCATTCTGAAATATGTTCGCCATAAGCTCGAAACTTCAAGCGGCTTGAAGTAGCTCAGTCTGTAATTAATCTCGCCGAAATCAGGCCACCACGCATTGACGCGCCACGAATAGCCTTTAGTCGGGTCGCCGGGTATGTCGAGAGTGTCATATTCAGCTGAGAAAGTCAGGCCGCCGGACTCGGTGTCGTCTTTGGGCGAGATCGATTTGCCGTCGACATGTTCATAAGCGTAGCCGATCGAGGCGTTGACATCTCCCCACGTGAATAACCTGCTCACGCCAACGGAGTATCTGTCCCAATCGCGCACTTCATCACTTGGCCCGGCGGGTTGCCAATTCTGAGCTGACAGGTTGACCTGCCACGCGTCCATAGGCTGCGGAGCTGTCTGATACGATAGGTCGATCCCCCACTGTTCGCCGACCTTCGCAACGCCGATTAAAGAGTCATATTCCGAGAAGATCCCGCGCATTTCGCCTTTGAGATAAAGCCACCTGTTCGGGTGGAGGTTTGTCGAGTAGCCCGAGATGCCCCACTTGACTTCCGGCGACTGCCTCACGTCGATACGGACTAAAATTTCCCCGGAGGGCATGCGCCCGAGCTGATAGTCCGCGAGGTCGATCCCCGGTGCGCTTGAAAGTTTCTCCATATGTTCGTCAATGTCTTTGGTGTCGACTGTCTTGCCGACCCAGCGAAGCGTCCTGCGCCTCACAAGCTCCGCCATCTTGTCAGGAAGTCCGTGAACTTCAACCTCTCCGACGATGTCGCTTAAATTTCTGTTCGTTTCGAGCGTGAATAGCCCCGGCCCGCTGTCTGAAAGTTTTTTAATCTCGTCGATCTTCGCCATGGCAGCCTCATGTCCCAACACTATAACTTCCTCAGGGTCTCCCGCGTCAAGCAAGCCAAGCCCGGCAACGTTGGGTCTCAGCAAAAGATCCGCCGCCGCGCCCTCCTCGTCGGTTGTCTTTCTCATCAAGACGGTGAGAGCCTGGTTGATTACGTCCATGTATGAATTTATCCCGGCTGATGAAAGAGTGTCGGAGATGTCAACGGCAACGATCGGGATACCGGGGAAAAGCTCCCTCGCGGTGTAGACAGGCAAGTTAGAGACAACTCCGCCATCGACCAAGAGCCTGTCATCTATCACCCACGGCTCGAACACCATTGGGATCGACATTGAAGCTCGCATAGCCGCCGCGAGGTTGCCGCCTTTCAACACGACTTTCTCGCCCGTATTGATATCTGTCGCGACTGCCGCGTAAGGTATCGGGAGATTATAGAAATCCGTCTCGGTTACGTGGCGCATTAACTGTGAAAAATATTCATAGAGCTTGTCGCCCGTCAGAAGACCTTTCGGCCCGCGCTGTCCGTTTTGCTTTTTGTAGGTCAACGCCGGGATCGTGTTGGTCTTGGCGCGTCTGTCGTTGCCCGTGAATACGAACATCGGCCCGGTGTTCTCGGACAACAGAGACGGAAGGTCAAGCTCCTTTAATATCCTGTGCATGTCCTGAGTCGAATAGCCGCTGGCACGCAACGCTCCCATCAAAGCTCCCATGCTCGTGCCGACGATGCCGATGACGGGGACTCCGTTCTCTTCGAGAGCCTCAATGACACCCAAGTGCGCGAAACCTTTCGTGCCACCGCCCGATAGAACAAGGATAACTCCCGCCTCGCTGAGTATCGGATTGAGAGCTATCGTGAGGATCACAACGAAAGCGCACAAAATTTTTCTCATGTTGAAAACTCCTGCCTTCCTAATGTTGAATGTTAAAAGCGGCTCCGGCCAACAAGACCAGAACCGCCGATATAGTTCATGAAATTAGAGATTACGAAATTCAGAAAGACTAATCGATCTTGAACGACAGCACCAAGAAAAGCCCTCCCGACGGCTGAAGCGAGAATGGCAACGTGAAACTCTTCATGGCCTGATCTTCTTTCGTAACGTTCCTTATATTTTCTCCGTATATAAGCTGCGGCGGCGTTACATCGACAGTCCCTAAAGCACTCTGAACCAAGGCGCGTCCGCCTATCATGTTCGACAGCTCGCCTATGACGCTCATAGAGACATCTTCGCCGATCTGCGGGGGAATCATTCCGCCCGACATTGTTTTTATGATGTTGTCGAAGCCGTCTTTGTTGAGCATTATATTAACCGTGCCGCGAGACCCCACGCCCACAACGCCTATTAGAGCAACCGTGCAGATATTCTCAACTCTTATGCCCTGAGCAACCTTTGCTTTGTTGAGGGTGATATTAAGCCCCACCTCTCGCCCTACGGAAAGAACAGCCGACGCAAAACTGTTCACAAGAGCGACAAGTTTATCCATACCGGCCATCTAAATTAATCCCCTCCTGTAAAATTTATGACTTTGAATAAAATTGAGCATATTATAACTTATTCGCGCCTATATCTCTATATTCTTTCAAGCCGTTATATTCGCATAGCGCGGACTGCTCAGCACCATAAGCATATATTCCTCGGGCGTTGTGTTGCCGTCGGCTATCATTGAGAAGATCCGGGGCGAACAGCCGCTGACGAGACTCACACCCTGCTCGTTGCGCGTAACGGGCTGCTGACGGTTTCGGCTGTCGACGTTCCAGAAGACCACGCGAGGGAGCTTGTAGCCATGTTCGGAAAAAATTTCTTTCGCGTGTTCAAAGTTCGTCATGTCAGAGTCGTCGACGCAGTAATCAAACTCCATGTCCGAGATGATATAGAGAGTTGCGGGCAGGTCGCCTTGGGTCAGATTTCGCTTCACGGCCGTGTCCAATATCAGCTCGAAGACTCTTTGAATGTTCGTGTTGGCGGCTTCGTTGAATGTCTTGCAGTAAGCTGTCTTCTCGAAGATGTCCGAGCCTTTGATCTCGACGAACTGAGGAGACTCCGAGAACGTGATGAAATGATTTTTGAAAGCTCCGGAGTTTCGTTCGGCGAAATAAATTCCAAGCGACAAAGCTACAGCGATCGGAGACACAACGCCAGCCTCGCGGTACATCGAGCCGGATCCGTCAACAACAACGAGAGCATTCTCGCCGCGTGTGAAGTCCTCTTGCGAGTTCCATGTTACGTCGAGAGATTTCTTTTCGGCCTCGGAGAGTTCGCGCTCACCCCACGCCACAAGAGGCAAGATAATCTCGTAAGGGGTCAGCGTCCCGGTGTTGAGCTTGGCCTCACCGCCCGCGACTTTCGTTAAAAATTCGCCGTAACGTTCGCCGTCGTTGCGCATGAAAGCCTTGCGGTACTTCAACATAGCTTTCGAGGGCTGCTGCGAGTAATCGAAGGTGTAATCTTTCTCGCGCAGATTGTTCTCGAGGATCTTTATCTTCGCCCGGAGTTTCGAGAGCGTCTGGCGGTAAGCCTTGCAATCCATTCCCAAAAATTTCGCGACCTTTCGAGCCTCGCGCCTCGCAACCTCGTTTGAAGCGTTGACGGACGGAAGCCACTTCGCGAGCAACGAAACATTTTCGTCGCCCTCGATATCTCTTTCGAGCTGAGACTTTATGAACGTCAAAGCCGCTTCCTCGCACTGCGTCCCGAACAGCGAGAGCAGATCATCATAGCGTCCGTATTCGGGAATGAGCGCGAGATTTTTCTCGACAGTTGGCTTTGAGTTTCGAGCGAGCCAGCCGAGAATTAATCTGAAAAATTTTCGTTCGCCGAGCCCGCCTCGGACATCACGCGCATAGAAAGCGATCTTCACGGCCAAGTCTTTATTCTCAACAAAGGCACGAATGAAGCGATCTGAAATTTCATCATCACTGGCGTTGCGTAAGGCTCCGACGGTCGCGAAGAGGTCGAGACAGTCCGAGAGAGTTGACTTGTAAGTCGCGGCGAAGTTTTCGGTGATGGTTTTGTTGGATTCTTCTTTGAGATATTCAAGCATGATAAAAGCTCCTTAATAAGAACAAGGCGCGGTTTTAATAGTTTGGTCATACTATATGAGATTCGCTGTTCGCGCCTTTACGCTCGGCATTATAACATGAGGCGCGTGAAAAAAAATCAGCAACCTTTCACAGAAAATTTTAACTTAATTAATACATTCCCAAAATACAAACTAATGAGATAATAC
>JAFSJO010000045.1 GCA_017449415.1 Synergistaceae bacterium
TTCGCCATGCTGTCAGGGTCGCCCGTGTAGGTCGTCTTTACAACGTCCATTCCAAGCTCGCAAGCACTTCTGACGCAGTAGGCAATGTTCTCCCACGCGGCTCTCTTGTCCTTGGGAACGCTCTCGCCCTTCGGATAGACGTGGCCGATCAAAGGCATTCCGATTTTGTCGCAATACTCGCTGACCTCGCCGATCCTCGCGAACTGTTCGTTCTGATAGTCGCCGAGCGTTATTGCGCCCATGGAGACAGCGTCCGCGCCCATTCTCACAGCTGCGTCAACAGATCCGAACACGCAGTCATTGGTCGGTGATGTCGGCGCATAGTTGGAAATCTTGTGAAGAATGCTGATGCCCGAACCCACGTAAGGCCCCCAACATCTTTTCTGGATTCCGCCGGTCATCGTCATGGCATCAGGACGGCCAATAACGATCTTGTCGATTGCTCCCTGAATGTCCTGAATACCTTTCATCGGGGCAATTCCTCGCGACGTGGCGTGATCGACGGTGATCGCCATCATCTTTCCGCTCTCGGGGTTGACCATTCTCGAGAGTCTTACCGCTTTACCCATTGCATACATAGGCTGTACCACTTAAAAACTCCTCCTTAATAACAAAATTTTTATATTGCAAGCCTAAAGGCGGCCTTGCTCCCTTAATTCTCAATAACGACTTTCAACGCTGTGCCGGCCATATGAAGATCCAGCGCGCTTCTGAAATCGTCGAGCTTGAACTTCTGCGACACGATCGCGTCGAGATCAATCTTCCCTGACTTCACCATGTCGGCGGCCTGCAGGTAGTCGATCCTCTTGTAAGCCGTGCTGCCCGTGATGTTAAGCTCGTTGTAGTGAATGACGCTGGGATCGAACTCGCTCATCTTGCCTTTCGGGAAGCCCGCGAACAGACAGACAGTTCCGCCGCGTTTTGCGAGTTTGAACGTCGAGTCGACGAGCGCATTAACGCCAATTGCCATGACGATCCTGTCGACACCCTCGCCGTTGGTCTCGTCCATGATGATCTTGTGAAGGTCTTCGTTCTTGGAGTCGACGACACGAGCCGCGCCGAGCTTCAAGGCAAGTTCACGCTTGTCAGCATCAAGCTCACTGACGATGACTTTTCTTGCGCCAGCGATCAGCGAGAGTTCGAGGTGCATCAGTCCGATTGGCCCCGCGCCGATGATCAATACGGTGTCGTTGAAGCCTGTCCCGGTGTTGCGAAGTCCTCGGATACAGCAAGCCAACGGCTCAATCAAAGCTCCAGCCGCGTAGCTCACGGAGTCGGGAAGCTTCACGACGTTGCCGCTCTCGATGCAAATGTCCGGGATCAGCACGTACTCTTCGAAGCCGCCGTTGAACTCGTAGCCGATGGCCTTGCGGTTCAAGCACGCATTTTCACGACCTGACAGACAAGCCGAGCAATGGCCGCATGGAATGACGTTGGCAACAGCGACACGCTCACCAACGGCGTAGCCTTTGACGTTGGCTCCGACTTCCTCGATGATCCCGCAGATCTCATGCCCGACGACAGAGTCAGGACGTACGCCCTTGGTCTTTCCACCCGTGAAAATTCTCTTGTCGGTTCCGCAGAGCGCGGCCGCTTTCATCTTCAGAAGTATTTCGTTCTCTCCGCAGGTCGGCTTCTCAATCTCCATGACCTCGTAATTGTTCGGGTAATTCTCCGGGCCATGCAAAACAACAGCCTTCATTTTCATAAAGTCTTCCCCCTAATAATGAGTGATAGATTTTTTCAAAAAAAATTGGAAATAATGAACTTAATTCAGCGCGGAAAGTGTAACGCAAAATTTTATAATTTTCTATTGCGTTAAATACGGATTTAATGACGGCTTGATGATATGTTCGAGGAAATCTCGCGCGACCTTCTCTCTTGAAACTCTGTTGGGCGCGACACACAGATAGATGCTGCTGCCCCAAAGTCCGCAGACCAACATACGGACGATATCATCGAGCGGAATATTTTTATCGAGTTCCCCGGCCTCGAGAGCGTCGCTCAACAGTTCATGAATGTGAGAAGCTTCCATCTCGCCGCCCGGCATCTCGTTCGCTTCGTTGTCTCGTGCGTTGCTCATCATCAGGCGATGCCACTCGCGGATAAATCCCGGCTCAAGCTTGCCGCCGATCTTGTACCATTCCGAGAAATATTTATAAATTCTCTGGACACAGGTCAGCCCCTCCATAGCCTTGACTTTCGCGAGGAGTTCCTTATGCTCCCGACGATCCAGACACCTGATAACGTCCTCTTTGGAGTCGAAATATAGATAGAAAGTTCCCGCCGCGACCCCGGCTCTGCTTGTGATGTCTCTGATCGAGGTGCCGTTCACGCCGTTCTTGGCAATGAGGTGGATCGCCGCCGCCAAAATCTTCGCTCTTGTCTCTTGCTTCTGCTCTTCTCTTGTCATCATATCCCTGTTATAAAAAAAAGAGAGCTACGAAACTTCAAGCTCTCTTGGTTCTCTTTGTGTGTTCGAATCTTCTCTGCTGTGGAAACTGGTTACGAGGCGGCAGGAGACTTACAGAACTACATCTTGGCCACGTTAGCAGCCTGCGGACCTTTCTCCCCGTTGACGATGTCGAAGGACACTTTCTGACCTTCGTTGAGCGTCTTGAAGCCCTCACCCTGAATTGCGCTGTAGTGGACGAAAACGTCTTTGCCGTCATCAACGGTAATGAACCCGTAGCCCTTGCTCTCGTTAAACCACTTTACGGTACCCTGTGCCATAAAAAAAGCCTCCTGAAAAAATAATAAAAATAAAAATTGTTTCGTGCCGACATGCCCATGACATTCAGCAACAGGGTAAAGATTACATTCTTACCTAATTAATGTCAAGCGTAAAAACATTCTAAAAACTTAATGCTATAATCAGCATAAAAAATCCAGGACGAAAAGAAAATTGAAGAACAATTCATTACTAGCGATAATCTTTGACGCTGATGGAACATTGCTGAACTCGATGTATCTGTGGTACGAGCTTGGCGGGCGATACCTGCGCAGCATCAACATCGAGCCGGAGAGAGGACTTGCGGACATGCTCGCGCCTTTGAGCCTCGAAGAGAGCTGCGTGTACCTCAAAGACAGATACGCGCTCGAACAGAGTCTGGGCGACATTCGCGACGGCATCGTGAGGATCATTCAGGACTTCTACATCGACGAGGTCGGCTTGAAGGTCGGCGTTCGGGACTTCCTCGAGTCCATGAGCCGCAAGAATATCCCAATGGTGATAGCCACGTCGGGAGATCGAACGTTGCTCAATGCCGCGCTCGAACGCAACGGGATCGCGCGATACTTCGAGGCCGTGTTCACGTGTTCGGAGCTTAACACGACGAAGCGAGAGCCTACGATCTATTTAGCTTGCGCGGAGTTCCTGAAGCTCGACCCGGGGAACATAGCCGTCTTTGAAGACTCTCTGTTTGCCTTGGAGACGGCTAAGGCGGCGGGGTTCATCACGTTCGGCGTTGAGGACGACTCCAACATCAACGACCGAGAGAACATTATCGCGGTCGCGGATTTCTACACGGACTTCCTATAGAGATGAGATGCGTTATAGTCGGCGGAGCTGAGATAAAGAATTACGAGCTGATCCGAAAATATTTCGAACCGCGAGACTTCTTCATCTACTGCGACTGCGGCCTGAGGCACGAGGAGAGCCTGAGGGCGAGACCCGACCTCGTCATCGGGGACTTCGACTCGCACGAGAGGCCGGACAGCTTTGAGAATGTCATCACGCTGCCGCGTGTCAAAGATGACACTGACACGATCTTCGCGGTCAAGGAGGCGATACGGCGGGGCTTCGATGATGTCCTCATGGTCGGAGCGACTGGCGGACGGCAGGATCACAACCTCGGGAACATCTACGCGCTGTTGATGCTCTCCAACGCGAACGTGAATGCCGTCATCGTTGACGATTACTCCGAGATGAGAATTATCAGAGCTAACGAGACTGTCGCAGTGAGACGCGGCTGGAAATTTTTCTCGCTGATAAACATCGCCGGGGTTGCACGAGGCATCACGATCACGGGCGCGAAGTACAACCTCAACGACGCAGAGATAACTCCCGAGTTCCAATACGGGATCAGCAACGAGGTCGAGGACGATTGCGCCGAAGTCTCGCTGCGTGAGGGGAGCTTGTTGCTCGTCTGCGTTCGATGAGGTGGGAGACCCTTCGCCGCGTTGCAAGTTGAGAAGTTTGTGGTATAATACAGCTTAGACAGCTTTCGTGAGTCAGCGAAGGCTGTCTTTTTCAACTACCTTTGCAACTACAAAAACTCAAAAATTTTTCAAACCTCGCAACCCTCCACAGAGCAATCGCAAAAAATAAATCCGTGAGATTTCACGAGCTTCGCAGTTGGGAAAGTCAAAAAATTTTTGGAACTTCGCGACCCACGACACAGTGAGCGAGGTCAGCACTCCCTCACTCCTAACTCCTCACTGAGATGACGCTCACGCCCTCACGCTTGGGAATGACGTTGATCTGTGCGGCTATTCGATCCCGCAAGGTCTGAACGTGCGAGATGATCCCGATCATTCTGCCGTCGCGTCGAAGTTCGCCAAGAGCATCAAGCGCCATGTTCAACGAGTCCTCGTCGAGAGAGCCGAAGCCCTCATCTAAGAACAGCGAGTCAATTCGCGATTTACGCCCCGATATCTGAGACAGGCCAAGCGCGAGCGCAAGACTGATTATGAACCTCTCGCCGCCCGAAAGATTATCCGTTGGACGAACCTCCCCGGCTTGTTCGCGATCAATGACGCTGAGTTCGAGGCCATTGCTGTCGGGTCGAGCCATCAGGACGTAACGCCCGCTCATCTTTTCGAGCTGCGAGTTGGCAAGGTTTATCATCATGCCGAGCGTGATCCCCTGAGCGAAGACTCGAAACTTGTCTCCGCCAGCCGAGCCGATTAACTTGGAAAGCGCGTCCCAGTCGGCGAAAATTTTTTCCTGCTTTCGATATGCCGCGTCAAGCTCCTCGCGTCGTGATTGCATGGCTTGCCTGTCATCGAGCTTCGTCTTGAAGTAGTGAGCTTTCTCCGTCAGAGCCTTGATCGTCCTCTCGCAGCCTTTGAAGTCAGCTTCGACCTCCGCTAGCGTCTTTGAAGTTACGGCCTTGGCCTCCTCGGTCTCGAATTTCTTCGTGAGGCTGTCTTTCACTCCGATCAGTCTGTCGTGTTCGCTTTCGAGGGATTTTTTCCTTTCACGCAGCCTCTTCATTTCGTCATCGTCGACGATCGAGTCCGAGAAAGCCGCTTCGCTGTCAAAATTTTTTTCGCGAAGACGTTCAGCGAAATTCTTTTCGAGCCTCGCAAGCTCCTCCGCCGCAGTCCCAAGCTCCAAGACATCAGCCGCAAGAGTCTTTCTATTGGCCTCGACCTGAGCTTTCAAAGCTTCAGCACGTTCGTGAGCGCGTCTGATCTTCTCTTCAAGCTCCTTGACGTTGGTGAGCCACGCATCAATACGCGGAGTGATCTCGTTGACTTTCTCGACGGAGATCCCCATGCGCTGAAGCAACCCGGAAATTTCCTCCTTAGCGTTTGCACGCTGCTCCGAGATTTCGTCGAAGCTCATGACGAGGTTGTCGAAGTTTGTCCGCGCCGCGGTCTCGTTGGCTCTTGCGATTGATAAGCTGTTCGAGGCCGCATCAAAATTTTTTTGAGCGATCCGGAATTGTTCTTGCGCGAGTTTAAGAGCGTCATCGAGGCCGGAAATGTCGTGTGATGTTTCGAGCTGATGATTGGCCGCCGGGTGTTCAGTTGAGCCGCAGACGGGGCAGGGAGTTTGAGGCTGTAAATGTCTTCGAGCTTCCGCGAAGATCGCTTCGGTTCGTGCGGTCATGAGGTTCGAGAGTTTCTTGAAAGCCTCGTTGTATCGTTCGTGATGCGCCGTGCAGTTTCGTTCAGACGCTTGCAACGTCGCCTGAGCCTCTTGAAGCTGCCGGGCCGTCGCTCTCTTCTTGTGCTCAATGTCCTCCTTTTGACGCGCTAATGTCGCGAAGACTTTGACGCGCTCCCCTGCCTTGGCGTAGAAAGTCTCGGGGCTGTCATCGTCGGGAATGTTCTGAGTAACGCGCTTCAATGTCTCCTCATATTGCGGAAGCTCCTGAGCTTCAAGCTGTGAGACGAACTCGCCGTAACGTTCAATCTCGCTCTTCAGCTTCTCGACGCGCTCAGAAATTTTTTTGAGGTTGGCTCGCTGAGCTTTCAGGCTCGAAAACTCCCCCGACAGTGCCGAAGCTCTCTCGCCGATATCGAGTTTCTCATCTTCCACGGCGAAAAGTTCGCGGCTCTTGTCATGCTGTTCGAGGTCGCGTTGATTTTCGGCAAGCTCGATTTGAAGTTTCCGAATAGTTTTGAGCCATTCGAGACCCCTCGCGGCTTCGGTGTATTCGACCTCGGCAGCCGAGATATTTTCCCGGACTTTCGCAAGCTCGTTCATGATCTCAGCTTCGGACTCGAAATTGTCGTTGGGTCTGAGGCTGTCGCGCTGAAATTTTATGTCGTTGAGCTTCGCCCTCTCGTCGGAGCATCGGCGATAGACAAGCTCAGAAATTTTTCCGTAAATCTCCGTCCCGGTGAGCAGCTCCAAGATTTGTGCGCGGTCGTTCTTGTCAGCTTTCAGGAACGCGTCGAAGCCTCCTTGTTCGAGCATCACAGCCTGACGGAAGCGTCTGAAGTCAAGCCCCGTGATCTCTTTGATTACGTTGCGGGAGGTTGTGATCGTCTCGGCAAGGATCTTGCCCGTGTCAGCGTCAGAGACGATGTGCTTCTGTGGCTGTAGGTTGTTCGAGCGCGATCTATGTTGGCTCCACATGCTGACGTATCGCCGGCCGCCTGACTCGAAGGTAACTTTGGCGTAACATTCACTCGTCTTGCGCGACATGATCTCGTTGGTCTTTTCGTTGATGCTCGACAGCCTCGGGGTCTGACCGTAGAGAGCGAGGCATATCGCGTCAAATATTGTAGTCTTGCCCGCGCCTGTCGGCCCAGTGATCGCGAAAATTCCGTTGGCTTCGTAGATGCTGTCGGATAACTTGATGCGCCACTGTCCGCGAAGTGAGTTCAGATTTTTAAGCTCGATCTCCAAAATCTTCATGACTAAAATTCCGCGCCCGCCTCTCTCAAAATTTCATGATACATTGGAATGAAGATTGCTTGCTGAGACTCCGGGATCTGGTAGTGTTCAAACAAGATATGAAGCATTTCGAGCGGCTTCACCTCATCGAGGCTCTTATAGCTCGCCACATCGGCCGCGTAACCTGTTCGCTTCGTCTCGTCGCGCAAGCTCAACACTTCGAGCAGCGGAAAATTTTTCACGTACTCGTCGATCTTGTCCTGCAACGCGCCCGGAGCTTCCTCGCCCGTGTAGGTTACGTCCAGCCATATGGACTCGTGCTGACCCGCGAAAAATTCCAGCGATCGAAAGATCTCCGACATGTTGCCCTCGATCCTTTCGAGCCTCTGGAAGGTTGGAACGGAGATTTCTTTAACGTCAGTCAGCTTCGCTCCGTCAAGTTCGAGGACGCACACGGCTTTCCCCTGTCCGGCCTCCCCGAAGCCCATAGCCAAAGGCGAGCCACTGTAACGAACATTCTTGCGCGATATCACCTGAGGCGAGTGAAGATGTCCGAGTGCCGTGTAGGTCAGGAAGTCCGGGAAGAGATCGCTCCCGACCTCGACAGCCGTCCCAACGTACAGCGAGCGCACTCCGTCTCCCTCAACGACCCTGCCTCCTCTCGCGAAGAGATGCCCCATAGCCATGACCGGGACATCACGACCCGCAGCAGCCTCAGACGCGCAAGCGAAGACCCTTTCATAATGATCTCTTATGCCCGACAGTAGTGAAGCCTCCGCGGCGTTGGCATCATCTCCGGCTCGAAAGGTTCGGACATCTCTGTCGCGCAGGTAAGGCACAGCACACACGACAAGCTCAGGCTCGCCAGTCTCGTCGCGCAAGATTATGACCTCGTCCGAGGGGTCTTCGCAGGCTTGGCCGACGATATGAATTTTGAAGAGCTTCAGCAAGTCTTTGGGAGCGTCAAGGAACGCCGGCGAGTCATGGTTGCCCGAGATGATCACGATGTGGCGGCACGACGATCGAGCAACGTTGCCGAGGAACGAGTAATAGATATCCTGAGCCTTGGCTGACGGTGTCGTGTTGTCGAAGACATCTCCGGCCACCAAAAGAGCCTCGACCTCCTCGGACTTGATCACGCCCTCGAGCCACGCGAAAAATTTTTTGAACTCGTCGTAACGTTCATGATTTTTTAATCTTCGGCCTATGTGCCAGTCGGAAGTGTGAAGAACTTTTCGTATCATGATGAAGAACTCCGTTAGTGTGTTATATTCTTACGGAAATTTTAGCATGAGGGTGAAATGAAAATTGGAGTGGCAGCTCACGCAGTTGTTGATTGTATGTCCGCTGACGTTCCTCGGCGGTTTGATTGACGCGATAGGAGGGGGCGGAGGTCTGGTATCGTTGCCGGCGTTCATGATCGCGGGCTTCCCTGTTCACTACGCGATAGGCACCAACAAGATAAGCTCGGCAATGGGGACATCAATCGCGTTCACGAAATTTTTGATTGACGGCTACATGCCATTGAAGCTCTCGGCGTGCGGTGTCGTCTTCGCGTTGGTTGGCTCGTCGCTCGGAGCTAAGACGGCGTTACTGATCAGCGACCACGCATTCAAGATCATGATGTTATTCATCGTGCCGATTACGGCTCTGTATGTCTTCAAGAGTCAAAGCCTCCTCACCGAGGGGAGAGACTCGCAAGCCATCACCTCGCGAACTTACGCTGTGTGTGTCTTGATAGCGTTCGTCCTTGGCTTCTACGATGGCTTCTACGGGCCGGGGGCGGGGACGTTCATGCTGTTGTTGCTCGCCGGGGTCGCGAAGCTGAGTGTTCAGAAAGCCAACGGAGTTACGAAGGCCATCAACTTCGCAACGAACCTCGCCGCCATAGCCGTGTATTTCGTGAACGGCAAAGCGATATTCATTCCCGGAGCTGTCGCGGGGATCTTCTGCGTCGCAGGCAACTACATCGGCGCGAAGTTTTTCGAGAGGGGAGGCGCGAGGGCTGTCCGGCCTGTTATACTAGTAGTGTTGGCTTTATTCTTTGCGCGTGTAGTTTACGATTTATTTATTTAGAAAGGATTTGATTGAATGTTTAAGCGCAGTTTAGTTTTGGTCTTGGCGATCGCCTTGGCGGTCTCGTTGGCTTCGGTGGCTCTGGCTCACCCGGGCAAGCTCGACGCGAACGGCGGACACTTCGACAAGGAGACGGGCGAGTATCACTATCACAAAGGCCCCAACGCACTCCAGAGCCTCGAGATCCGACGCAACACCGTCTACAAGGCCAAGATCGAGAGAGTTGTCGATGGCGATACTGCGATCGTCTCGTTCGTCTTCGATGACGGGAGCAAATACACCAAAGAGCGCGTCAGGTTTATTGGTGTCAACACCCCCGAGACCGTTCACCCGAACAAGCCCGTCGAGTATTACGGCAAGGAAGCCAGCAACTTCACAAAGAAAGAGCTGACTGACAAGACCGTGTGGCTTCAGACTGATGTCGAAGTCAAAGACCGCTACGGGCGCATGTTGGCCTACGTGTGGATGAGTGAGCCGACGAAAGACGATCTCGATAACGAGGACGCGATCCGCGAGAACATGTTCAACGCGAAATTATTGTTGGACGGCTACGCGCAGCTCATGACCGTACAGCCGAACTCACGCTATTCAAATCTGTTCGTACACTTCCAGAGGGAAGCCCGTCAGGAAAATCGCGGACTTTGGGGCAGTGAGGAGTGAGGGATAAGAGTATCCTTACTCAGACGGCTTTAATCATCGCCGTGCTTTTCTGTGCCGCTGTTGCCACAAACGGACTCGCGATCTATCACAGCGGCTCAGATCTTTATATGTCGGGACTCATTGCCAACAAGCGCAGGCTGACGCATTACGTCGAGAACATGATGAGCAGTTACGCCTCCATCGAGTGGCTTCTCGATTACTGGCTGGAGAATTACGAAATGATCGACACTGCCAGAGACTTCGGCGACATGCGCAAGTACAATCAGATCCCCTACGACTTTCTAATCAATCGAAAGATCATCACGCCCCCCGAAATCGAAAATAATTTGTTGCCCGAGCAGCAGCTGCTCTTCGCTGAGTATTGCTATCGAGAGATCATGACGGAGTACGACGAGATCAAGACGATGCTCCAGCCCAATATCCTGTATTGCGTCAGGCCGCTCGAAACTGAAATTAATTCCGCGTTCGTGTTCTTCAACGCCGTGGATAGGAACATCAACGACGAGTTCATCAAGGAGCAACTCGGGACGATATGGTCTCTTGACATGTCGAAGCACCCAGTCATACGCGACATGTACACGACGGGGCAGGAGAGCGACGAGTTCGAGCACGTAACCGTCAAGACGCAAGAGATTTTGTACGGCTACATGCCGCTGATCGTTCACGGGAAGATACTTTGCCACATCACGGCCGCCTTCTTGTGGGACGATGTCCGCAACGCAATCTATGACAGCCTCGTGTCGGTCGAGCTAAAGAATGCGCTCTTGTTGGTCGCGGCGGGGATCATATTGACAGCTCTTCTCTACGTCGTGATGCTGAAGCCGCTTGCCAAGGTTCAAAGCAGCGTGAGGGAGTTCACGAGACGAAAGGACAGTGCCTCGATCGTCGATGAGCTTGAAACTATCACGTCGCGCAACGAGATCGGGAGGTTGGCTGACGATGTCTCACTGCTCGCTGTAACTCTCGAACAATACAACGAGGAAGCCACGCGACTGTCCGCCGAGCAAGCTCGTAACAGCACAGAGCTATCTCTCGCGGCAACGATACAGGAGGGGATCCTGCCCAAGGACTTCCCAACCGTCAAAGAGTTCTCGCTCTACGCGTCAATGAGACCTGCCAAGGAGGTCGGCGGAGATCTCTACGACTTCTTCATGATTGATGACGATCATATCGCGCTGGTGATCGGCGACGTGTCCGGCAAAGGGATTTCGGCGGCTCTGTTCATGATGACGGCCAAGACGACGCTGAAAGACTGCGCACTGTCGGGACACGACACAATACAGAACATCATAAGGGAAGTTAATGACAAGCTGTGCGAGGGCAACGAAGCGATGTTATTCGTGACGTTGTGGTTTGGGGTCATGACCGTGTCGACGGGGGAGCTTCATTACGTGAACGCGGGACACGAGTACCCGGTGTTGAGACGAAGCGGCGAGGAGTTCAAGATCATCAGCGACATTCACGCCCGACCGCTCGCGATCTTGCCCAACCTGACATTCGTAACCGGGAGGCTGACGCTCAACGAGGGCGACACGATATTCCTTTACACTGACGGAGTGATCGAGGCGACTAACAAGCTCGATGAACAATTCGGAGAGGGAGGACTCGTCGAGGCTCTTAACGAAGTCCCGGACGGCACCCCCGAGGAGCTTGAGAGCGTCGTGTTGAGGAAGCTGAACGAGTTCACGGGGACTTCATCACAGTTCGACGATGTAACGATGTTATGTTTGAAGCGCAACTAGTCCGGCCTCAGCTCGCGCTCCTGAACGTCTTTCGATGAGGCTTCATCTGATACAAGTCTTCCATCTCGAAATCTCAAAATTCTTTCGCTCCATGTCGCGATATCCGGCTCGTGAGTTACGAGTATGACGGTCGTACCCTCGTCGTGAAGAGCCGAAAAGATTTGCATGATCTCGACGCTCGTCTTTGTGTCCAACGCTCCCGTAGGTTCGTCGGCCATCAAGATAGGAGCCTTGCCCACGATCGCGCGAGCTATTGCGACCCTCTGTTGTTGACCTCCGCTCATCTGAAGCGGCCTGTTGTGGATACGGTCTCCAAGCCCGACGCTTTCAAGAGCCTCTTTGGCCATCTTCCGACGCTTCGACGACGGCACGCCGCGATACATCAAAGGCATCTCGACATTTTCAAGAGCGTCAGCTTTCTGAAGGAGGTTATATCCTTGGAACACGAAGCCGATCTTGTGGTTGCGAATGTCAGCGAGAGCCGCTTTGTTCTGATCCTTTATGCTCACGCCGTCGAGAGTGTACTTGCCCTCCGTCAGGACATCGAGACAGCCCAGAATGTTCATCATGGTGGACTTGCCCGAGCCGGACGGCCCCATTATGCACACGAACTCGCCCTTGTCTATTGAGCATGACACGCCATCGAGAGCGCGAAGCTCCACGTCGCCGGTCTTGTATACTTTCACGAGGTTTTCAACTTCGATTATCGCCATTGCTATTCCCTCACTTCCAACTCGACGGGCAAATGTCCCATCGCCTGATCCAAATTCGTCCGCGCGATCTGAGCGTCATACAGTGCCTGATAGAGCGTGTAACGTGAGCTTGCGAGTGTCGAGACAGCGTCGCTGACCTCCAGCGCAGTTCCTACTCCGACCTCATAGCGGCCTCGTGCGAGAGTCAAATTCTCCTCGGCGTATTGGACGCTCAACTGCGAAGACTTTGCTCGCTGTGTCGCGTTGGTGAGGGTCAGAGCCGCGCTCCGCAGGTCGTGGGCTATCGTCTGTCGCAAGCTCTCCTCGTCAGCCATGTCCTGATCCAACTGCGCTCGAGCTGACTCGACTTTCGCCGCCGTCAGTCCGCCGTCATCGACAGGGACGTTGACATTCACAGCGACGGTGTAATCTCTGACTGGTGAAACTCCCTCGTACTTTCCCCACTCGCTCCCAACCGAGCCGGTGATCGTCGGAGAGTTCGATCGAGCCGCGGCTTTGATTTCGAGTTCTCTTTGTCTTATCGTGTGAAGTATCTTTCGATAGTCGGCTCTGTCCGTCATGGCGGTATCCAAGATTTCTTTGATGTCTCCGGCAGGCTTGGGGAGCAGCAGCTCCGTCGAGAGAGCCAAGTCGAAATCTCCGTAATCGCTCACGCCCATCGCGACCTTCAAGGCTTCCTGCGAGGTCAGAATATCATTCTCGGCCTTTAACACTGACGTTCGAGCTGTCGCTGCGTCGGCTTCGGCTTTGGTCACGTCGATGAATGAGCTGTTGCCGACCTCATAGATGCCTTTCGCGGTCTCGAGATGTTCTTCGAGGTTAGCGAGTTTCTCGCGTTCCACGTCCCTGTTAAGAATTTTCAGCACGAGATCATAATAGGCTTTCTTGGCCTCGGCGGCTACGTTGATCTGAGTCTGTCGCTCGCTTTCGAGGACCCCGGCTAAGTTTTCGTTTTGGATTTCTAGGTTCAGTTTGTTCACGCCCGTGTCATAGAGAGTCTTCGAGGCTGTGATCCCGAACGTCTGCGAGGTCGAGCGGCTGTCCCACGTCTGATAATCTCCGGCGAAGCTCGTCCGACCCGTGAGGTTGACCTTGACTCGGTTGGTCGTCTTCGTCTGTTCGATCATCGAGTTAGCTGCCCGGGTCGCGCCCTTCGACTTTTTCAACGACGGGTGATTAGCCAGAGCCGTATTCAGACACTCTTCGAGCGATAGCCCCGCCGCGCACGCAGACGACGCACACAATATCATCATTAACAACGCTGCAATTATTTTTTTCATTTCTAGCTCCTTATTCCGATCTAAGTGCGACTATAGGGTCGAGGTTGGAGGCTTTCCACGCGGGCCAAAATCCAAAGAACACGCCGACGGCTGCCGAGAACCCCACGGCGATTACCACGGAGTTCATTGAGACGATCGAGTTGAACGACAGGAACGACGACGCGACCGACGAGATCCCCGTGCCCATGATGATGCCGATCACTCCGCCGAGCAGCGACAGCACCACAGCCTCGGTCAGGAACTGCATACGGACGTTGGACGGCCGCGCACCGATTGCCATTCTGATGCCGATCTCGCGAGTTCGTTCGCTGACTGACACCAACATGATATTCATTATGCCGATGCCGCCGACTATCAAGGAGATCGAAGCTATCGCGCCGAGCAGGAGGCTCATGACGTTGGCCATACTCGCGGCGTTCTCGAGCGTCTGTGTCAGGTCTCGAATGTCGAAATCGTTTTCGACCCCCTCAGTCAGACGATGACGTTGTCTCAGTATCGCGGTTACTTCCTCCTTGGCAGTGTCGAGAAGCTCTCGCGATTTTGCTTGAACGTTCACGCGCCTGACAGTGTCGACCCTCGTCCCAAACCTGAATAAACGTCTCTGCGCCGTCGTGATTGGCACCAATATGAAGTCGTCCTGATCATCACCGAACGAGCTTGCGCCCTTGGCCTTCATGACACCGCAAACTCTAAAGGGAATGTTTCTAATTCTTATGGTGCTGTCTATCGGGTCAGTGTAGCCGAAGAGTTCTTTCGCGACCGTCGCTCCGATAACGCAGACTTTCGCGCCGCTTCGAACCTCCGAGTCTGAGAAGAAGACCCCCGAGCCGATCTCCCACGTTCGCACCGGCAATATGTCGGGCGTGCAGCCTGTTATACTCGTGCTCCAGTTGCTGTTGCCGAAGATCACCTGCGCCGAGCCGTTGACCTCCGGGGCCGTCCTCAAAACTGAAAAACATTCGTCAGCTATGGCGGTCGAGTCGTTCAGTGTGAGGTTCATTCCGCTGCCTGCGGCTCCTCTTGCTCCTGTTGTGTTCGGCGGTGCCGGCATGACTATTATTAAATTCGCTCCGAAGCCGTCGATCAGTCCCTGCATTTGACTGGAAGCTCCGTTCCCTATCGCGACCATCGTGATGACCGCGCCGACTCCGATTATTATTCCGAGCATCGTGAGAATAGAGCGCGTTCTGTTCGCGAGCAGCGACCTTATGGCGGTTCTGAAGATTTCGCTCATTGATTTACCTCCGTGACTTTTCTAATTATTCTATACGACTTTGTGAATTTCTTATGAGGTTTGTATAATTCACGAGAAAGGAGCGAAGAATTTTGAGGCTTAACGCTTTTCTATCGTCGTGTGGTGTCGCGTCGCGTCGAAAGTCCGAGGTCGTAATTCTAGAGGGTCGCGTGCAGGTCAACGGTAAGATCGTTCTTGCGCCGTTCTTTCAAGTCGACCCGGACAACGACACCGTAACGCTGGACAAAAAAATCGTAAAAATTTCCGAGCACGTCTACTACGTCATCAACAAGCCCGTCGGCTATGTCTGCGCCGTCAGCGATAAGTATGACCCCGTCGTCGTTGACCTGATCCCGGAGCATCAAGGGCGGCTCTATCCCGTGGGACGGCTCGACCGAGAGAGCGAGGGTCTGTTGATCCTCACGAACGACGGAGATTTCACTCAAAGCGTCCTGCACCCGTCGAAAGAAATTCACAAAGAATACGAAGCTCTGTTGAACATTCCCATAAACAAAAAGCAGCTTGAACGTTGGCGAAAAGGTTTCGAGATTGTCGAAGGGCGGCTCGTCAAGCCGATAAATATAAAGGTCATGGAAAAGGAGCCTCGGGATCAATGGATCTCGATAACGATCGCTGAGGGATTGAAGCGCGAAGTCAGGTTGATGGCTCGGCAGGCCGGCTTTCGAGTTCAAAGGTTAATCAGGCGCAAGATCGGCGAGATGACTCTCGAAACATTAAAGCCCGGCGAGTTTGTTCGTTTGTCTTTTTCAGACCTGTACACTAAAATATTCAATGGCGGAGTAGTTTAATTTTTCATAAAGGGGGTAATGTCCGTGAGTGAAATTGACGAGAAATCGAGAGAATTAATAAAGACACGAATAATCAGCAAGATGCAGGATATAAAGTCATTCCCACAGTTCGTCATGGAGACGATGAGAAAGCTGAACGACCCTGAGAGCAATGCGGCGGACGTTGCAAAGAGTCTTTCGCGCGACGAGGGGCTTGTGTTGCGTATTCTGAAGCTGGCTAACTCGGCGGCATACGGCATGACGCGCAACATTTCAAACATTTCCGAAGCTATTGCGCTGCTGGGATACAAGAGCGTCAGCAACATCATACTAGCCGCGACTGTATATTCAGCTATGGATAAGGGACTTTCGGGTTACGCGCTCGATCGTGGCGAGCTTTGGCGGCACTCCTTGATGGTGGCGTACACGTCGCGTTATCTTGCGAAGATCACAGGCAAGGTCGGAACCGAGGACGCTTACGTCGGAGGTCTCCTGCACGATATAGGCAAAGTAATTCTGAATGATTATGTCCGCTTTGGCTACGGGATAATCGTGAAAATGGTTGAAGAGAAGCATATTCCGTTCACGGAAGCCGAACTTAGAGTCTTGGGCTTTGACCACGCAATGATCGGCGAGATACTCGTTGAGCGTTGGGACATGCCGGAAGCCTATCGCGTGGCTGTGGCCTATCATCACAAGCCTAATGAGCTGCCGGAGGACAAGAAAGAATTTCAGCCGCTTCTCGATGTCGTGACGGTCTCGAATACGATCTGCCTCATGCTCGGAATAGGTCTTGGCGCGGACGGCCTGCAGGCTTACATGTTCCCCGAACCTTTAGAGAGGCTCGGCATAACGAACTTCGAGAGCCTCTTGGCGGAGATGATTGACTTCGCCGGCAACGTTGCGTCAGACATGGGCGACATGACAGGGCTATGAGTTATGTCGTAACGATCGACGGCCCGGCCGGAGCTGGAAAGAGTTCTGTAGCGCGGCGAGTCGCTCACGAGCTTGGAATAAAATATCTCGACACCGGAGCGATCTATCGAGCCATTGCCCTCATACTCGCGAGGTCGGAGATCGAGCCGGGGAGTGATGAATTTCTTCGCGAGGCTCTCAAAGACATCAAGATCGAGCTGAAAGAAAACTCCGTGCTTGTGAATGACTTCGATGTCAGCGGCGAGATCCGTACGCCCGAGGTCGATGTGCTTGCTTCGGTTTATTCGGCTGTCCCGGCTGTGCGCGAGGCTCTCTTGGGGCTTCAAAAGGCGCAAAAGAATTACGGCTCAATCATTGCTGAGGGTCGCGATGTCGGAAGCGTGGTGTTCCCTGACGCGAAAGTGAAATTTTTTTTGACCGCAAGCCCGGAGGCCAGAGCCAAGCGTCGCTGTCTTGAAAGGGTTTCCAAAGGCCAAGACGCGAATTACGACGAAATATTAAACTCCATCAAACAGCGCGACATCAACGACTCCACGAGGAAGCTCGCGCCATTGAGCGTCCCCGACGGTGCAATTTATTTAGACACTTCAGACATGACCGAAGACGAGGTCATTAAATTCATAATTGACAGTGTTAATGAGGCTTTATCAAAATGAGGCAAAACAAAATTTTTTACGCTGTAGTCAAATATCTTTTCAAATTTCTGCTAAAAATTTACAACAGATGTTCAGCTCACTGGCTCGAAAAATTCAATCCCGACGAAAAATTCATTGTTGCGTGCAATCACGTCAGCAATTTGGATCCGCTCGTGGTCGGCTGCTTCTTTCCTCGGCGTTTGAAATATTTTGCGAAAGAGGAATTGTTTCACAACAAACTTTTCGGAGCTTGCATCAGAGCTTTGGGAGCTGTCCCCGTCTCACGCAACGATAACGCTTCGGCGGCTGGAGCTTTGCGCGGCTTCATGAAGCTGTATCAGGAGGGCAGCGACGTTCTGATCTTCCCCGAGGGTGGCCGAAGCCTTGACGGCAAGCTGCAGCCTTTGGAGGGCGGAGTTGCTTTGATCGCGGCTCGGACTCAGGCTCCGATACTCCCGGCTTTCATAAAGGGTTCGTATGAGGCAATGCCGACTGGCTCGTCAATCGTGAAGCCCAAAAAGATAACATTAACTTTCGGAAAGCCTTTGAGGTTCTCGGAAGAGGTTTACAAAAGCAAAGAAGGCCGCGGCATCATCATGGCGGAGCTTGAAAAGACTATGAAAGAGCTTGCGGCTCTGAACTAAGGAGACAATCACAGAATGTTTCTAAGCATGACGGGGTTCGGCAGCAAATCCTGCGACTTTCCGTGGGGCACTGCCGTTCTTGATGTAAGCTCAACGAACCACAAGTTTCAGGATTTTTCAATCAAACTTCCTCCAGAGCTGATTTCCCTTGAAAACAGAATGTTGAATATCTTGCGTTCAAAGATTGCACGCGGTAGGGTCAAGGTGTCCGTAACAATGACGTGGCTCCCGGGCGCGGAAGTCCCAACGGTTAATGAAGACGCGCTGATGAGCCTGTACAATCAGGTGAAGCGCATAACCAAGCGCAACAGCCTCGAATGTCCAAGCGATATTTCAAATCTCCTATTGATACCGGGACTGTTTGAGGCAAGCCACAACGTAGCCGAGCGAGCCGCCGTTGAAAATCCCGAGATATGGGACGAAATCACCGTCGAAGCTATAGAAGCTCTCATCGAGTCAAAGAGATCCGAGGGTGAGAAAATTAAATCAGCCATCGAAGAAGACGCGAAAGCTCTCGAAAAGATCCTCGCGGCCATGGCAGAACGTTGGAAGATCGCTCAGAATGACGCGCTAGACTCGATCAGGCTCAGGATTGAAAATGTATTGGAACATTACAACCTCGAACTTGACGAGGCTCGAATAGCCGAAGAGGTTGCTTTAGCGTCGGATCGCTGGGACGTTTCCGAAGAGATTACGCGCATGAAGTCTCACATGGAAAAATTTCATCAGGTCATGGACGCTGAATTTTCATCAGGAAAAAAACTTGACTTTCTGATCCAGGAGATGATAAGGGAGATTAACACAATGGGATCGAAAGTTGCTGACGCGGAGTTTCGTTGGCTGGTGGTCGAGGCCAAGTCCGCTGTTGAGAAGATGCGCGAGCAGGTTCAAAATGTCGAGTAATCTATTCGTCCTGTCCGGCCCCAGCGGCGTTGGCAAGGGAACTCTCAGAGAGAAAGCTCTTGACGGTGTCAAAAATCTGGTCTACTCAATTTCATGTACCACACGGCAGCCGCGAGACGGTGAAGTTGACGGCGTTCACTACAGATTCATAACACACGAGAAATTTCAAGAGGACATAAAAAAAGATTTATTCCTCGAATATGCGTACGTTCATTCGGATTTTTACGGAACGCTGAAAGCCGACGTTATCAGGGAGCTGAACGCCGGTAATGATGTCTTGCTTGAAATTGACGTGCAGGGAGCTTTGCAGGTTCGCGACAAGATGCCCGAGGCGATTTTGATTTTCATCGCGCCTCCGTCAGTTGAGGAGTTGGAGAAGAGGCTCCGCAACAGACACACCGAGAGCGAAAAAGCGTTGAAAATTCGCCTCAGCAACGCCCTGAAAGAGCTTGAATTAAAAGATAAATACGACTACATAATCATCAATGACGATTTAGAGCGGGCTTCGATGGAACTGAGAAAGATAATTCATGAGCATTGACAGATTTTTCCGCTGGGCTTTGTTCTGCGCCGGGATCGTAACGAGCATCTTCGCGGGCTACATGTTCTACATAGACAATATCGCGGCGGGGGCGGCATGGCTGGCTATGGCGGTGGGGTTTCTGTGCTTTGCTACGAGGATCAGGAACGACTCCGACTCCGATGACTCAGAGAGCGACGCGCAGACCGACAAGGATCTTCACGATCTCGCTGTGTTGATAGCAGACCTCGCGGTCATGAGCTTGAAAAATATCGGGCGAACAGTTCCCCCGGGCACAAAGGAAATCGAAGCGATAGAGCATAAACTGAATAATTTTTTGGACTTAATGCCCGTAGAAAAATTAGAAAGGCAGGAGATCAACGAAGAATTTGACCGCCTCAAAAACAGAACGAAGCGCAAAGAGAGCGGACGGGCAATCTTCAGTCAATTAGGGATTAGAAATTAAGAATCACAGAGAAAGGGAACGAACTAGCAAAATAAAAATGGATAAGGGACAAAAATTTTCAATCTGGTATTTTTTCGTTGCTATGATTGTGGTGTGGCTCTTCGCCGAGTACATCTACAAGCCTTACGCCGAGAGCAGAGGCGAGGTGCCATACAGCGATTTTCTGGCCGACCTTGAGACCAAGACGATCGAGAACGTCGATATAACTGAGAACAGAATTACTTACACCATCAAAGACGGCAAAAGCCCGGACAAACGCCCCATAGTCGGCGGTGTCATCTTCTCGAACAAGAAAGCCAAGACCCCGGATAACGTTAAAAGCGTCGTGAGACTTACAGATCCGTTCCTGATTGAACGGCTCGCCAGCGCGGATATAAAATTCGGCGGAATAGCTCAGCGCGACACTATAATAGACCTCTTCATGAGCATCATGCTGCCACTGTTGCCGTTGCTGATAATCTGGTACTTGATTTTTAGGAACATGGGCGGCGCAGGTGCGGGCGGTATCGGCGGCATCTTCTCGTTCGGTCGGAGCCGAGCCAAGGAGCTGCAGGGAGAGATCACCGGCGTTCACTTCAGCGATATCGGAGGAGCAGGCGAAGCCGAAGTTGAACTGCGCGAGATAATTGACTTCCTCAAAGACCCCAAAAGGTTTGACAAGTTCGGCGCGAAACTCCCCAGAGGCGTTCTGCTCGTCGGCCCTCCCGGCACAGGAAAGACTCTTCTCGCAAAGGCTACAGCAGGTGAGGCCGGAGTCCCGTTCTTCTTTATAACGGGTTCGAGCTTCGTCGAGATGTTCGTAGGTGTCGGCGCGGCTCGCGTTCGTGATTTATTCGATCAGGCGAAGAAGAAAGCTCCCTGCATTATCTTTGTTGACGAGATCGACGCGATAGGACAGTCGAGACTTCACAGCTTCAACAGCAACTCGGAGCAAGAGAACACGCTCAACCAGTTACTCGCGGAGATGGACGGCTTCGAGGACAACAACGGAGTTGTAATCATGGGCGCGACCAACAGACCCGAAATTTTGGATCAGGCTTTGATGAGGCCGGGACGCTTCGATCGACAGATACAAGTCGTTCTGCCAACGGAGGAGGGGCGCGAGGAGATTTTGAAGATACACACCAAGAAAGTCCCGTTAGCTCCTGAAATTGATCTGCGGGCGATCGCGAAGGTTACTCCGGGATTTTCGGGCGCGGATCTCGCTAACATTGCCAACGAAGCTGCGTTGCTGGCGGCTCGCCGAAAGGCTGACAAGGTTACGACCAACGATTTCGATTTAGCCATTGAGAGAGTTGTTGCGGGATTGCAGCGAAAGACTCCGCTAACTCCCGAAGTCCGCAAGAAAGTCGCCTATCATGAGACAGGCCACGCCTTAGTCGCATGTTATCTGCCCGGCTCCGATCCTGTTCACAAGGTCAGCATAATCCCAACGACCAAAGGCGCACTCGGCTACACCATGCAGATGCCAACAGAAGATCAATATCTCGTCGCTGAGAGTGAGCTAAAAACTCGAATGGCTGTGATGTTGGGAGGACGCGCGGCGGAGCTTCTTGTCTTCAATGAGGCTTCGACCGGGGCATCAAATGATCTCGAACGAGCGACCGAGACGGCTCGGCGGATGGTCATAGAGTTCGGAATGTCTTCGGCTCTTGGCCCGGTTCGTTACGCTGCTCCGGCTATGATGTACCTGTCGGGCGCAACTCAGATCCGCGAGGATACCGGGGACGCTACGGCCGAGACGATTGACGGCGAGATCAAGAGGCTCGTTACGGAGGCTCAGGATCACGCGCTGAACATATTGAAAGAACATGAGAAAGTTCTTCACGAGGTCGCGGAGACGTTGCAAGCCAAAGAGGTCATCAACAACGAAGAGATTCAAGCATTCGTCAACAAGGAAAAAGAAACTACGATATAATATACGCACTTTCCAAATCAAAATTTTTATTCAGGGGGTAAATTTAGAAGTGAAAAGATTCATGTGTGTTTTTCTCACTGCGATTCTTGCGCTCTCGTTGTGTGCGTCCGTTTTGACAGCTGCTGATGTGTCCGAGCCGTCTCCGATGGCTGCACCAGCTCCGGAAGCTCCTGCAACTGAAGCTCCTGCACCAGCCCCGGAGGGGTTCAAGTTCGACCACAAGATCACGATCGTCTGCCCGTGGGGTGAAGGCGGCGGAGCTGACTCGACTCTTCGCGCTCTCGTGCCATTGCTTGCCAAGGAACTCGGGCAGGAAATTGAAGTTCTCAACGTTACGGGCGGCAACGGAACAAACGGAGCTTCCTACGTCAAAGAGCACGACGCTGACGGCTACATGTATATGCTCGGGACTCAGAGTCTTTTGATTCAGGACGTTATGGGCGAGATGAAATTCAAGTTCCTTGATGAGTTTGTACCCGTAGCCAGACTTGTTCACGCCATCGACGTTATAGCGACATCACGCAACGCAATGAACGAAAGAGGCTACAAAACTTTCTCGGAACTTCGCGATTACATCAAGGCTCACCCCTACAGCATCAGCATCGGAATGTTGACGAGGATCGGCGTTGACGGCCTTTCTTTCCAGCAGGCTACTGAAGGGCTGAACATTCTCGAGGTCGACTACCCGACCGGCGGCGGCATGACTGACGCTCTTATTCGCGGCCAGATTGATTTAATGGTAACGGGAACTCAGGAAATTACACCTCAGATCGAAGCTGGAGAAATTGTCCCGCTGTTAGTTCTCGCTGAGAAGAGAATGAACAGATACCCGCATGTTGAGTGCGCGAAAGATCTTGGAATTAATGCCTTCCTCGGCTCCGAGAGAGGAATTTTCGCGAAGAAGGGCACGCCTCAGGAGGCTCTCGACGCTATCGGCGCAGCTATCGCAAAAGTTACGCAGACTCCCGAATGGAACGACTTCCTTCAGCAGGGCGGATATGATGAAAGACCCGGCTACGCCGACAGCGCGGAATATTCAAAAGTCCTTAGTGACGAATACAAGACCTTCACGGACATGTTGAAGCCCGCGAAAGCTCCCGCCAAGAAAGCTGCTGAACCTTCAATGAAGCTCGCAATTATCGGCTTCGTTATGGTTGTGGTGCTTATCTTCTGCCTGATTAAGAAAGTCGTTATTCCTCCGATCGCGTTCATATTGCTTCCGACGATTGCGGCTCTCGTTGCAGGCTTCGATCCGATGGCAATCAACAAGTTCGCGGCCTCTGGAATTTCAAAGATGGTTTCGACGGTCTCGCTGTTCGTGTTCTCGATTTCGTTCTTCTCGCTCATGAGCGATCAGGGAGTTTTCGATCCAATAGTCAACTTCCTCATCAAGAAAGCCGGAACTAATGTAACTCTCGTCATGCTTGCCACGGCGGCGGTCGGTATCATCGGACACCTTGACGGCTCAGGCGCAACGACGTTCATCATCACGATTACGGCAATGTTGCCCATGTTCAAGAAGTTGAAGATGGATAACAGAGCTTTGATGCTCTTAATCTGCGTCGCTATCGGAGTCATGAACGTGTGCCCGTGGGGCGGCCCGACGATCAGAGCGGCGACAGTCCTCGAAACAGACCCGAATATCCTTTGGCACAGACTGCTGCCGGTGCAGGGCGCGATGCTCGTAATAACTTTCGTCGTGGCGTTTATGCTCAGCGGCATTCAGAAGAGAAGAATTAAGAAGCTCGGGCTTAGTGCTGATGATTCGGTTGAAGATGCCAAGGCCGACGACAAAGCTCCGAAAGTTTCCGGCGCACTTCAGGCTTACAACTTCATTCTCGTGGTCGCTGTGATCTGCGCGTTGATGTTCGGGAGCTTCAATCCGGCTTACGTGTTCATGATTGCGCTTGCGATCTCGCTGCCTTTCAACATCAAGTCATTGAAAGAACAGAACGCGAAACTTAAAAATTACGGTGTCGCGGCTATGTCGATGGTCGTTACGCTGTTCGCGGCTGGAATTTTCACGGGCGTTCTGAGCGGTACAGGAATGTTGAACGCGATGGCCTCGGCTGTCGTTACTGTCATTCCGCCGGATCTCGGTCGCTACACGCACTTCATCGTAGCCTGCTTCGCGGTGCCGTTGATCATGTGCCTTGGAACAGACAGCTTCTACTTCGGATTGCTGCCCGTCGTTGTCGGAATAGCTTCGCAGTTTGGTGTCAACCCTATGGATGTCGCCTGCGTGCTGCTCGTCGCTGAGAACGTCGGCGTTATGATCTCCCCGTTGTCGCCTGCGGCGTATCTTGGCCTCGGACTTCTCGAAATCGACGTTGGCGAACACATCAAGTACTCGCTCCCGTGGATTTGGGGCATCAGTCTCATCTCGATCGTCATGTGCATCGTGTTGGGAGTAACTCCGCTGTAGAGTTCTTTGCTTGGTTGAAACTTTTTCCCGTTGGTTCGCGCCAGCGGGAAATTTTTTTGTCTTTTCAGCGTGTATAATACGAAACTAAAAAACGGAGTTGAGAATTTTATGATACTTGGAACCATTCAATATCATTCACGCTATGCAGGACTTGGCGCGGGAGTCAGCCTAGGGTTACGCTACATGGCCGAACATGACTTAGCTAGTCTCCCCGTGGGAAAATATCAGATCGACGGCGATAACGTTTGCTTTGAAGTCTCTGAAATTCAGACAGTCGCGACCAACGAAAGACACTTTGAAACTCACAAAGAACATATCGACATTCACATAACTCTCGAGGGCGAGGAATGGTTCGGCTACGCTCCCGTCAACAACATGAAAGGCAAGCAGACCTACAACGCTGAAAAGGACTCGACATATTACGAAGGCGGCGAGGGCGTTTACCTCCAAGCTCCTAAAGGACAGTTCATTCTGTTCATGCCGGAGGACGCTCACAAGGCCGGAGTTTCTTTCAACGGTCAAGGGCGCGTCAAAAAAATCGTCATCAAAGTGAAAATATGATCCCCGACGATAATTATTTTATGGGAGCGGCTCTCGCGGAGGCCAGGAAAGCTTTCTCACGCGGCGATGTTCCCGTAGGAGCTTTGATCGTCCGGGAGAATGATATTCTAAGTTACGGCAGCGACACGAAAGCAACTGACCCCACCGAACACGCCGAAGTTATCGCGATCCGTTCGTGCGCTCAGAGATTAAATCGCTGGAACTTGACGGGCTGCACCCTCTATGTAACTCTCGAACCCTGCCCAATGTGCGCGGGGGCTTGTGTCAACGCTCGGATCTCCCGGGTCGTGTATGGCGCAAAGAATTACAAGTCCGGCGCGGGCGGAACTCTCTACAACATTCTCAGCGACTCGCGGCTAAATCACGTCTGCGAAGTTCAATCGGGTGTTATGGCTGTCGAGTGTCTGAAACTCTTGCAGGAATATTTTTTCATCAGGAGGGCCAAGCAATGCTCCCGACGTGTCTGACTTCAGAGCTGAAAATTTTTCATATTGATGACGCAATACGCGAGCTTGCGAGTGATCTTAATTGTGATGAGCTTGCGGCGGTGGCCTTGAAGATCCTGCACGAGTGCGATAACGATGATATAGATCTGCTTCGTGGCTTGATGAGGCCGGATTTCCTGACTCAGCTGGCGAGTCTTCAGCTCGGATCGGGGAGCAGAGCCGCGAGAAGCCTTTGGGAGGCCAAGAGTTCATTCGGCAATGTTCTGGTCTACGGAGATTATGACACGGACGGAATTTGCTCGACGGTGCTGGCCATGGAAATTTTCCGAAACAAGGCCGCGCAGGTTCGTTACTTCATTCCCCGCAGGGACGTTCACGGCTACGGGCTAAACTCCGAGATTTTAGACAAAGTCGTCTCATGGGGCTGTAACACTCTCGTAGTGGTTGACTGCGGCACGAATGACTCGGCGATGCTTGAAAAGCTTCAAGAGGCCGGGATAAATATTTTCGTCTTCGATCATCACTCCGTATCAAGTCCCATAACCATTCCGACAATCGTAAATCCCTCAGTTAACATGGAAGCCGGAGACCAGCAAAAAATCTGCGCGACCGCCGTATTGTGGTGTTGGGCATGTAAGGAGGGCGTAATCTCGCGAGACTTTCTGAAATATTCGATGGATCTCGTGGCACTCGCGACCATAGCCGACTGTATGCCGCTTCATAACTTGAATAGATTGCTGGTTCGTTACGGCGTTGACCTTATGCGTGCCAATCCGCGGCGAGGTTTGGGCGCGTTGTTTGACTGCCTTGGGATAAATAAAGCTCAGCTATCGGAAGAACATCTCTCTATGAGGGTCATTCCGTGTCTGAACGCCCCCGGGAGGATCTCCACAGCCGACGTAGGGGTCAGGGCCTTATTGGGCGCAGGGAGCAACGATGCCGTCTACGCATGTGTCAACGAGCTGACGCGGATCAATCGCAAGCGTCAATCATTGACCGAAGAGATCGCAAAGAGAATAGACACCGGGATCACCAACGGAACGATAAAGCAAAAAGTTCTTTACGACTCAGAATGGCCGATCGGAGTTCTGAGCGGTGTCGCGAGCCGAATATGCGCCGAATATAACAGGCCGATAGCTTTGGCGGCTCCAGCAAATTCCGGAAAGATCATTCGAGGGACTTTGAGAGTGCCTGAGGGCGGCGACGCGGTCGGAGTCCTCAAAGAGATTTCAGAGAAGCTCGACGCATGGGGAGGCCACAAGTACGCGGCAGGATTTTCAGTTTTGCCCGAGAATTGGCCGAAAGTCTGCGAAGATTTGGAGCGCGTCTTGACGGACATAAAGATAATCCCGGAAAAATTGATGCCCGTGATTGATATCTCGCCGTCGGACGTGAATATTTCAGATTGGCAGGAGGTCTGTCAGCTTGGCCCATTCGGAAATAATAATCCAGCTCCGAAATTATTCGTCGGGTGCAATCCCGGCGATATCGAGATAACCCCCCTCGGCAAAGAGAACAAACACAGCTGCGTCAAAATCGATGGGGCGAAGCTGTTGGCCTTCGGAGTCTCGCCCAAGGACGTTTTAGCAATCACCAATGAGATTAAAGGTTTCGTATATCACCCGCGAATAGACTACTGGCGCAACGAAAAACAGCTTCAATTTATTCTCGACTGCGCCGTCATCGAAGACAGAAAGGAGTGAGTGAAGTGGCTGATGAAAATGAGAGCCTAGAGACAGGCAGCCAAACTTTTTCTTCGATTATGAACAGTATTCCCTCAATAGACAATTCATCAAATTTTTTGCATGACATGTACGCCTTGCGCGATGAATTTTTCTCGAAAATTCCTGAAAATTCTAAGCAGGAATGTGTCCGCACAGTGTGGCAGGAGCTGTGGGGAAAGTCGATGCTCTCGCTTAACCCTGACCAGATGAACAAGCTTGGCGAGACTTTTGTCTTCGCGGCGAAAGCTCATGAGCATCAGCTTAGAAAATCCGGCGACCCCTATATCGTTCACACTCTCAGCGCGGCTCTGATCCTCGCGGGTATGCACCTCGATATGGCGACGCTCGAAGCGGCTCTGCTGCACGACACACTCGAAGACACTCCCGTAACGTCTCAGGAATTGATCGAAAAATTCGGAGCTGACGTTGAGACTCTCGTTAAAGGAGTAACGAAGCTCGCCGGCGAGGACGTGAAGGAGTTCATGTCTCGCGAAGACCTGACGAGCGAAAACCTGCGGCGAATGTTCATCGTGATGGCTCAGGATATTCGCGTGGTGCTGATAAAGCTCGCTGACCGGCTCCACAACATGCGGACTCTCGATGTCATGAGGCCGGATAAGCGGGAACGGATCGCACGCGAGACCATGGAAATTTACGCGCCGCTGGCTCACAGGCTCGGGATCTATCAGATTAAGCGAGAGCTTGAAGACCTGTCATTCAAATATCTGCAGCCCGACATCTACGCCGAAGTCGAACGCAGGGTCAAGAAGCGTATGCCCAAGATGGGCGAGGTCATCGAGAAGACACGCGAGATACTCGAACAGCGTCTTCAAAAGGAGAATATTCCGTGTCGAATTAAAGGCCGCTCGAAACATTACTACAGCATCTACGAGAAGATGCAGCGCAAAAAAATTTCGTTCGATGAGCTTTATGACATTCTGGCTCTGCGTGTCCTCGTGTCCGACGTGTCGACGTGTTACGCGGTGCTGGGAGTCGTTCACGCTCTTTGGGTTCCGATCCCGGGACAGTTCGACGATTACATAGCCACACCCAAGAGCAACATGTATCAATCTCTTCACACCACGGTGATGGCGTTCGGCGTGCCCGTCGAGATCCAAATACGAACCTACGAGATGAACAACTTCGCGGAGTATGGCATCGCGGCTCATTGGGTTTATAAGTCCGGCGGGAGCAGGAAGCTCAACAAGGAGATGGACGCGAAACTCAATTGGGTGAGTCAGGCTCTCGAAGCCGGGCAGAACGGAAACTCGCAGGAGTTCATGGAAGTGTTGAAGAGCGACATTCTGCTGACGAGCGAGCTGTACGTGTTCACGCCTGACGGCAAGCCGATGATACTGCCGAACGGTTCAACGACCCTCGATTTCGCCTACGCCGTTCACACTGAAGTCGGCAACCATTGCGCCGGAGCGACGATTAACGGGCGGATCGTGCCGCTCAACACTCAGCTTCATAACGGCGATATCGTTAAGATTTTAACGTCCCCGCAAAGCTCACCGTCCAAAGACTGGCTGAAGATCGTAAGCTCGGCCAAGACGAGAAGCAAAATCCGAAGCTACTTCAGGCAGGCCGAGAAGTCCGAACGCGATGAGAAGCTCGAACGTGGCTGGAAGCTGATTGAGCGAGAACTAAAGAGGCGCGGACTCTCCGACGTAACCCGCGAGTCGTTCGGCAATATTGACGATCAATTAATCGCTGTCGGCTCTGGCTCGATCGGCCCGGGCGAAGCTGCTCAGAAGCTCGCGCTGTCGTACCTACAACATCACACTTCAAACCCTCAGGTCATGCCCACGCCCCTCGAAAGCGAACCGCCGAAGCGCAAGAAAGACTCGAAGTCCGATATCCTCGTCGAAGGTGAGAGCGGTGTCGATGTAACTCTCGCGAACTGCTGTGCACCTGTCCCGGGTGATGAGATCGTCGGCTACTCGTCAGCGCGTCGCGGCATAACGATACACCGAACCTGCTGCAAGAGCATCGCCGGGAAAAATTCCGAGAGGAAAATAAAAGTCTCGTGGGCCAACAACGACAAGGACAGCCGGAAGACAAATCTCTATGTCGCAAAGCTGAACGCGGAGGGCGAAGAGCGCGAGGAACTCATCAGCGACGTGAACAAGGCCGTATCATTCGAGGGAAGCAGCCTCGTAGGCTTCAAGGCCGTCATGGTCGGCAACAGCTTGATGAGGATCAAGATAGATTTGCGCGTGAGAAATCTTGAACATCTATACACGGTTATGGCAAGATTAAACGAAGTTCGAGGAATAATCGAAGTAGTGAGGAGGAATTAATTTTGAGGCTTTTGATACAGATAGTGAAGCGCGCTTCCGTCATCGTCAATGGCAACGTGAGCGACAAACGCACGATAGAGCAGGGCGTGTGTGTGTTCATTGGCGTTACTCACGGAGATAACGAGAAGAAAGCTGACTGGCTCGCGGAGAAGATGGTCGGGCTTCGGATCTTCAGCGACGCTGACGGTAAAATAAATCTTTCATTGAAAGACATCAACGGCGATGCGCTGCTCGTGTCGCAGTTCTCGCTCTACGCTTCAATGAAAGGACGCAGACCGGGCTTCACTGATGCCGCGAAACCTGACGAGGCCGAACGGCTTTATAATTATTTCGTCGAGAAAGTGAAAACTTTTGGGCTGAAAAAAATTTCGTGCGGAGAGTTCGGCGCGGATATGGAAGTCGAGATCATCAACGACGGGCCGTTGACTTTCATAGTGGACTCGCCGGAATAGCACGAAGAGATATCGAAAGGAATTTCTATCATGGAGTATAAACGATTCCCACTGGGAGCATTATGGACAAACGGATATTTATTTTGGGACGACGAGACGCGAGACGCGTTCTTTATCGACCCGGGCGGAAAGACGAAAGACGTTACAAAATTTCTGAGCGCGCATGATCTGAATTTGAAGATGGTTCTGCTCACGCATGGCCATATAGATCACATCGCGGGCGTTCATGAGTTTGTCCCGTTCGTCGGAGATAACATCTACATCGGCAAGAACGACGCGGCAATGTTGAAAAATCCGTCTCACCAGCTTCAGGCTCTCTTGGGCGTGAACTGCAACGGTCTCGACGAGTTCAAGACTGTTGAGGAGGGTCGCGTCATTGAGTTCCCCGGCTACAAAATCAAAGTCATGGAGACCCCCGGCCACACCGAGGGCAGCGTCTGCTACCTCATCGAAGACAAGAACGGACATAAAATTTTGGTCTCAGGCGATACGTTGTTCGCTCAGAGCGTCGGACGCACAGATCTGGAGGGCGGAGACAGCCTCAAGCTCGAGAACTCACTGCGGCGGCTTGCCGAACTCAGCGACGGCCTTCACGTCCTGCCCGGCCACGGCCCGGACACCAGCATAGGCGAGGAACGCGAGCTAAATCCCTACTGGCCAAGATAATCAGGAGCGAGGAAATGTTCAAATATTTTTCGGGAATGTTGGGGCTTGATGTCGGCATCGACTTAGGCTCTTCAAATATTGTTGTCTATGTCAAGGACAAGGGCATAGTGTTCAGTGAACCGTCAGCGGTTGCGGCTCGAAAGCTCCCGCGCGGCGACGGCTACGAGATCATAGCGGTCGGCAACGAAGCTAAAGCAATGTCGGGTAAAGTCCCGGGCGGCATCGAAGCTGTCTGGCCTCTCGAAGGCGGCGTAATTGCGAATTTCGACATGACTCAGGAGCTGTTGCGATATTGCTTGAAGCGCGTGAGCGTCAACAGTGCCTTCGCAGTTCACCCGCGTGTGGTGATCTCAATCCCCGCAGAGGTTACAGGAGTCGAACGCAAGGCGGCCATCGACGCAACATTAGGAGCGGGCGCGAGTGAAGCCTACGTCGTCGAGGAACCTATCAGCGCGGCTCTTGGCGTGGGGCTTCCGATCGACAAGCCCAACGGCTGCATGATCATCGACATCGGCGGCGGCACCAGCGAGGTCAGCGTAATCTCACTCGGCGGCGTGGTCGTAACAAGCTCATTGCGGACGGCAGGGCGAATGATGGACAACGCGATCATCAACATGGTGCGGCAGCGTTACGCGCTCTTGATCGGCGAGACCACCGCTGAGGAGGTCAAAAACACTATAGGCTCGGCCCTCCCAATGAACCCGGAGTTAGAGATGAGCGTCAAAGGTCGCGACCTCTCAGGCGGACTCCCAAAGAGCGACACTGTCTCCTCAATTGAAGTTCGCGAGGCAATGGAACCTATCTTCGTTGGAATTGAAGACATGGTGAAAGTAGCCTTGGAAAAGATGCCCCCCGAGCTTGCTAAAGATGTCGTGGATCGTGGCGTGATCCTGTCCGGCGGGGTCGCCTTGATGAACGGCTTCGCGGAGAGGCTGTCCCGTGCAATCAACACGCCGGTCATAGTCGCTGAGAAGCCGCTGTATTCGGTCGCTTTGGGGCTTGGAAAAATTCTTGACAATCTCGGACAGATGCGCAGGGTCTTGATGTCGGTCGAGCGTGGCTCGCGCTAAATGGACAACAAACGAAACACAACCCGGGAATGGGTACACGGTCTCACGGCTCTGATACTCGCGTTGTTCTTGTTGGGCGTAAGCCCCGGGCTTGGTATCGTAAAGAACATCGTCGATCTTTGGGGCGCGCTGCTGTTTATCCCGGAGGCTCCGGCGGTGCTTATGCGCGATGTCTTCATCGAATGGCGGTCGTGGTCGCGTAACAAAGACTCCCTCAACGAGGAGGTAACTCGCCTTCGAGAGGAGAACGCTCAGCTTCGGCTTGACCTCGCAAAGATAACCGGCGAGAAAATATATTCCAATGACGTTAAAAATAATCTTCGCACTGCCCGCGTCAGTCTTCGCGCTCCGCTGTCGTGGTGGAACGAGATCCGAATAGACAAAGGCGAGGTGGATAACATCACTCAGGGGATCCCTGTCTTCTATAATGGCTACCTGCTCGGGCGAGTTAGCTCCGTCTCGACCGTCTCGGCGTGGGTTGAGCTGATAACTTCGCCGTCGTTCATGATCCCCGCCGTCATCGAAGAGACCCGCGAGCTTGGTGTCATTGCTGGGGACGGGAATGGCTCTGTGGTCTTGCGTTACATTCCGGCCGGGCGCGGCATCAAATCCGGAATGAGGGTCAGCACCGCGATGATAGGCGAGCAGCTTTCACCCGGGCTTCCGATCGGGAAGATCGTTGGCGAAGTCTCCTCAGGCTCCGACGGCTACGCGACATACAAGGTCGAACCCGGCGCGGAACTTTCAAAATTTTACACGGTTGATTATTAAAAGATGCTTTTAGTTATATTGTGGCTCATTCAGGATTTCCTGACGATCTTGCACGGCGGCGGTATGCAGATACCGGGTCTGTTTATTCTCGGGATCGTCTATAAGCTCCTGTTCGACGAGGACATCGACGGGAGTCTGTGGGCGATATGGAGCGCGTTCGCCGGAGGCATTCTGTGGGATCTGCGCTGGCTCGGGATCCCCGGCTTCTTCACGCTCGGCAATGTCGTCGTTGTCCTGATAGTGATTCAGATTTGGGGCGCGATACCTCCGCAGGGACGAACGAGAGGGACGGCCTTTTTGGTCTTCGTGTTGATGGAGGTCTCGCAGCTTCTGCCGCCGCTTCTTCCGACGATGATATTAGGAGGCAGCACAGGCTTGAATTTCTTCATACTGCGTCAAACTTACTCGCTGCCCGCGATCCTAGTAACGATGTATCTGTACCTCAAAAGAGTAAAATAAAAACTGAAAGAGGGAATTAACGAAATGACTTCACAAGGCAAATCCTACAAGGCCGGCATGGCTCTGTATAGATTTTGCGCGGCGATATTCTTCAACTTCGGCGGACTTAGATTTCTGCGGCGCAAATACAAGAACGATATCTCAGAGAGGCTCGGCAATGTCTCCGGCGTTACGGAGGGCGCAATATGGATCCACGCTGTCTCGGTCGGCGAGGTTCAGTCGGCCAGCTCCCTCATACGCAGGATAAAGAGCAAAAGTCCAATGCGCTGCGTGCTATCGACAGTTACGGCGACGGGGCGCGACATGGCATATAGATTGCTGTCCGGGACGGTCGAGAAAATTTTCTATAGTCCGTTCGACTCAAAAAAATTCGTAACCCGCGCACTCGATAACATAAAGCCCGCTATGTATATCTCAATGGAGACGGAGCTGTGGCCGGAGATGTTCGCCCAGCTGAAAGCTCGAAACATTCCGTCATTCCTTGCCAACGGAAGAATTTCCGAGAAGAGCTTCAAGAGGCTTCGCCGCACGAGATTTTTCTGGCGCGGTGTCCTTGACGCTCTCACGAAGTTGATGGTGCGCTTCAACGAGGATCGAGAGAAATTCATCGCGCTCGGAGTGCCGCCGGAAAAAATTTTCGTCACGGGAGATTGCAAGGTCGATGCGCTGCTAGATCGCCGAAAGGTTACAGGCCCGGAGAAATGGGAGTGGCTGAAGAGAGACGAAGCTCCGCTGTTCGTGGCGGGAAGCACTCATCAGGGCGAGGACGAGATAGTGATCTCGGCGTTTCGTATCGTGAGGAGGAAATTCCCCGGCGCGAGGCTCATAATCGTTCCTCGACACCCCGAAAGAGCTTTGATGACCGTCGCGTCTGTCCTGCCGTATCCAGAACTGAACGCCGAGCTGTTATCCCGGATCGAAGCCGACAACGAGAAGTTGAAGACCGCCGACGTTATCGCCGTAGATCGGATCGGAATTTTGTTTGACCTCTACGCGGTTGCTGATGCTGTGTTCATTGGCGGGAGCCTCGTCGAGAAGGGCGGCCAAAATCCTTTCGAGCCTGCGTTGTTCGGCTTGCCTGCGATCCATGGCCCCTGCATGACGGATTTCCCCGACACTGACCGCATGGACTCGATGGGCGCGGCTGTCCGCGTGAGCAACGACACCGAACTCGCGAGAGCTTGGGAGGATCGCCTCGATGCCGGAGCTGTGAGCAAAGCTCTGAGGGACTGCGACGAGTATTTCAAGACCCTCGGGGGCGCGGCCAAGAGGACATGGAACGAGATCGAAGCCTCAATGAACAATGAGGAGTGAGAAGCCTCACCCCTAACCCCTCACCAAGCAGTCGCTCAACTCCTGACAGATCGCCTTGACCTTGTCAATGTCCTCTTTCTTCACATACTCCGGGTGAGCATGGAAGAGAGGGTTTCTGACCCAATGAAGTTTCTCAAAGCGTTCTTTCCAGTACGTCGCGAACGGCTTGCCATCAAAGAACGGCGAGAACGACACCCAATACTGCCCCATGATCGTCCCAAGCACGTTGATCGGCAGAATGTCAAGAAGCCCCGCGTCGGGGTTGTATTTTTTGCGCGTCTTCGTCAGTGAGTTCTGATACTCCTCAGTGTCGAGGATCGGGTTAGCTTTCTTCAGCGCGTCATCGAGGTTGTCCGGGCTCGTCCTGAGTATGCTCGGGAGTTCTCTCTTCATGAGGCGGACGATCGTGGACTGAACGCTCAATATCCTGAAGATCTCCGGCGAGAGCTTCACCTCCGGGTCCAATATGAAGATGTCCTTTCGCGTCGCGTACTCGTCAACGGCACTCTTGATAGCCTGTTGGAGGTTCGCGTAAATGTTCCCGTCGCTGAGGCTTATCCCGAGTTTTCCAACAGCCGCGCCGGCGTATTCGGGGTTGTATATCATCGAGCGCAGCGTCGAGTAGAGCATCGGAGCCCCGGCAACGTACCCGAGAGTTAAAAGCCCCTCGAAGAACTTGCTGAAGTCGTTACATTCAAGGAGGCTGCACCCCGCGAGCGAGACATCTTGCGGCGACCACTTGCCCGTCCTGCTGTGAAATCTCAGGCCGTTCACGAAGTACGAGTAAATATAAATCTTCAGCCACGTGTTATCGTCATCAATGCGTCGCGCGATCTGAATCTCCTCGGAAATTCTCAACAGGCAATAGCGTCGCGCTGTGTCGTAGTTCTCGTCGTTCTTCTTCGCGCCGTCGAGCTGCGCGTAGATCAGATACTCCAGACCCTTATACGCCATGATGCGAATGTTCTCTTCCTCGGCTGCTGAGAAAAATCTTATGTCCGTGTCGTCCGCGAGTGCGAAGAAGTTGTAGACGTAACGCGCAATCAGGAAACACCTGTCGGCTCGTTCGGCGTTGGAGAGGCTCGAGTCCTCGCTGTTGAACTTGCTGATTAGCTGAAGATAGTTCGCCTTGACCTCCTTGAAGTGTCCGCGCCTGTAGAATGTGTCGCTCAAAAATTCCGTGCTGCATCGCCCGGCGACCGACACGCTCAAAATTTTATCCTGCAGGAACTTCGGAAGCTCGTTGAACGTCTCGACACCTTTCTGACTCTGCTCGTGGATTTTATTCTGAGACGGCTGAACCTGTTGGCTCTCGCCCGGGTCGTAAGGCTCCAAAGGAACGTAGCCGCGGTTGATAAGCTCGTCGATCTCGGGAGATATGTTCCAGTCGTTGCCTTCGCCTTTGCCCTCTTCGTCAAGCGGCAAGTTCATTTTGATCTTGGCTTTCTCGATCAGTCCGCCGTCAGTCCAAGCCTTGACCTTGTCATCGGGGAATGGCACCGCCGACTCGATGTTATGGATCTGTATCTTGTCGTTGAGTACGCCGCGAGTGAAGCGCACCGGGTGTCCCTCAGCCGACGGAGAATATTCAAGGAAGACCATGAGCAACGGATCCGAGACGTTATTCTCGTTGAATGTGAACAGCTCGCCGGTCTTCGTCCTGACCTTGCCGAACGGGATATCGTCATGCCGCCGATAAAAATCTATCTCGCCCTCCTCCGACAGAGCCGACTGCATGTCGACCTTTAATACATTCTCGATGTCGTAATTCTTCTCGCGGACATCGAACGCCGCCGGGCCGAGCGTGTTGTTGCCGAGTCTGAACGTAACTTTCAACAGCGGGTGCATCTTCTTGCCAACGAGGAGCTTTCGTCTCAGCTCGCGATCCTGAATTTGATTGAAGTGTACGAAGACGGAGTTTTCAGAACTTAGCGGGATATTATATTTTTTCAGCAGAGGACACTTGATGAAGCCGAATAGTTTGTCTCTGTTGAGATTAAAAAATTCAAACTCGCCCTCAAATCTATGCGTGCTCCAATCTATCCGGGGCGCGGGGTCTTCGGCGGGCGCGGAGTTCTCTTTCTCGGAAAGTTTTATAGCGTCGGTGATGATCTTATCGTCAGACGGCCGTGTGTCGAGCCACTCACGCAACGCCTTGATGTTCTCCTCCGTGAACAGCCGCTCTTTATTCGGCCAAGCTGAGAAGCTCAGAACTTTCCATGACAGCGCAGCGACGTGACTAAACTCAACCTCGCTATCGTCCTTTATCGCGTTGTCGAGTATCCACTTCAGCACCGAGACAAGCTGAGGCGGCTCGAGCTTCAGGAACGTAGCGAAATTCTTCGGGGTTAAAGGTTCGCTGACCGCGATACAGGCACTCGCTAGGAACTTCGACGCGGCAGTTGACGAAGCCATGAACGCGCCGTGGAAGTCGTGAATTTTCATGTAAAGTTTCACGCTCTTCTCGCTCTCGCCGGTGAGATAAAGGACGAAGGCGTAAATCTCGGACGCGGCTATGATAGTTTTATTGGCTTTCCATAGCTGGTGAGCTGTGTCGCGGATCTCGCGCATACGCATAGAGTACGGTCTGTCCTCGTGAGCTTTCACGGCGTACTGATACTTCGTTAAGATACTCTCGATTATGCTCTGGATTTTGCTCTGTCCTTTCGTCCGGAATTTTCTCACGTAGTCGGCGTTGAGTGTGTAGGTCTCCAAGGTCTCGCGCATATCGCCAAAGATTTTTTCGAGGTTCTCGTTAAACATAACAACTTTAGGCTCGGGCTTGGCCTCAACGACTGGAGCAGGAGCTGTAGCTGTCGCTGGAGCTGAGACCGGGACAGGCGCGGGGGCTTTCTCCTCCGTTGCGGCTCCGGGTATCGGCTTAACGCCCCATATCATTGGATACACCCAAAGTTCATCGCCCAACGCTATATGATCATCTTCACAGCCTAAAAGGATCCCGGAGGTCTTTCTGCCGTCCGGCATCAGCATAATCTCAATGTTCTTTCCAAGATATTGTTCGAGATGTTTACGATCCAAAATTTAACACTCCCTTTGTGATTGATTATGGAGTTAGGAATGATGAATTGCTAACGAAAATATTCGACGGCTGAGTCAAAAAATTTCATTCCGTAGTTGCCCGGGACGTTCCGATAGAGGCCAAGGCCGACGCGCTCGACGTGTCCCATGCGCCCTATGATCCGTCCGTCCGGCGAAGTCAGACACTCAACAGCTCCGAAAGATCCCGAGGGATTGTATTGCGTCTCCATTGAGGGATTGCCATCGAGATCGACATATTGCCCTGCGACCTGTCCTGAAGTCATGAGCTGCTCGAACGTTGAAGCAGAACACGCAAAACGACCCTCGCCGTGCGAGATCGGGATTGAATACACCTCGCCGACGTTTGTCTGACGGAGCCAAGGCGAATAATTGGCAATGACACGCGAGTGAATTATCCTCGACTGGTGGCGGCCGATCCTGTTGAATGTCAGCGTCGTGGGCAGCTCGTCAGGCTCACAGAACTTTCCAAGCGGCAACAGTCCCGTCTTCACGAGAGCTTGAAAGCCGTTGCAGATCCCGCAGACTAGACCGCCGCGAGCGTCAATCAGACTTTCAAGAGCTTCACGGACGGCCGGGCTTCGTAGGAAGATCGCAATGAACTTCCCTGACCCGTCAGGCTCGTCGCCATTCGAGAAGCCTCCCGGCAACACGAGAGCCTGCGAACCTCTCAGAGCGTCGGCAAAATCTTCGGCGGATCTCTTCATCAGCTCGGGGGTCAGGCTCTTCACGACGAAGATTTCGGGCTTTCCCCCGGCTTTCTCAATCGCTTTCGCGGTCTCGTACTCGCAGTTCGTCCCGGCAAAGACGGGGATCAAAAATTTCGGAGCTGAAACGCGGGTTGGCGATGAATGATGCTGTGGCTCTCGCGTCGCTTCCACATTCGTTATCGTGTCTGCTGGCGCGACCGTCGGGAAAATTTTTTCGAGCGGAGCGTCGTAAGCCTTTTCGGCCTCGGCCAAGTCGATTGTCTCGCCGCCAAAAATTATTTCGGGTGTCGCGAGGACATGGCCAAGCTCTGGGAAATTTTCAGCTCCGTCGTCGGCAATTTCAATAATGAATTTTCCGCGACCATCATCGAGATCGAGCCTCGAAAACTCGAAGCCGAGACCGTTGCCCAAGCACATTTTGAAGACGGCGGCTCTGACTCCCCCGAACGTCGGCACGGCGCACGCAAGGATCTTCCCACGAGAGTTCAGCTCGTTGACCGTGTCAAAAATTTTCAGCATGGAAGCTCTCTCGGGCAGTCCGCGCTCATCGTAATCAGGTTCGAGCAAGATCACCTTCGAGCCTGCGCGTTTGAACTCCGGCGAAAGAATTTTCTTCACGTCCGTTACAGCCACCGCGAAAGATATCAACGTCGGCGGGACATCGAAATTTCTCCCCTCGCTGTCGGTGAATGAGCCGCTCATTGAGTCCTTACCGCCGATCGCCGCAACGTCGAAATCCAACTGAGCTTTCAAAGCTCCGAGCAACGCTCCGAACGGAAGCCCCCACCTCTCGGAATCGTCCCCGGGCTTGCCGAAATATTCTTGGAACGTCAGCCAGCAGTTAGCTAACCCGGCTCCCGCCGCCGCGACCTTACAAAGAGACTCGAGGACTGCGACATAAGCTCCCTCGAAAGTGGATCGCTCGGAGATATAAGGATCGAAGCCCCATGACATCACTGAGCAGGTTTCAGTCTCGTGAAGTCCGACGGGAATTTTCGCCGCCATCGCCTGAGCCGGGGTCTTCTGAAATTTTCCGCCGAACGGCATCAGTACGCTGTGCGCTCCGACGGTCGAGTCGAACCTCTCAGCCAGCCCGCGCTTTGAACAGACATTGAGATCAGTGAGTGGTGAGGGGTTAGAGGTGATGGGGTCTCCGACTCTCACGCTGATGTGCCTCGAAGCTCCGTTGCTGTTGATGAACTCGCGGGATAAATTCACGATCTCACGGCCTCGCCATGTCATCTTCATTCGTCCTGAGGCATTGACGCGAGCTATGACGGTTGCTTGAACGTCTTCGGCGAGTGCCAAATCTTTCACGCGCTCCGTGTCCTCAGCCGCAACCACGACAGCCATACGCTCCTGAGACTCGCTGACGGCGATTTCTGTTCCGTCGAGCCCGGCATATTTCAAGGGCACAGCGTCGAGATTTATATCGAGTCCGTCCGCAAGTTCGCCGACCGCGACACTGACTCCTCCTGCGCCGAAGTCGTTGCAGCGTTTGATTAGTTTCGTGAAGTTGGGATTTCTGAAAAGTCTTTGAAGCTTTCTCTCCTCGGGTGCGTTGCCTTTCTGAACCTCCGCGCCTCTGGTCTCGATGAAGCTCGAATTGTGCGAGACTGACGAGCCTGTCGCGCCTCCGATACCGTCCCGACCCGTCCGGCCTCCCAACAGCAAGATTAAATCACCGTCCGAAGGTCTCTCGCGTATCACGTTAGCTTCCGGGACTGCCGCGATCACCGCCCCGACCTCCATGCGCTTGGCCTTGTAACCCTCGTGATATATCTCGTCGACCAGCCCCGTAGGTATTCCGATCTGATTTCCGTATGAGCTGTAGCCTGCGGCGGCTTTGGTGATGATTGCTCGCTGTGATAATTTCCCCGACATCGTTGGCTCGAAAGGACTTGCCGCGCCCGTGATCCTCATAGCCTGATAGACATAAGCGCGACCGGATAGAGGGTCTCGGATTGCCCCGCCGATACACGTAGCCGCGCCCCCGAAAGGTTCGATCTCGGTCGGGTGGTTGTGGGTCTCGTTCTTGAACAGCAACAGCCACGACTCGATCGCGCCGTCGACATCGACGTTAATCCTGACTGTGCAGGCGTTGTTCTCCTCGGAGCTTACGAGAGCGGGGAGCTTGCCTTTCGACTTCAGATACTTCGCGCCTATCGTAGCGATGTCCATGAGAGTTACGGGTCTGTCTTCGGGATAGCCAAGCTCCTTGCGGATCGACAAATAATTTTCGTAGACTTCCAAAACTTTTTCGTCTCTAAGCTCCGCGCTGTCGATGTGAGTTGAGAATGTCGTGTGGCGACAGTGGTCTGACCAGTAAGTATCGAGGACTTTTATTTCTGTCTCTGTTGGGTCGCGGCCTTCGGACTCGAAATATTTTCTGCAACATTCAAGATCCTCCGTGCTCATGGCGAGATTTTTTAATTCGGAAAGTTTTTCGGTTTCGATTGTCTTAACGTCTTCTGGGCGAGAGTATTCGGCTTCGAGGAATTGATATTCTTCTAACTGAGCTTCGCGGGCTTCGACGGGGTTGATTAAAAATTTCCTCACGCCGTCAAAATTTTTAACGTCGCCATAGAAAATATAAATTCGCGCAGTCCTCACGACGGGTCGGAAGCCAAGCAAGAGCATCGCGCACTGTTCGGCTGCGTCGGCTCGCTGGTCGTACTGTCCGGGCAGAGCCTCAACCGCCAGAATATTACTCGCGTCATCGGGGAGAGCTTCGAGTGTCTCGTCAGTGAAACGCTCGGCGAAGATTAAATTTCTGCACGCCTCAAAGTCTCGAGCTTCAAGTCCCTCAACGTCGTAGCGATTTAATATTCTGAGCCTTGAAAGATTTTCGTTGCCGGGAATGTTTCGGAGTTCGTTCAATAAAGAGACAGCTTCAAAGTTCTCACGGTCTTTGCGCTCCGTGTAGAGTCTGAATACGGACATAAAAATTAAATTCCTTTCTTCAAAAAGTTCTGAGGCGGCTGCCTTGTGTAGGTCAACAGCTCCTCGAACGGGTCGGACTTTTGCGAGGGCACGGGCTTGATGCGTTCAAAATTTGATATTGGGTAAGGTCTCGCGCTGCCGGTAACGCTCCGCAAAATTATGTGAGCTTTATCGTCGCCCACGAGCATCGGCACGACCGTCGAGGCATCGACCTCACACGCGAAGATGATATCGCGCCCGAAGCCGATATGTTTCAGATAGTCGGCGTGGTTGGACTTCTCGACGCACGAGAGCAGATTGCCGCCCCTGCTTCGCCACGTGGTCAGAGCTATCCTCGCGCTGTCGGAGAAGACAGTCTCGCCATGAGCCTGCAAACTCTCAATGACAGCTCCGGCACATAGAGTATCTTCCCACGATGGCCGGCTCTTTCGTCCCGAGCATAATATCCCGATCCGATCCCCGAGCGTCAGCGCGTGATCCAGACACGCCGAAATATTTCTGAAGCTCGCAGCTATGACGGGACTGCCTGACGAGAAAGCTTCGTTTAGCGCGACAGTTCCGTCGGTCGTGGACATGACACCGCAGTAATGTTCTTGGATAAGCTCGTAGCTCAGCTCTAAAGGAGAGTTACCCATGTCGAACCCCTCCGGGGGGATCCCGTTCACCTCACCCATGAGCAACGGAGACGAGCCGCGCTCCTGCAACTCAAGGACGAGCCGCCGAGCTTCGTCAGGACTCTTGACGGGATACAGCTCCGTGCCGCCAAGCTCAAACCATCGAGTCATAACAGTAGTGGCCCGCAACACATCGATCACGAGCCACACGTCAACAACGGGAAGAAAATTATTCTCCCCGCAAGAGAAAACTAAATCGGCCTCAAACATTCTTTAAGTCCTTAGATGTTCGTCATTAGTAGGCTTTTGCGAAAATTGTGAGTTTTGCGTTGTCTTGGCCGGTCATGAAACATTTTCCGAGGTGTTCGCCCGGCACGATGCAACGAGGGGTCGCGCCCGTGTCCTCGCGTATCTTGACCTCGTCTTCGGGAGTCCCGGCGAAGTAAGCACGAACAAAGCCGCCTTTCGTCTCGATGATCTCTTTCAGCTCGTCGTAGCTTTGCGCGTCGTGAGTGTTCTCGTCTCTGAAAGTCTTCGCCCGCGTGAACATGTTGGCTTGAATGTCAGCAAGAATATTCTTCACCGTCGGGATCACGTTCTCGGCCTTAACATCGAGCTTCTCGCCCGTGTCGCGACGAACGAGCCTGACGGTCCCGGCCTGCAGATCTTTCTCGCCAAGTTCGAGCCTCAACGGGATCCCCTGCTGGAGGTGAGTGAAAAATCTGTCGCCCGGCCTCATATGGAAGTCCGTGTCGACCTTCGTGAACATGCCGCCGAGTTCTTCGTCTAGTTTAGCTGAAAGTTCTTTGGCTTTCGGGAGGATTTCATTCGCCGCGACGCTTTCATCTTTCGAGATTGGCAGGATCACGGCCTTGACGGGAGCGATATTCGGAGGGACGATCAAACCGTCGTTGTCGGAGTGAACCATGATAAGTGCGCCGATCAAACGCGTCGAGACACCCCAGCTCGATGTCCAGCAATATTGGAGGTTGCCTTCCTTGTCCTGATATTGAATCTCGAAAGCCTTTGCGAAGTTCTGACCGAGGAAGTGGCTCGTTCCGGCTTGCAAAGCTCGCGTGTCGCTCATCATGGCCTCACATGTGTAAGTGTGATCCGCGCCCGGGAACCTTTCGCCCTCAGTTTTCTCGCCGGCAATGACGGGGATAGCAAGCTCGTTCTCTATGATGTCGCGATACACTCCGAGCATCTTCAAAGTTTCTTCCTGAGCTTCCTCGGCCGTGGCGTGGGCTGTGTGTCCCTCCTGCCAAAGAAATTCCGACGTTCGCAAGAACAACCGCGGCCTCTTCTCCCAGCGCATGACGTTGCACCACTGATTAATCAGGACAGGCAGGTCGCGCCACGATTGAATCCATTTTGAATACATGTAACCTATGACGGTCTCGGAGGTCGGACGGATCGCGAAAGGCTCTTCGAGTTCTTCGCCGCCCGCGTGGGTTACCATTGCAAGCTCGGGGGAGAAGCCCTCGACATGCTCAGCCTCTTTCTTAAAGAACGAATCAGGGATCAGCAGAGGGAAATAAGCGTTTACGTGCCCGGTTTTCTTGAAAGCGTCATCAAACTTCTTTTGAATACTCTCCCATATCGCGTAGCCTGTCGGCCTTATGACCATGCAGCCGCGCACGGGAGCGTAGTCCGCCATTCCGGCAGCCTTGATAACGTCGAGATACCACTGCGAATAATTTTCATCTTTCGGTGTTATGTTTCGTGCCACTTTTGAAGTCTCCTTTTGAAATAAAATTTGTGCGATTACCAAAGAGTTTTAACTTCGGTATATTTTATTATGTTTCTGTCGTTTGTAAGAAGCGTCAAATCTTCTTCAACGGCTGTCGCCGTTATGATGCGGTCGAAAGGGTCTCTATGAATGAGCGGGAGCTTTTGAATCCTCTCGAAATATTTGCTCTGAAGAAGAGGAAGAAGCTCGATTTTGTTTTCATCACACTTCTTTTCGAGGTCAAAACTTGTCATTTGAAGATTTAGCTTTCCGATGGTCTTTTTGATCGCTATCTCCCAAAAAGTGGCCTGACTCACTGAAATTTCCTCAGCGTTGTCAATAAGATCTCTCATAGCAAGCGGAAGTCTATCACTGGTTTCAATGTACAAGATGAACGTGCATGTATCCATTAAGTACTTCACACAGCTACCTCCTGCAATTCAGCTTCCTCAAACGCAGTGTTTGTTGTACGCATGACCTGCAGAACCCGCATTTCCTTTTCAGAAACGATTTCAAGAGAATCATTGAAATCAGGGGACATGTAAATCTCGCCTTTTATCCAGCCTCCTCGGCGCAGTGGCTTTTCGACAAGCCTTTCCCCTGACTCTTTTTTCGGCGAATTATCCAGAAAGCGCGCAAACTCGATCAACATCGGCAGCTTGGCCTCCGGAACTTTCTCAACCGCCGCTATAGCTTCTTCACGTAGCGTCATTGTGATTATTTCCTCCTTCGATATCTAGTAACCCGATAATTATACAGGCCGCCTCGCGCAAAGCTCAATCGAGCAATCCCCGCAAAGCCCCTTCGACCTCAGCCACTCTGACGCAGGGTGAAAGCCAAGCCCGAGATATGACGCTGTCTGTAGGTGCAGGCACTTCACGTTCACGCTTTCGCAGTCGTATCTCATGCCGCCGATGCCACCCCGGATTAAAGTTTTGAAAATTTTCCCGCGATACTTCCTCATAAACCTGCTCACGTTCCTGTTGAGCAAGCTCAAGCGCACAGCCTGATGAATGAAGTTATATCTGCGCCACTCACGCTCAAGCCCGCGAGCCTTTATGTACTCTTCAAGCTCTCGAACTCCGCCGTCAGACTCGACAGTCCCGGCTCTCCTTGCGAGATACGGACACATGAGCCAGAATGTCGTGGGGAATGGCCGAAGCTTATTCGAGAGCGGCTTGCATGTTATGACCTGAACATGATTGAAGCGGCATCTTTTCACGCCAACGATCAAAGATTTATCGAAGCGTCGCTGCCTGTCGGGCTGGATATCAAAAACGGGAGATGATCTTTCACACCTCCCGCTCTTCATAAAAAAAGGAGTATACATACGCTGTCAGAAATCCCGGCTGTTTCTGCGTCTGGTGCTTCGGCCTGAGCGCGCGGACTTTCGGGTATTGAGATCCGTTATCTTGGCTTCGCTGGTCTTTAGGAACGAGGCCATCTTCTTCTCGAATGTGTCAGCCTCCTCGGGGTGGCTTTCCCTGTATGCCTCTCGTGCGTCAAAGAAATCTCTCGTCTCACGAAGCTCACGAGGCTCGCGTACGTTGCTTGCGTTCTGGTCTCTGTTGATGGTTCGCTGTGGTTTGAAATTTTCGCGCCGTTCATAGCTCGGCGAGGTTGCGGGCTTTGAAAATTTTTGTGGTTGAGGTGCTGGCGGCTCTGTGGTCTGCTTCAGGGATAAGTCGATGCGTCCCCGCTCGTCGATTTTGATCACTTTGGCTTTGACGCTGTCGTGAATTTTTACGATCTCGTTGATGTCCTTGACAAAGCCATAAGACAGCTCGGAAATGTGTATCATTCCTTTGCGGCCATTGGCGGCGATCCTCACGAACACGCCGTAAGGCATTATCTGCTCGACAGTGCAGTCGACTATATCTCCTGTGTTTAATCCGGCTGAAGGGTCTGTGTTATTAACCGTAGCCATATGAAAACTTTACTCCCTCGAAAAAAATTTTTCTGAATATTTTACCGCAAAACGATTTACGACGCTCTGAAACTTTCAGCTATATCCAACGCCATTCGGGCTTCGACCCCATGCCGAGGCGGCGGATCAGGTAGACGCTTCGAGCCTTGAATTGTCTGCTGCCGGGCTTGTACCAGATTAGGAGAGTTCCGCGCTGTTTGTTCAACACGAGCTTCTCTACAGCACCTTCGACGATCGGCCCGTAGCACGCCAACAGCATTTCGTTATTCGCGACGTTCGGCCGCTTCTTTTGAAGCTTCAGCGTGTTCCCGCGCTCCTGTGGCAATGCCTGAACTTGTTTCAAGCCTGATGACGTTCGGATCTTCTTGTCGAATGACATCGTGTGAGTCTTCACGTCCTGCTTGACGAAGCGTTTTATCTTTACGTTCTTGGCGTGTACCGGCTCCGTCAGAAATTTCGCTTTCTTGGCCGTGCATCTCATCTTCAACCTTACGGACTCGAAATCAATAGTCTTTGAAACTTCGACCTTTATTTTGGGATACATTCGCTGAGTTGCGACCCTGCGCGGAGTCTTCACGATCTCAGGGCGATCCATTCGGAAATCGTCGATCCTGTAGACAGGCACGTCCTTGATGACATGGCGGGCGATGAAATCACGCACTCCATCGAGCGGCATTGATATTAACTCCTTCCGGTCGCTAAAAAGTTCAGAGCCTTCTGAAGCCTGTTGAACGGTTCGAGTATGACCATCGAGGCTGCCGCTTCTGCAAGACACGCCGCGACCTGCTGAACCTCTTCGGGGCGAGTGCCGTCGGGGAACTCAGCTCGTAACGGTGCACCGCTGGGGTCGGCCTGCATGAAGAACACTCCCGGCTCCGCTGTGGTCTCAACATGCCCGGGCGCGTCTAACGGAACATGAGGCGACTCGTCGAGCATGACTGTCTTTATTTTGCTCGTTATTCGCAGTGGCGCGAGCAGATCGCCGTCGTTGCAGATCCATAACTGAGGCTGGATTTCGATAGCGTCGAGGAGGCTTTCAAGGATCAACTTCTCTTTCGCATATTTCCCGAAAGACTCCCCGTATAAAATCCTCGCCAGAGCGTCCGGCCTAAGCGGGTCAGTCCGTGCGAAGTCCAAAGGGAAGCCCTTAACGTCAGTAACCAGAGCCGCACCGCGTATCTGCGACTCAGTCCCCTCTATGATTATGTAGCCTAACGAATTGTTCTGTGAAGCCATAAAAATTTTTCTCCTTTGTAATCTAATCGTCGAGCTTGAACTTCAAGACCTCGCCTGTTACAGCGTCGATCTCGAAATCGTATTCACGGCCTCCGCTGAGACATTCAAACTCATATACAGGTCTGAAGTCCGAGCCGTTCGGGTAATCGTCAGCTTCGTTGTCGAGGTCGAAATCTTTGAAGCGAACGTTCGCCGAGCCGAGACGCTTTACCGCGATATCTTTCGCCTGTTCGATGGTGAGCAGCTTCATATCTCTGCGGGCGGCTTCCTCGCGGACGTAACGGCCATCTTTCGCCAAAACCTGACCGACTGACGCGAACATCAACACGACAGCGATTAAAGCGCAAATTCTCTTCTTCATTAAAGGTCGCCTCCATTCAAAATTTTTTCCAACGCAAACACAACTGCGCTCTCTCTAATATCGGCGCGGTTGCCGGGGAAAATCTCTCGAAAAGTCTTCACACCGTCAGCCGACGCGAGACCGAAGCAGACAGTTCCGACAGGCTTCTCGAGGCTCCCGCCGTCCGGGCCAGCTATGCCGGTTATAGAGACAGCTACGTCAGCGTCAAAGACCTTCAAAGCTCCCTGAGCCATCTCAGCGGCGCATTGCTCACTGACAGCTCCGAAATTTCTCAGAGTTTCGTCGCGAACGCCCAAAATATTTTTCTTGGCCTCGTTGCTGTAGGTTACGGCACTGCCGTTGAAGATTTCAGAGCTTCCGGGGATATCCGTCAACGCCGCCCCGACAAGTCCGCCAGTACATGACTCGGCGCAAGCTATCTTGATGCCGTTGGCCTTGGCTCGGATCAAAATTCTTTCGGCGAGCGACCTCTTCACTTCGTGATCCATGTTATTAACTCCTCGATCCAGCCCGCGTGATGGAAATATGCGTTGTACGACTGCAACAGCACGTTAGCCATCAGACCTCCGACGACATCATCGGCCATTATCCCCCAGCCGCCGGGCAGCCTCTCCATCGTGCAGACCGGGAACGGCTTCAGAATGTCAATCAGCCGGAACAGAAAGAAGCCCGGGATTATGAAGCTCTTTGGGAGCAGGAATATGCTCAGCCACATTCCGGGGACTTCGTCGATGTTGAGGAAGCTCGGGTCTTTCATGTTGAAGAATTTTTCGGACTTGTCAGTTACGTACACGCCCACGAGAGTTACGAGGACGATCGCCCACAACGGAACGTCGACGAAGACGCTCACGACGCACGCCGCCGCCGAGCTGACAGTGCCGGGCATACCCGAGGGCAGGAAGCCAAGTCCGAACACGCTCGCGAGCCACACGTAATAAGGATAATTCTTCATCTCGCTGATCTTTGGCATCACTAATCAATCACCTTTCCGTATAAATCATTTTCAATTCCTTCCGCAATCTTTACGCGAACCATGTCGCCGGGCTTCAAGCTCTTCGCGTCGAAACCTTCAACGACAACGACACCATCAACCTCGGGCGCGTCACGGAAGCTTCGGCCATACGCTAAACCCTCTTCGCTGTCTATGCTCTCGATCAGGACATCAAGCTCGCGACCCTCGAATAATTCGCTCCTGTAGTAAGCTATCTCGCCATTTTGAAGAGCTAAGATCTCGCTGCAACGTTCCTTGGCTGTCTTCTCGGAGACTTTCTTGTCAAGCGTCGCGGCCCTTGTGCCCTCCTCTGGTGAGTAGACGAAAGCTCCAACGCGGTCAAATTCAATCTCGCGCATGAAGTCGAGGACTTTTTCAAATTTCTTGCGCGTCTCGCCAGGGAAGCCCGTCATTATGGTCGTCCTGAGCGTGAATAGCTCATCGAGGCTGCGAATGTATCTGAAAATTTTCATCATATGACCCTCGGGGCACGGCCTGTTCATTCGCGACAAAATTTCCGGGTCGACGTGCTGGATAGGGATATCCAAGTAACGCAGAACTTTCTCACGCGACATCAGGAAGTCGATAAGCTCCTCGCTGACTCTGTTTGGGTGAAGATAAAACAGCCGCAGCCATGTTCCTTTTGGAAGTTCGCGATCGAGCTCGCTGATTAGAGTTCTGAGGCTCGTGCCGTCGTTGAAGTCGCTCCCGTAGACGGTCAAGTCCTGACCCACGAGGCAGAGTTCTTTCGCGCCCGCGGCGCACAGCATCATAGCTTCATCTATGAGAGTCTTTAACGGAACGCTCCGAAGCCGCCCGCGTATTGACGGAATGGCGCAATATGAGCAGAGAGTGTTGCAGCCCTCGCTGATTTTGAGGTAGCGCGTCCAGAATTTTTTATCGAGCGCAGGAGACACAGCGCGGCAGTTGGAGTTGAACGTCCCGCCGAGAAAGTCGATGATCTTCTCCCACTGCTCGGAGCGCACAAACAAATCGACGCTTGGAAACTCTTCGCGCAGATCTTTCTCGTAACGGTTGACCAGACAGCCCAACACGATCAGCTTCTCGATCTTGCCGCTGGCTTTGAGGTCTTCGAGGTCGATTATAGCGTCAAGATTTTCTTTCACGGCATCGAGGATAAAGCCGCATGTGTTGATGATGACGGCGGAGGCGTTGCCAGTCTCGTCGACGACCTCATGACCGGCCGCCTTCAACAGCGCGCTGAGATGTTCGCTGTCCGCGGTGTTCTTTGGGCAGCCCATGCTCACAATGAAGATTTTCATGAAGTTTTTAATTTTCGTATTCGCCGAAGCTGTCTGTGTCTATGGCTTTAAGCTCAAAAATCTTTTCGGTGTTGACGCAGAAGTTGTTCGCTATCATGAGGCTTGCCAACTTCTTGCCGTCAAGCAGCATGATCCTTTCGTCGCGCGCACATATCTCGGCCTGCTCCGAGAAACTCCCGGTGGTCGCGAACATTCCCTTGCCGCCCTTGTCAGCGAGAGCGTCAACAAATTCCAACATATCGGACTTTCCGACTGTCTTTGACGGTGAGAGCTTACGCGCCTGAATGTAGATCGGAGTCATTCCGGCCTTGTTCTCTAAGATCACGCCGTGGATCAGATCGCTGCCCTCGGCCTCGTTGGTGTAGCGTGCGTTTTGGAAAGCGCGATATCCCATCTTCGAGAGCAGATCCATGACTAACGCGCAGAACATATCCTGATTGATCGCCGCGACCTTTTCAAGCACCTGCTCGGCAAGTCTCTCGTTGAAGTTCGCGAGGACTTCTTCGATGTCTCCGAGGCTCTCGGAATTTTTGACCGGCTGAGGCTCAGGCGCGGGGGTCGGCTCTGGCTCTGGGACGTGAACAGGTTCCGGCTCGACGGGCTGAGGTGGCTCCGGCTCTTCTGCGATCTCCGTATCCATTTCGGGCAGCGGCTCAGGCTCATTCAGCTCGGCCAACTCTTCTTCGGTGTCGATCGGATCGTCCGAGTCGAAAAATTCTTCGGCCTCCTCTTCAACAGGTTCTTCAATCTCGCCGGACTCTACGACCTCGGGGACGACCTCTTCGGGCGCGTCTAAAAATTCCTGCTCCGCGAAGTCGACGGGGATCTCAGCGACAGGCTCAGGCTCAGGCTCGGGCTTGTTGAAGCAATCATCGTCGATGAACTCCGGGTTAGTCGCAAGGAGGTCAGCTCCGGCGCGTGTAATCATGTAAGTATTCCTTGAGGGGTGCGAGAGAAGTTTTTTGTTCCTCAGATATGACTTAGCTTCGTTGATGTTATTCCTGAGAGCTGTCTTTTCGGTCGATGACATTTCTTCGAGGTTCTCGCCCATACTCGCAGCGACCATTTCAATAATTTCATTTATGGAGAAACTGTGAGGAGCTTCGTCTCGAAAGACCTCCAACAGCGGCTTGCGTATGTCCAAAGCGTCAGGGACAGGCATGATTTTTTCACCTTTCTTTATTATTATTACAGCATTATACTTCAAAGGTGGGATTTTTTTCGTGAAACGTTTTCTAATGATATTTCTGATCCTGATGTGGGCTTCCGCTCTGTACGCCGGAGAGTGGGACGCGGATCAGCTTGACGCGCGGCGCGCCATTCCCAACGACATAACACCGCCGGAAAGGCTTGAACCTCTCAACATGCTCGAAGCTCTCGACACTGACGAGGGAGTTATAAGGCGCGTGAACGTCCGGGACGGTGAGAGGGTCGTAGCTCTGACATTCGACACTTGCGAGCTTGCGACGATCACGACAGGCTGCGACATGGCCATCATAAACTTTCTGAGGCTGAACAAGATCCCCGCGACCTTCTTCATGGGAGGCAAGTGGATGCGGACTCATGCGCGGCGGGTCAAACAGATCATGAGCGAGGACGAACTGTTCGAGATCGGCAATCACAACTGGTCGCACGGCAACTGCGCTTTGCTCTCCGAAGACGCTCTGACAAAGCAAATATTATGGACGCAAGCTCAATATGAACTGTTGCGAGAGGACGCGAGGCTCAAAGATATTGCGCCTGTCCCGACGCTGTTCAGGCTTCCATACGGCCGCAACAATGAGAGAGCCTTAAAGGTGATCGCGTCGCTTGGTCTCAGGGTCATTCAGTGGGACGTGGCCGCCGAGGTCGGAGACAACACCAACGTAAAGCACGCTCAACGCTCGGCCAAGAAAGTCGCCGCAATGACGAGACCAGGCTCGATCCTGCTGTTCCATGCCAACTCAGTCCCCAAAGGAACGGCGAACTTGCTGCGATATGTCGTAGAGGAGTTGACGAGCCGGGGCTACAGCTTCGTGAAAGTCAGTGAGCTTTTGAAGCTCGGTGAGCCTGAGACAGTCCGGAGCGGATACTTCACGACCCCGGGCGACAATCTGCAGCTCGATAAGGAATTCGGATTTGACGGGACGGGACGGAAATCAAAGTGAAATGTATTTGTATATGAGAATGTATAGCGCGCTGCTGAGTCTGTTCAGCACGTGAATAATTTTGAGGGTGTCATTGTCGTCGAAGGCTCTGCACGCGCACAACTCAGTCTCCCGCACGAGGGCACGCAGAAGATTTATCTCGCTGGCCTCGCGTCCCATGCCGTGATGGAAGACTAAATGACCGCGACCATAAAATTTTTGGGGATTGTGCGAGCGTTCGTGAATTTCCTCCTCGTCCATTCCCCATAAGGTCATGACCCCCTCAAAGACTTTTTCGCGAGCCTCGAGACCTTGAAGACACCTCACAACCTCGCGGACTTCTTCAAGGTCGCTGGTGTACTCGTCATTGTCCGAATGAGCTTGGAATAAAATTATCCGAGCGTTGAGGCTGTCGAGCCGTCCTCGAAGTTCGATCCTCGCGTGAGTTTTTGAGACCCTCTCGTGAGCGTTGAGACTTGTCTCAGTCATCTTTCAATTTCCGAGCGTCGCCACCATTACGGCTTTGATGGTGTGCATACGGTTCTCGGCCTCGTCGAAGACTTTTGAAGCCTCGCTCTCGAAGACCTCCTCCGTAACCTCCGAACCTTTCACAGCCGGCAGACAATGAAGGAAGATTGTTGAAGGTTTGCCCGTCGCGTTCATGATCTCCGAGTTGACCTGCCAGCCCCGCAATAATTCGTAGCGTTGCTCCTTCAATGCTTCCTCGCCCATTGAGACCCACACGTCCGTATACAGAGCGTCAGCTCCCTTTACAGCTTCGCGAGGGTCGTTGATGATTTTTATCTCTGAATGTTTGGCGATCGCCCGGCATCTTTCGAGGAGGTCTCTATCCGGCTCAAGCTCTTTCGGTGAGCTTACGACGTAATTCACGCCCATCTTGGCACAGCCGATCATGAGAGCGTTGGACATGTTGTTGCGGCCGTCGCCGAGGTAGACGAGAGTCAGCCCCCGCAAAGTCCCGAAATTCTCGCGCAAGGTCAGGAAGTCCGCAAGAACCTGCGTCGGGTGGTCAACGTCCGTCAATCCGTTCCATACAGGCACGCCCGAATATTTCGCGAGCGTCTCGACCGTCTCCTGCTTGAAGCCGCGAAACTCTATCCCGTCGAACATTCGGCCTAGCACCCTCGCGGTGTCCTTTACGTCTTCTTTAGCTCCGAGATGAATATCATTCTTGCCGAGGAACTCTGGGAAAGCTCCCTCATCGTTGCAAGCCACTGTGAAAGCGCAGCGCGTTCGAGTTGATGACTTCTCAAACAGGAGCGCGATGTTCTTGCCAGCCAAAGAGTTCCCGCGGATCCCGGCACGCTTCTTGGCCTTTAGATCAGCCGAGAGAGTCAACAAATAATTTATTTCGTCGGGCGTGAAGTCCATGAGCGTCAGGAAGCTCCTGCCCCTCAGATTGATTGCCATATCATTTCTTCTCCTTTCAACTCCTAACTCCTCACTCCTAACTCCTCACTGAAGCAGAAGTCCCATGATGTTCTGCGAGTTCTGGTTGGCTTGCGCGAGCATTGAGTTTCCCGTGCCGTTCAATATTTGAAGCTTTATGAACTCCATGTATTCTTTCGCCATGTCAGCATCTTTCAATCTGCTCTCAGCCTCTTGCATGTGCTTGCTTGTCTGGGTTAGGCTGTTGGCGTTGTATTCGAGTTCGTTCTGGTATGAGCCGATCTTCGCACGCTGTGAGCCGACCTTGTGGATCGCCGAGTCGAGCAGCGTTATGGACTCCGAAGCCCGCGCCCGCGTCGACACGTCAACACGATTAAGGCCAAGAGCTTTCGCTCTCATGTCGCCGATGTTGATGTAGATGTCCTCGCCGACGTTTTGGCCGATCTGGAATGACGTACTGCGATCATCAATATGAACGATCGTGCTGTAGTCCTCGGCTTCGTTTTGGATCACGTAACGCTTCGTTGTCTCGTCCCACACTGATCTGACGTTCGCCATAGCGTCGAATGTGATCCCGATGTTGGGGCTGATGACCCCGTCGACTCTGTTGCCGTCCGTCGCGAGATTTTCGGCGATAGCTTTGCCAGTGTGAGCGTCGTAGATCGACATTGAGAAAATATTTTCCTCGGCCTCCTGTATCGTGTTGAGGTTGAGGGCGTTTATGAGGTCGTTATTCTCGGACGTGAACGTGAGCTTTCCGTCAGCTCCGGCGATCGCGCTTCTGATTACAAGCGTAGCTTTCGTGGTCGTAACCTCGTCGCGGAATGACAACAGCTCTTCGAGATCTTCAGCTTCGTAGTCGCCATAATCGCCCGGAGTGATCTCCTGCGGAGTCCCGAACTGATTTAATATTAATTGCCCGTAAGTCGCGCTTCGCGTGTCAATGTCTCGCAGATATGCCCGGCTGTAGACGGTCTCGGAGTATCTCACAGCCTCCGACGTGTCCGGCGCGCCGCTCGCAACAGAGCAGAAATTCTCGCGGTTATCGGCGTAGCTCAACTGTCCCAGATCGTCAGCTATGGCATTGTTGATCTTTCGGCTGACATCGTAGAGAGTGTCTTCAGCATACAACACGACCTCGGCGGTCTTGCCGTCTCCCTGAATGATCTGAATTTTCTGAGGCTCGTTCATTATGAAAGCTCCGCTGTTGTCTTTCATGGCTGTCATGTCGCGCAAGGTTGCCGCCCTCTGTCGCGTCCTCATGACGTGAACAGTATCGCCGTCCGCCGCAGTCTCCTCGGTCAGGTACTCCTCCGACACTTCAAGCTCAAAGATATTTGACTTTTGAACTTCAGCCTTGCCGGCCTTCGCGGAGATTTCGATTTTGTAATTTCCGGCGGTGTTCTTTCTCTGTCCGAACTGGTCTAAAGATGTGACGGCTCCGCTGACGCTAAGCGAGACTTTCTCATCGTCCGACGACCATATAGCCGACGAGCTGCCGTCTAAGAGTCTTTTACAGTTGAATGTCGTGTTGGAAGCTATGTTGTCTATGTTGTCGCGAAGCTCATCAATTTCAAGCTGTATGTAGCTTCGATCCTGCGTGGTCAGAGAGTCGTTGGCCGACTGCACAGCAAGCTCTCTCATTCGTTGAAGCATTGAGTTAATCTGATTCAAAGCCCCCTCCGCCGTCTGAAGCATTGAGATACCGTCCTGCGAGTTCCTGATGGCGCGGTCGACCCCGGCAATCTGCGCCGAGATGTTCATACCCATCGCGAACCCTGCGGCATCATCAGCGGCTGTGGCTGCCCTAAGCCCTGTTGAAAGCGCGCGCGAGGTGTTCTCAATCGCTTTATTAGTCGCGGTCAGGGCATTATAAGCCATTCTTATGGTGTTGCCCGTTCCTATCATCATGATAAAAAATTTGCCTCCTGCGTTGAGTTATGACTATTCCTTTTGAGTTTCGGCCCTCGGCTCTCGTGTAATTAATTTCGTGCTAGAATTTTCCCGAGGAGTTGGAACAGTGCCGCACATAATAGCAATCGAACATTCAGACGCGCAACGCCGACAGCTGAGCGAGAAGCTAAAGGAGCTTTCAAAGGACGGCTGGCCGCTCAATGGCCGATACGAGGCTCAGGCTTTCGGGACGTGGGAAAAATTATTTGAGACCGTCATAACGCCGGGGCTATTCGTTCAGCGTGAGGCGATCGTCATTGAGAGCGCGGAGGCTCTTGGAGATTTTCCCGAGGCTCTAGTGTCGCTGGTCGAGGACGAGAAAGCTGACTGCGTTCTGATCTTGATCTTCGGTGTCGAGCTGAAGACCCTCAAAGCCATCAAAAATTCAATTGAACTAATAAAGCCCGAGGCTCAGATCCCGCCGTGGGAGCGTCCTAAGTGGCTGATGACCCTCGCGAAAGAGTCGAAGTTCACGCTTGAGTCTGACGCGGCTCAACTTCTTGCGGACAGTGTCGAGTCGCAGGAGGAGCTTCGCTCGGAGATCGAGAAGTTCGCGCTCTACTCGGGGGGTCGCAACATCAAGGTCGAAGATGTCGAAAATCTTTCGTTCGATGAGGGAGGCCGCTCGCTGTTGATCTTTCTTGACGGGCTGTGCGCTGGCAACGCGTCTGACGTTTCGAGGGCGTTGAAGTATCTCCGCAATGAGCCACTGCTCCCGACGCTGACGGCTCTGACCAACAGACTGAGGCCGGCTCTGATGCTCTCGTGCTTCAATAACAGATACTCGGACGACGTTCTAAAGATGCTCGGAACGAAGAGCTACGCCGCTAAGAAAGCTCAGGCCGCGTTGAAGAACTTCGGAGCCGACAAAATCAAAATTTTCATGGCGAACGCCGCGCGGCTGTCCTACCTCGAAAAGACGAACATGGCCGAAGGCTGGCAAGGCTTCGAGTTAATAATCTGGGAATTAATGACGAAAACTTAACGTGAAGATACTTGAAAATCTGAACGGAGGTTTTAACAAATGAGACACGAAAACACAAAGGGCTTTACGCTCGTTGAACTTTTGATAGTAATTGCTATAACGACAACAATCGGCACCGTGATGACTTTGACGGGTGCCAAGGCTTCTGCTTCCCAAAGGGCTACCAATATTATACACGGTTTGGTGAATTGTAAAAGAGCAGTTTTATCTCTGTACGCCGACAACCCCGACTCGCTTCCCTGCGGCGACATGACCGAGGAGGTCGCGAAGTATCTCAAATCGGAGATCATAACCCTCAAAGACGGCGTGAAACACATCAAAGGCAACAGCGCGGACGAAGGATATCTCACGAACGCCGTGTGCAACGTCGTGAAGCCTGACGGCCGAAAGGTCGATCAGTTGTTCATCGAGTATTACTCGCCAAGCGTGAACTTCGACGAGGACGTTCTGAAAGGACTCGCGCGCTACGCGAAGACATTGAAACTTTACAAAAGTCCCGAGGATCTCAGCGACGAAAATTTGATATCTGACGGCGATGTCCGAACTCCCTTCTATATGCTCGTGCGGGAAGTCCCGAGCGAATAAAAATTTTTTAAGTTTCAAAGCGAAGCTCTCGCGGAGGCGACTCCGTGGGAGCTTTTTTGTATAATAAGCTCATCGGAGGTGTTCACATTGACGTTAAGAAGAAGACACAAGGCGGGCTTTACGCTCGTCGAGGTTATGATCGTGATATTCGCGTTGGGAGTGTTGAGCGCGATGATAATGATCTCGAGTTCGGAGGCTGTCGCGACGGCCAAGGCCACGAAGATACTCAACGACATGACGCAGATAAAGCTGGCCGTAATACAGTGGTACAGGGAGAACCCCTACAAGGTCGGCACGGACGGCAAGGTCGGGACTCAGACACTCGGCGATTACTTCAAGACTGACAAGGGCAAGGCGGAGCTTATGAAGCACATTGACTCGACTTCGATATCGCTCAACGATGACGCGGTCGGAAGCTACACCGTCAATACCAGCAATAATGGCAAGACGATTTATTGGTATGTCGCGTACAAAGTTCACGACGGTTCAAATAAAGATGAGTCCCTCATGAACAAGCTCGAAGCGAAAGCGGCGACGGCGGACTTGCGGAGAACTTCGAATTTTAAGAATACCAACGAAAAATATCACGCCGGTAACGAGACAAACAAAAACATCTACATGCTCATAATGACATTCAACTATTGAGCGTCAATCTTGTATAATATTGGCAAATTCTTTCACAGGGAGGTGGAAAGTCATGCAGGTTACATCAATGCTGTCGGCAGGATACTTGGAGCCTGTCCAGAATATTGGGCGCGTCAAGAATATCAAAGACGTTGAAGAGGTCGACGAGTCCAAGCAACAAAAGGAACAGGAAATTTTAGCTGAAGAGCAAAGCCTAAAAGCCAAGCTCGGAAACGATGCCAAAGTCCACACGGTCTATCATTACTCGCTCGGGACTGACGGGAGGCGTTATATCGTCGGCGCGTCTGTTACCATGAAAGGCAGTGAAGAAGACCTCAACCGCGTAAGCGGCGGAGTTACTCAGGAGGATCTGCAGAGCAAGAAGCAAGAAGTTCAAGACGCTCTCAACGAGAACAAAACCGCCGAAAACACCCAGAACATCATCAAATCTGAAGCCGAACGCCGCGAAGCCTCGAAACAAGAGGAGAAAGCTGAAGATGAAAAGGAAGCTCAGGCCAAGGAACTTGAGAACATTCAGCGCGAGGTTATTGCACACGAGAACGCCCACAAGGCGACGGCCGGAGAATTTGGCGGCGAGATAAGTTACTCCTACACCGAAGGCCCGGACGGAAAAAGCTACATCATCGGCGGCGAAGTCCCCATCAAGTTCAAGGAGGGAAGCACGCCCGAGGAAACTCTCAGGAACATGCAGCAGGTTCAGAGAGCCGCTAACGCTCCGGCGGATCCGTCAGGTCAGGATAGACAGGTCGCGGCCAAGGCGGCAGCTCTCGCGTCAAAGGCCAGACAGGAAATCATTCATGAAAAAACCGAGACCGAAGAGATCAAGGCCGAAGTCGCAAGAGGGACTCCGATTATCGACCCCGTGAGCCGTGAGGACGAGCAATATGACGTTGCTAAGGACGGCGTGCAGTCGGTGCGGGCTTCGATGAAGGAACTTGAAGTTCAGAGTCTGATGCCTGCCGCGTAATCATCAAGATGAAACGAATAATTCTGTATGAATGAATTTCCCCCCGGCTACTCGCGCAAAACCGGAGGGATTTTTTTTGACCGAGGGAGCGAAAACTCGCCGATTTATTTTTAAAAGTTGCCTCGTGATGAGTTGCGAGGACTGAGAGATTTCGAGATTTTTGTAGTTGAAAATGTAGTTGATAAATCGAGAGGGGAGACCACGAACATGAATATCTTTGAGAGAATGTTAAACACGCAAGCGTTGATGTTCGTCTACGTTGTTACGGGCATTATAATGGCAAAGACGAAAATTTTGAAGCACGAGGGACGCTCCAGCTTCATTAATCTTCTGTTGGACATCACGCTGCCGTGCATGATATTAAATTCCTTTAACGTTGACGCAGATATCAATCAGCTAATCGCCGCCGGCGAGATCATGATCATCTCTTCGGTGTGTTTCGTCATCGCGTGGCTGTCGGGAAAAATTTTTTGGCGCAAAGCTCCCAAGGAACGCCGAGCCGTCTTGGAGTTCGCAACGCAGTTCTCCAACGCAGGCAACGCAGGCTTGCCAATCGTCGCGGCTGTCTTCGGAGCTGAAGGAGTCTTCTACGCGTCGTTCTATCTCATGCCCGTGAGAATTTTAATTTGGACGGCGGGGCTGTCGCTGTTCGTCGAGGGCGAGAGCTTCAAAGACAAGATCAAAATCCTGTTGAAGACTCCAAGCCTCGATGTCGTGTTCGTGGGTCTGGTGCTGATGTTCCTGCCCTTCAAGCTCCCGAGCGTACTCTCCACGGCCATAAAGAACATGGGCGACATGACCGGCCCTCTCTCGATGATGATCATCGGCGCGGCGTTGGGCGAGTCGAACCTCCGAGACGCTCTCGACGTTGACGCTTTCAAATTAACTTTCGTGAGGTTAGCTGTCCAGCCATTGATGTATCTCTTCTTGCTTCGAGCTGTCGGAGTGCCGGACATTCTGTGGCAGGTTACAGTGGTGCTGACGGCGATGCCTGCGGCGGCTAACACGGAGATCATAGCCGAGATGTATGGCAAAGATTACAAGTTCGCGGCTCGCTGCGTCGTGGTCTCGACGATCGTGTCGTTGGTCAGCGTCCCGCTCTTGACGTTGCTGTTCTGAGTCTCCAATCCCTCATTCCTAATTCCTAATCCCTAATCGAATATGTGCTATGATTTTGTGAAAAAATTTGAAAGGCAATATATTTTTCATGTTAAACGACATCAACACAAAATCAGAACTGGAAGAACTGCGCGGCCTCGTTCAGACTGTGCAGGACAGCCTTTGACCTTGACGCTCTGAGCAGCCGCTCGAAAGAACTGACGGAGCAGACTTCCAAGCCGGACTTCTGGAACTCACAAGGGCGCGAGGATATCCTGAGGGAACTTTCGCAAGTCAACTCGCGGCTCGAGAACTGGAAGCGAATAAGCTCCGACTATGAAGACCTCCTGACACTCGAAGAGCTTCTTAATGAAAGCGGCGATCCCGAACTCGAAACAGAATTTTCTCAAAACCTCACGAAGCTTCGCGAGGAGCTTGAACGTGCGAGCCTGCTCTTGCTTCTCAACGAGGAACACGACAACGCGAACGCCATCTTGATGATCCATGCGGGCAGCGGCGGACTCGACTCGCAAGACTGGGCGGGAATGTTGCTGCGAATGTACCTGCGTTACTGCGAGCGCGAGGGGTTCAAAGCCAACGTCATCGAGGCGACGGCTGACGAGGGCGAGGGCATCAAGAACGCTACCGTCATGATCACGGGCGATTACGCTTACGGATTTTTGAAGGCCGAACGGGGAGTTCACAGGCTCGTGAGGATCTCGCCATTCGACTCGGCGCACAGACGACACACGAGCTTCGCCTCCGTCCTCGTGTCCCCGGAGTTCTCCGACGATGTAGACATTGAGGTCAAGCCCGAAGATTTGAAGGTCGACACGTTCAGAGCCAGCGGCGCGGGAGGTCAATACGTCAACAGGACAGACTCGGCCGTAAGGATCACGCACATACCGACGGGCATCGTCGTAACATGTCAGAACGAACGTTCACAGCTCATGAACCGTCAAACAGCTCTGCACGTTTTGAAGAGCCGGCTTTACGAGCTTGCGCTGCAGGAACGTCAGCAGGAGCTTGATTCGATCGTCGGCGACAAGAAAGAGTCAACGTGGGGCAGCCAGATCCGCAGCTACGTGCTTCACCCGTACACGCTCGTGAAAGATCACAGGACGAACTTCGAGAAAGGAAACATTCAAGCAGTCCTCGACGGAGACATCAACGAGTTCATCATGGAATTCTTGCGACAGAAAGCCAGAAACAATTAGGGATTAGGAATTAGGAATGAAAGCTCTGAAAAATTTTTGCTCATTAGTCTTTGTTATGTTGCTCGTGTGCGGCGCGGCCTGCGCTGAAAATTTTGTCCCCGAGCAGCCTTTGATGTATGCCGACGAGCTGAGACCCGGAATGACGGGTTACGCTCTCACCGTGTTGCGAGGCACTGAGCCGGAGAAGATGCCCGTGAAGATTGTAAGCGTTATCCCGCAGAGAGCCAGCGCGGTCATGACGGAAAAAATTTTGATAAAGTTCACGGGGAAGCACAGACTTGCGCAAGGCATGAGCGGCTCGCCCGTGTTCGTGAAGAATAAGCTCGTCGGAGCGATCCGAAGCGGCTGGGACAACAGCGATCAATCTTTCGCCATCGTAACGCCGATCGAAGCCATGCTCAGAATTTTTAACGGTGAGGAGTTAGGAGTGAGGGGTGAGGAGTTGAAGAAGCTCAACGTCTCAGTGACGGGGCTTGGCGCGAACTCGCTGCCTCGGCTCAGCAAGGCTCTTGGCCTCAACGTAACTCAGGGTGTCGCGTCAGGAGCCGGGTCGCTCGAAGTCAGAAACGAAAATTTCAGGCCGGGCGAAGCTGTGGCGGCGTTGCTCGCGTGGGGTGATGTCGAGATCTCCGCGTCAGGTACGATAACCGCGACCGCTAAGGACGGAAAATTTTTGGCGTTCGGTCATGATTTTCTCAATCGCGGCAGGACAGTTTACCCGGCGGCGAAAGTTTTTGTTCATGAGACGGTCGACAGCTACTCGTTCCCTTTCAAGATCGCTAGCCCGGTCTCTATCAACGGGATCATCACGCAGGATCGCGAGGCGGCTATCGGAGGTCGCGCAGGAGTTTTCCCACCGTCATTTTCGGCGGAGCTTAACTTCAAAAATCTCGACACCAACAGACAGAACAGATACAGCTTTCGAGTCGTGGCTGATGAGTTTCTGACGGCCAACCTGATCGAGGAGATTTACAAAGGTCTCATAGCTGAAGCATGGGGGCGCAAGGGTCAAGGCACGATGGACGTGAGCCTCCGTATCGAGGGCAGGAACATCAGGAACGGTTTCGCGAGGCGCGATATATTCTTCTCGGACGAAGATATCGTTGAAGAGGCTTTCGGCGACACCGCCGAGATGATCGGAATGTACCTGACACAGCCATTCACTGAGACGATGCCGTCGGGATTTGTCTTGAACGTCGAAGCTACGGAGCGGCCAAAAGTTTTGAGGATCGAGGACGTTGAGACCGTCGCTAAGGCCAAGCCCGGAGATGAGATCGACGTTAGAATAAAGCTGCGCGAGTGGCGAGCCGGGACAACTGAAAAGGTCGTGAAGATGAAGATCCCAGAGAGAGCCTCCGGAAGTCTAACTTTAATCGTGCGCGGCGGTAACGTTGAGCCAATGACTCAGCTTGCTATCGAGGACGGCTCGAAGTCCGTTGACAGCCTCGAAAGAATGTTGACGGAGCTAAAGGCCGCTGATGCGGGCAACGAGTTAATAATCGAGCTTAACGGTGATCTCGTCGGCGAGGTGCTGAAAAAAGTTCTCAACGATGACGAGGCCAAGAACGAAGCTTCAGAGCCTGAGTCGGAGTTCCTCAGCGAGATGAAAGAGCGACGTATCGACGAGGGGACACTGAAAATTTTCGGGACTGATTTCTTCGTCGACGGCATGATGAGACGGGTTATAGACGTGGAGAAGTGAGACATGAACTCCAAAGGAATTTTCATAGTGATCGAGGGCGTTGACGGGTCAGGCAAGAGTACGCAGGCCGGAAAGCTCGCGGAGTGGCTGGAAGCTCACACGGGACGCAAGACAGTGAGAACTTTCGAGCCGTTCATGCTGCGCGAGTTGATTTTGGGACGAAAGGATCTCTGCGCCACGACGGAGCTGTTGTTGTTCCTCGCCGACAGAGCCGAACACGTCAGCAAGGTCATAACGCCGACACTCAACGCCGGGGACAACGTGATCTGCGAACGCTACAACGACTCGACACTCGCATATCAGGCCGGAGGGCACGCGCTGGAGCTGTCGTACGTCAGGAGCTTGATCGAGGCTTGCAAGTTTCCAGAGCCGGACGTAAAAATTTTTTTGGATATCAGCCCGGAGATCGCGTACTCGCGGGTCATGGCAAGACATAATCTCAACGACAAATTCGAGGCTGAGGGGTTGGAACTTATTAGAAAAGTCTCCGACTTTTATCGCGACTTCTTCGTAGGGCCCCCGCCCGCCCGCCCCAGTGTCGTGAAAACGAA